>CAZPUF010000475.1:0-1009 GCA_964589705.1 uncultured Saprospiraceae bacterium | reverse complement strand
AGCCAGTTCGGGTAAAATGATTGTTTACTATAGTTACATCGAATTTACCTTTGGTCGGTTGGAAGTCTGCCGCATCAAATTTGAAATACTCCGCCTTGAGATTCTTTCCATCTAGTACTTGTATAAAGGCTTGCTTATTGCCATTCTGATCCATGGCGATGCCTGGAATAAATGCAAAAGCGTTGGACTCGTCAGCAGAGACCAACTTGTAATACCAGCCTTCAAAATATTTTTTTGTCTTACCCCAACCATGATATTGTTCTGGTTTGAATAGGGCTTGGAATCGAGGTATAAATGACATCCTACTTTTGTTTTCATTAGTAATATAACACTCAGATAAAGAAAGGTTGAGTACCACCATATAGGTAGGTCCAATTATGGAAGAAATCGAGATATTTACACATTATTGGAACGAAAAGTGTGATATTTTACACATTATTGGAATGAATAGTGTGATATTTTACACATTATTAGAACGAATAGTGTGATATTTGTGTATAATAGATGGACAAATGAAATTTAAAAGAGAACATCTAGAATCGCTAAAGTCTTGGAAATCAGGGGCTAAGCATAAGCCTGTCTTATTGATGGGTGCCCGGCAAATAGGAAAGACTACCCTACTTAAGGAATTTGGACAAAGTGCATTTGACAACGTGGTGTATATCAACTTTGAAAAAGACCAATCTGTTCATCAATTTTTTGAAGGGAATAAAAACCCGACAGACATTCTAGACAATCTCGGTATACATTACGGTCAGCCCATCGAGGTCGGCGCCACTTTATTGATTTTGGATGAAATTCAAGATTGTAGGGATGCCCTCATTGCGCTCAAATATTTCGAAGAAGACTTGCCTGATCTACACATAGCTTGCGCAGGGTCACTGCTGGGACTGTCCATAGGTAATGATCGATCCTTCCCTGTAGGTAAGGTCACCTTCATTGACTTGCAGCCCTTATCCTATTCTGAATATCTGGAACAAGCCCATCCTGATTTGTACCAAGCTTATTG
>CAZPUF010000474.1:0-1013 GCA_964589705.1 uncultured Saprospiraceae bacterium | reverse complement strand
AACAGACAAATTCTTGATCAGAAAAACTTTGAGTCAAACATCTTGGTATACGACCCTCGCTTATACAGGTGGGCGGTATAACACTGTAAGTGCCCTGACAAGTATCTATCATGCCGACAACCATTCCATCTTTCGGCATACCCGATGGATCTGTAGAAGGTTCTACAGTTGTTGTGTCTATTCCTGAAATCGCGTTAATCTCATATTCACAGATTGATCCCTTATAACCATCCAAAAACAGATATATAAGCTCGCCAACTTCTAAATCATTTCCTACCAAAGAAAAACTATCGACCAGCCCTTGTCCACTACAAGCTATAGGTGAACTAAAACCACATTCTCTAAATAGGCCAGCTTGCAAACCGGACACGGTTATACCATCGCAGTCTACAAGGGAGCAATTGGCAGGTGTAATTTGAAGTTCTACTGTTTCTTCGCAAGCAAAAAACTTATACCATCTAACATTACTGGCTTCACCATCATTAGGACATACTGGGGATTGTATATCAGGGTTATTCTGGGCAAATAAGGTATCCCTCAGCGACAGTAGATCTATGGGACATAAAAACGTTGCATTTTCACAACTTATGCCTGAATTGTCAGAGGGGAATAGGCATTGACTAGATATACAATTACTCCAAAGCAAGAGGGAAGCTGCAGCTATATATAATTTCATGATTTAATCTTTTTGGATAGTTACTCATTACTAGTAATACTGCGGCATATGTGATTCGTTGCTTGACTAACTCTATTTTTTTTAAAACATTAGGAATGTAAAGTCATCATCTTCCCTATTTCACACAGATAATCTGCAGCGTTGGTCATACTGTCTTCTAAGGATTTGGCGAAATCTGACAACTTAAACACCTCGTGGACGCCATGTGATAGCAAGTATTCATGTTCCAAGTCAGTGTGCCCTACAACCACAAGCATTTTTTTGTTGTTGGTTCTACATAGCTTGGCAACTTCACCCACAACTTTTCCTTGCATAGAAGAATGATCTAACTTACCCT
>CAZPUF010000473.1:0-1016 GCA_964589705.1 uncultured Saprospiraceae bacterium | reverse complement strand
TCCCGATCCCGGCATAGATGCCCTGTGCTCGACGGACGTTCTCGATCGTTGTGGCGTCGCCACCAACGACCTCAACCACCGGCAGAAGGTAGACCGGGTTGTAGGGGTGACCAACGAGCAGTCGTTCCGGGTTGGTCATGCCCTCTTGCATCACCGTCGGCTTGATGCCCGATGTCGACGACCCAATGATGGTGTCGGCTGGTGCAGCGGCTTCGATCGCCGACAAGACCGCCGCTTTGACGTCGGGGCGTTCCGGAACGCTCTCCTGAATGAACTGCGCGTCAGTAACCGCGTCGGCAACCGAAGTGGCGATTCGGTACGTCCCCTGCTGGTCGGTGGGCAGACCAAGGTCGTCGTATGCGGCGATTGCATTGCCGAGAACCTCAGTGAGAATCTGTTCGGCGTCGGGGTTCGGATCACTGATGGCGACATCGACGCCATTGAGCAGCATCCGGCTTGCCCACGCGGCGCCGATCACACCGCAGCCAACAACCGCTGCCCGCTCGATCGATATGAGTTCAAACTCTTCGTTGCTCATGGTTGACCTCAGCCGTGCTTGGTCAAGTCGAGGTTCTCGCGAACCTGAGCTGGCGTGAGCACGTTGTAGTTCTGCGCTTCGAGAATCGTGACGGCTCGCTCGACGAGGTCACCATTCGAGGCGAGCACACCGCGGCTGAGATAAATGTTGTCCTCGAGGCCGACTCGAACATTGCCACCAGCCATTGCAGCGAGAGATACGTACTTCAACTGGTTGCGACCGATGCTGAAGGCCGAGAAGGTCCAGTCGTCGGGAATGTTGTTGCGCATCGCCATAAACGTATTGAGATCGTCTGGCGCGCCCCACGGGATACCCATGCACAACTGCACCATGGCCGGCGATGGGATAATGCCTCGTGCGACCAAGTTCTTGGCGTGCGCGAGATGCCCGGTGTCGAACGCTTCGATCTCGATCGTCGTGCCAATCTCGGTCATCTGCTTGGCCATCTCTTCGAGCTGGCTGGGCGTATTGGTCATGA
>CAZPUF010000472.1:0-1024 GCA_964589705.1 uncultured Saprospiraceae bacterium | reverse complement strand
GAGAAAAACCCATATAAGATTAGCTGAAAGAGCTGATTTAGAGTCAATTAGAGAACTCGTTGTCGAATTAGCCATATATGAAAAGGAACCTAATGCTGTCAGCGCCTCATTAGAGGATTACCAAGTAGCCTATGATAGTGGTCTCATCAAAAGCTTTATAGCTGAATCTGACGGCAGCATTGTGGGAATGGCCTTATTCTATGACACCTACTCTACTTGGAAAGGTAAAATGCTCTATTTGGAAGATTTTGTGGTCAAAGCTTCTCATAGAAGGTCAGGCATCGGTCAGCAATTATTTGATGCTACAGTTAACTATGCCAGGCAAACACAGTGCAAACTGATCAAATGGCAAGTACTCGATTGGAACCAACTGGCCTTAGACTTCTATAAAAAGCAAGGTGCAACTATAGAAAAAGAGTGGTGGAATGGGAAAATCATATTTGATTCAAGTCGTCCGTAGATATTAATAAACCCTTAGAACGGATTTATAACCTTTACCTTTTTTGTTTTACCCAAAATAGGTGCTACAGCATCTTTGATCGTTTTCCCAAGAATATGGAGAATACGTTTCTTGTTGTAATTTTCAAGCGTTATTAAGCCAACCTCCCTAACTGGCACTGGTGACTCTAAAGGGTAGATGTTTTTCTGAACTCTGTTGTTTTCTTGGTTAGCTGCTAATTTAGGTATCAGCGTTACACCATTAGATTTCTGAATCAAATTTAGAATGGTGAGTATGGAGCTGCTTTTAATACTTAAGTTGTTTTTCACCTTGCTTTTACTTTTAAGGTGACAGATTTTTTTAATCTGATTTGTCAGGCAATGACTTTCTTCTAATAACCACAGTCTATCGATGTCTATATCTTCTACATTATAACTTTTGGCTTTAGTGGGTTGCTTTCTAGTGTCATAGACTAAAAACTCTTCTTGAAACAGGGGGAAGCTTTTAATCTCTTTTTCTTGAATAGGTAGTGAGAGTATACCGACATCTATTTCTCTTAGTTTGATTCTCTCTATAATCTTATCT
>CAZPUF010000471.1:0-1025 GCA_964589705.1 uncultured Saprospiraceae bacterium | reverse complement strand
TGCATATACTACACTATAGAGGCATTACTGCTGCCGGGGGAGGGAATAAGTGCAAAAATAACATATTAAATATTATAATAATGTATTAATTTTTGAAATTGACTGATTTATGTCAAAAAAAGTGAATAAGCAGCCACCTACGTAGACCGACAAAACTAAATGGTCTAAAATAGAGGCACTATGTTGTCGATTGTTTCTATCTTCAAGTTAAATTTCCCCATGGCAATCGACATACAAGAGTTATTTCCTGACATTAAAGGCAAAGATGAGAAGTCTATTTATGCACTATTGAGAGCGCTAAAGCATAATTTTGACGCCAATACTTTCGATTATTTCAAGTTTAAACAATCGGTTACGACATTAACCCAAATGGATATGGACTTGGCAACTTCATACAAGTCTGCTTATGCAACTGCCGCAACTATGGGACTGACTAAAGAGAAATTGATTAACTCTGCAAAGAAGTATATCAATGTTCTAGAGAATGAAAGAGAGTCTTTTGCTACCGCTCTCATTGCCAGAAAAAATGAAAAAATAGACGGCCGGAAACTTGAAGTATCTGAGTTGGGTAAGAAAATAGAGTCGCACAAGGCTAAGATTTTAGAATTACAGCGCGAAATAGAAATTTTTCAAGGGCGGATAGATAATGTAGATCAGGATGTAGAGGAAGCAACAAATAAAATAGAGGGAACGAAAGAAAAGTTTCTAAACGTTTATAATGTACTTGCAGAAACTATAAGCAAAGACATTGAATCTTTTAATAACTACTTATAATTGGTAAATGGCTACTAATCAACCAAAATCATTTTGGAATAAACCTGAAGGCAAAACAGGCGCCTTATTTTTAGTTGTTATGCTTGGCCTATTAGGCTGGGTCGGTGTAACATTTGGCAAAGCATTAATTGGCTTAGCGGCTTCACTAATAGGAAAGATCGCCATATTTGGTGTTCTTGGAGTTCTTATTTTGATGGCATTAGATGGGCGAACTAGGAATCTGATAGGATATATGTATCAGAGTATAATGC
>CAZPUF010000470.1:0-1030 GCA_964589705.1 uncultured Saprospiraceae bacterium | reverse complement strand
CCGTTACCAGTAATTAAGGTAAATGAAAGAAATAATTAACCAAATCTTAGAATCAGAATTAAACAAAGCAGTCGATTCAATTTCAGAAATAATTGGTCTTGGTTTAGTAAACAAGGTATATGATGTCAATTGTAAAAACAAAAGTTATGTAGTTAGAATCAATCCGGACCGAAATAAAGAGTTTGAATTTTGGAAAGAAAAATGGTGCATGGAAAAAGCATCTTCACTAGATATACCAAGTCCAGAAGTAATAAAAGTGGGTCTAATCCATGACCTTCCATTTATGATAATGAATAAAGTTGAAGGATCGAATGGAAGTAAGTGTTCCCAAGATGATCAACTAACAATATGGAATAGATTAGGTGAATATGCCAATAAAATTCATGGTGTCAAACAGATTGATGAACTTAAGATCACTACTGATGAATTCCATCCAAATTGGATCAGTAAATTGGAATATAATATTGGTCAACTAACCTCAAATGATTCATTGCTAACAAAAAATATATTCAGAAAAGATGAACATGAACTCTGTCGTAACCTACTCAAGAATCTTAAGGAAAAGAGATTTGACAAAGGCCTGATTCATGGAGATCTGTGCCCACGAAATGTGATTTTTCAAAATAATAAAGTCGTTTTGTTAGATTGGGGGTCTTCAAAAATTGATATTGTTCCACATACTGAACTAGGAATAGTGCAAACTGACAACAACCTAAATCCAAACGAATTTGAATCATTTTTAAGTGGGTATGGATTGAGTAAACATGAATACGGTAAAATTGAAGATGAAATTAGTCAAATTAATTTCCTTAATAGTTTAGATTTATACAGATGGGCAGAAGGGAGTAGTTTTATAGAAATTGATGATTATGCCCTCAAATTGAGAAGCACTTTTGATAACATGCCAAAATAAAAACTGGTAACATTAGATAAGAAGTAAGAGCTCCTTCGTCGCTCTTCCTCTTATCATCATTTCGTTACCTACTTTTGTTATAGATTAATTTACATAAACCTATTCCAGAATTTGATT
>CAZPUF010000469.1:0-1058 GCA_964589705.1 uncultured Saprospiraceae bacterium | reverse complement strand
GCCACGAACGCACCAAAGAACGTGTCCTCATCGATGATTCGATCACCAACCTGCACCACGGTGTCTGAGCCCGATGACCCTGCGCATGCGCTCAGGGCCAAAACCAATGCGAGTCCAGCAGCAATTCGTCGAATCATATGGACAAATCGTAGGCGCAATGTTGGCTGAGGACTCTTCGCCCGCCCACCAGATCTTCAACAGGTGACGTGTTCCACATTGTGGGACAGCCTGTTCCGCATCGTGGTACGATCGATCTATGGCCGGTGTGCAATCAATCGAGCGAGCATTCAGCATTTTGCGAGCGCTATCGCTTGGACCAGCAGGAGTTACCGATCTCAGCGAACGAACAGGGCTTCCCAAGAGCACCGTCTCTCGGCTGCTGTCGAGCCTCGATCTCGAACGCGCCGTAGACCAAAACGACGAAGGCCTCTATCAACTCGGTGACGGCATCGCCGAGCTCGGCCAGGCACTCGACAACGGACAAAGCGCAATCGATATCGCCCGGCCACACATGGCCGAGCTCATGGAACTCACCGGCGAGGCCGTCGGCCTTAACCGTTTCGACGGCAGCACCGTGTGGACACTGCTCCAAATCGATGACCCAGACTCATCGGTGGTCGTTCGGGATTGGACCGACGAAGCCACCCCCGCCCACGCCGTACCGGCCGGCCTCTCTGCGCTCGCGTTTTCTTCGAAAGCGATCCAACACGCGTTTCTGAACCGGGAACTCGAACAGCTCACGCCACGAACCATGACCAGCCCCAAGGCGCTGCAAACGCGATTCCAACAGATTCGCGACGACGGATTCGCGTGGGTATACCGAGAATTCACCGACGACATCAACTCCGTCGCCGCGCCGATCGCCGACCAAACAGGCCGAGTGACATTGGCCGTGCACATCCACGGACCTGCGTTCCGATTCCCGGGCGAACTCGACCCAGTGGAGCTCGGTGAACGGGTCGCAGCGACAGCTCATCGGATCGAGTCGCAACTCCAGACGCCATAGGGCGCTAGCGTGTGCGCCTGATGGACGCCCGTATTTTCATCGAACCACAACA
>CAZPUF010000468.1:0-1064 GCA_964589705.1 uncultured Saprospiraceae bacterium | reverse complement strand
GATCCTCCAGTTTTTACTGCAGCACCACCAACGTCACCTGCGACATTAGCTGCGTTGCCTACAATTTTGCCTGCACCGCCTACAACTTTTCCAGCCGCATCAGATGCACCGCCTACAACTTTACCAGCTGCGTTAGCCGCACCACCAACAACTTTTTTGCCAGCATCCATACCGTCACTAGCTAAACCAGTAACAGCACTAGCACCTTTACTAAAGAAGCTACCACCTAATGATGATAATAAGCCACCTGGCATACTAGATTGTGCATGTTGTCTTTGAGATCCTAAGAATTTTCCTAGACCCACAGCATCTAATGCTTTGTTTTTAATATGTCTACCTACCATTGACATTAAAAATGGAGCAGCCATTTTGATTAATGAAGAAGCCGCGCTCCCTTTAAGTCCACTGAATCCAGCTAACTTGTCTATGAGACCACCAGTATTATTGCCTAATAGAAGGCTAAGTACACCTGAACCTCCATTCATAAGCTTAGCAACATTACCTGCGCCACCGCCGAACAGTCCACCTATATCATCCAAAATACTATCATCCTGGCCTTTTGCCAAGTCGAATAGCTTAGTTAAGCCGTTACTATCATCTGCAGTATCAGCCATTTTTCCTAAAAGTGTAGGAAAAATACCGTCAAGTGCTTTTTGTACACCAGACTCCGATTCACCTAAAAATTTGGAAGCGTTAGAAACTAAAGAACCAGAAACCTGATCCTTTACCATATCCAATAAATTCATATTAGTAGTATTTAGATTTGAAATATTAGTTTTTCGTTTTCGGTCGGGTTATCAATAAAAAGTGGTCGGGAAGGGTTGTGGTTATCTTATTGTAAACCGATATAGATAGGAAACAATCTTGCCAAAAATAAGGCTATTACAACGATATCACAATATATCTTAATATATCTAAGGAAATGTTAGTTCCCCATGTGGAGAAATAATATGTTAATTTTTAAAATATCGGATCAAATTCCATCTAGAACCTCACATTTTAGACTTTAATGATTATGGTTCACTGGTTCATATATTTTTCCTAAGTTGGTAGGACTATGGTAA
>CAZPUF010000467.1:0-1065 GCA_964589705.1 uncultured Saprospiraceae bacterium | reverse complement strand
CGGCCCTCGACCGGTTCGGTTGCACAACTCACTTGCTCGACAATCGATGATTCGGCTACTTCGGGGGCTTCGCTCGTGGTGGTCGAATCGACGGCGGCCGGCTGCGTGCTCGCAGGAGCGTCGACTTGTTCATCGCCGGTGTCAGGCGCACCCTCGTCGACAGGTACCAAACTCGATGCGGTTTGTTCAGCCGCAGCTGCGCCATCATCGGTCGCGCTAGCGCACCCCGCGGCCAACACCGCAACGCAGAGAACTCCTGCAATCCAGCGCGACGCCCGGGTACGCATGGGAGACCAGTCCGTTGCGAACCGAGGATTACTCCTCGGGAGCCTCAACGTCTTCGCCCTGCTCGGAGTCCTCGGACACTTCGGTCTTGTCCTTGTCTTTGAAGTTGTCCTCGTGGTTGGTCGCGGTCGCGACCCCGAACCCAGTCAGGATCGTCGCAGAAAACACGAGCCCGGCAACAGTGGCTTTCCAGCCAAGCTCGGGCTTTGGTTCAGGGACGGCGGATCCAGCCATCGGTCCTTCTTTCGAGAGGTTTCAGCGAAAACGCTAGCGGAGTCTGTATCGGAACCGGACGCGCGTCGACTTAGTCTTCGGCACCTGGCAAATGAGCAGCCCTCGCGCCGCCTTGCCAATCTTCGAATTCGGGGGCGTCACTGAGCTCGCCGAACACGCGAAGTTGTGGCTTCTCTCGCAAGGAGCGCTTCATCTCTGCAAAGCCCGGGTATGCGGCCAAAGTCATGACGGCGTCCCACAACGGCACGGCCTCTTCGTCGGATGGGACGCGGCTAATCACGGGCCCAAAGAACGAGAGTCCGTCGGGTGGCTGGAAGGTGATGATCGGTGTGCCAACCTCGCGACCGGTTCGAGACAATGCGGCCTCGGTCTCTTCTTCGATCAGTTCATCCCACGACTCGTCGTCGGCGGCGACCGCGTAGGTGGTCGGTAGGCCCGCTCGCTCCAAGGCCGCTTCGATCATGGGCAGCGTCCCCAACGCGAGTCGGTACTCCTCGTTCGGTTCGGCATCGAAGCTCGGCCCCGAGAACTCGGTGTACAACGCCC
>CAZPUF010000466.1:0-1071 GCA_964589705.1 uncultured Saprospiraceae bacterium | reverse complement strand
CAATTTGTGAAGCAGTAGGTTTCAGCTGCAATAATTTCACGTCTAATAGTTAGAAGGTTATAACAAAAGGCAAGCTACTAGCTCAATTCACTTTCTCATACAGGTACATATTCCCATCACTTGGAGTTGAATCTCCAAACATATAATCTCCACAAAATTGATTTATAAACTTAATGGAGAACAGATTGATTTCAGTTTCTAGCTGAAAAAGATCTTGCCCATTGAATTCAAATTCTGATATCTCCCATTGACTGGTTACAACTGTATCAATTCGAGAATTTGTAAAGTGATACGTTAAGTCTCTTTCAGATATTTCTATGGATCCACATGGTTGAGAAAGTGTTCCTATCCATCCCGTTCCAAAACCTACAAGCTCCCATTCACCAATCAAATTTTCTTCTACTTCACGCTTAGTATTTAACAAGTTACTTCTACATAATTGCATTATCGTCCTTTCTGTAGGATCTATCAAACCGTCCATATTCTCATCGATTTGTTCGAAGACACAATTATCTGATACAGTGGTTTCATTATCATCACCACAGGATACAGCAAGAGCAATCATAACAAACAAGAAGTACTTTAATTTATTCATAACTAATGATTTATAAGTTTATGTACAGGCTTTAAAATAACAGACCCTTAAAGTTATAGTTTTGTTGGCATGACTGCCATTAAAATTACTTTTCCATCTTTCCTAAACTAATACCCTCCTAGTAATAATCAATCCATAATCATTATCTTGCTCTCATGAGCCATGCCAAGGAGATTACGCTTAATCTTATCCTCTTCGTACTATTCGTTGCCATTATAGGCTACGCTGAACCCTCTTTGCTGAAGAGCAGAGAATTTCTCCTTGGGTTTGTATGCTTCTTTGGCATTTGGGTTATCGGTTCCATATCTCATAGAATTCTGAGACCTAGGAGGAATAGGCGCAAAAAAAGAAATACCCTTTTCCCATTCTACTTTCTCATTTCCATTATCCTAATTTTCTTTACTGTCAGGCTCCAGCAAACTGATAACAGAGCTGTTAAGCAAGCCACTTTAGATGACCTAGAGGCAAATAAATTA
>CAZPUF010000465.1:0-1081 GCA_964589705.1 uncultured Saprospiraceae bacterium | reverse complement strand
CATGACTGAACACTCCTCGCACGCACCAGGCACGCCTAGCTGGGTAGACCTCATGGCCTCCGATCTTGACCAAGCGAAAGACTTCTACACCGGCCTCTTTGGCTGGGACCTTCAAGATCAGTTCGATGATGAAGGAAATCGGATCTATTCGATGGCGCGCGTCGACGGAAAGGCGGTAGCGGGGATGGGCGAGATCCCTCCAGGCGTCGAGATGCCATCGGTGTGGAACACCTATGTGGCTACGGCGAATCTTGATTCGACCGTCGCTGCAGTCGAGGCTGCCGGTGGTTCGGTAATGATGCCCCCGATGCAGGTCATGGAAGCTGGCCGTATGGCGGTGTTCGCCGACCCGACAGGTGCCGCGTTTTCTGCGTGGGAACCCGGACAACACATCGGCAGTGAGCTTGGGAACGTTGCCAACACACATTCATGGAACGAACTCATGACCCGGGATCTGCCTGCGGCTCAGGCCTTTTACTCAGAGGTGTTTGGCTGGGCCTATGAGGCCCAGCAGATGCCCACCGGTGAGTACCAGGTGATCGCCGGAGGCGAGAACGGCGGCCTGGGTGGCATGATGACCATGCCTGCGGAGGTGCCCGAGATGGTCCCGAACCATTGGGGCGTCTACTTCACCGTCGACGATGTAGACGCGTCGGTGGCCAAGGTGCAAGAACTCGGTGGTCAGGTGGTCATGCCCGCGATGGACATTCCTGGAGTCGGGCGCATGAGCACCGTTCACGACTGCTGCAATGCAGCATTCACGATGATGCAGCCAGCCGCCGACGGCTGAATGCCTTGACTATTGCGTGACGTCAGCTGGGTCGAGTTCTCGACGGCTGATTGCGACCAGTGCGATACCGATCAAGATTGCCGCGAGTCCGCCGAGCGCGAGTGGGGTATCTCGCGGGCCGGTGAGGGCTAGTTCAGGGATCGCTTCGTTGGCTGGAGCCGTCGTAGCCGTAGCCGCCGCTGGAGCAGCGGTCGTCGTCGTGGAATTTCCCTGACCTGCAGCACCAGCGATGGTTGGATCCTCGGTGGTGGTCGTCGGCGCAGCGGTTGTGGTTGGTGCGGCCGTTGTTGC
>CAZPUF010000464.1:0-1089 GCA_964589705.1 uncultured Saprospiraceae bacterium | reverse complement strand
GTACACTTTTATTCTGTACAAAGATAGAACTTCAATCTAGGATGACTGTAACAATGAAATGGTATATTTCATATGACATATATTTATAATATATAAGATCACTATTTTGAGTACTATCTGTTTTATTAATTACTACTATTCAAGTTTTGCTCAGGTAATAGACCATTTTCCATGTCTATCTTTTCTTTCTGACTAGCTCGCTCACTGATATCGATCTGCACTGAAAACTCGTGTGTCCCATTATTGTAGGTCTGGAATTCGTGCCTACTGGCATTATAACTATAGTTAAGACCTAATGCATTGAAGGTTCCACCTAATATAAAGCCTACCCGCTCATCACCGCCGACTGTATAAGTGATCCCTCCTCTGAATCTATCATCAGCAAATCGACCAAGCAAATTAATATCTGCATGAAATGGTACATTGTTTAGTTGCTTCACTATGAGTGATGGTTCGAATATCGCATCGACGTTATCTGGGCTATAGATATAGCCAATATTAGCGATGAACCCTACTTCTCTACTAAAGGCATCATTGGCGTCCCCACTGATCATAGAGCTCGCCAAAGATGGGAATGAAATGCCATAGGTAATCGTATTATCATAGATACCGTATAATCCCAAGCTGACATCAAAAAATCCATTACCATCTACTCTTCCTAATATGAGACCATCTCCACTATCTACGTATCTGTTTGTCAGTACATCTCCTGACACAGAATGGTCGATATATTCTCCAGTAATTCCGGCGCCGATTATATTATTGTGTGAGACTATTTTGTAGGACAGGGCTCCTTGTATCTTGGTCGTCTCCAAGCTACCGTTTGTATCTGCACTGGCCAATACGCCAAATCCTAACCGATCCACTAAAGGACCATCATAACTCACAAAATAAGACTTAGGTGAGCCTGGAAAAGTTGCCCACTTATTCTTATAGTTGGCTGTAATTTTATGATGACCTGCTAACCCTGTAGCCCCTGGATTGATGATGACTGGATTAAGTAAGGACAACGTAGAGATATACCTCTCATCGAAGTATCTCGCTTGTCCATTAAGATGCTGTCCAATGAATAGGATAGCTATTATATAT
>CAZPUF010000463.1:0-1094 GCA_964589705.1 uncultured Saprospiraceae bacterium | reverse complement strand
CTTAGTCCAGACGGAAGGACCACCACCAGGCTCTAATTTCTTCAGACAATCCAAGACCTTGATTACCTATCAGGCTCAAGATGACTGCGGATACACTGCAACTTGTAGTTTTCAGGTGCTTATAGACATAGATCCACTAAGTGGAAAAGTTGTCTTGAATAATCCTAATGAATTAGCATTGGGTGCGACACAAGATGAGCAGGCAGATGATAGCACTGAAGAAGATGATACAGTGGAGGAGACAGAAATTGTTACAGATAATGAAATTGCTTCAGCAACAATTGTTGTATCACAGAGTGATGAAGTGAATGTATATCCTAATCCGGTATCTGATATACTTAATATCATTATACCGACTGACAGAAATATCCTCTCTCTCCAGATGATAAGTGCAGAAGGAAAAATCATTTCAAATAATACAAACATAAATCCTGGTCATCAGATAATGGACTTGTCATCTTTTGACAGAGGTCTATACATTATGATGATCCAATATAGTGATGGACATAGAGATTCTTTGAGGATTATGAAGATGTAAAGTTTTGATAAATCTTATTAATCTAGGCGACTACAAGTACCAATGTAGTCGCCTTTTTTTATAGGTGTTAGGCATCAAATCACTAGTCCTTTCTTCGACACATACGACAACGTTTGCTCTGGCAAGTAGCCTACTTGAAATCGGATTTCCCACTACATTTAAAAGGCTAAAATGATATTATTATAAATTAACATCACTTTTTACCTATAAATTAAATTATTAATACTTACTTAGCCCCACAGAGAAGCAATTTTCAATCCTAGACCCAATTCGACTTAATCTAATTTACCCATGAGCAAACCCAAAGTAATTACAGAGTTTGAAAAACTTGACGAGGATATTCAACAGCAGATAAAACTTAACTACCCATATGGATTTGAAAAGCACCTGATTAGTTTTAAGAATCATAAGAAACATCTTATCAGTGCCTTACCATATGAGACTGCTGACAAACATTATCTCGTTAAGATGACCAGAGAGAAAGCCAATGATATCATTGCAAAAGATGATGACTATAACGATAATGGCATGCTGCTCGCTTCGAAGAAAGAGGAAT
>CAZPUF010000462.1:0-1099 GCA_964589705.1 uncultured Saprospiraceae bacterium | reverse complement strand
TCAGCTGCTTCCCAAGCAGGTCCTGTATTCCAACCATCAGCATACCGGACTGGTCTCAATTTGAGCAGTGAGTCTCTTTTGACTTCTTGCGAAGCACTGACTTCAGGACTAATATAGAATGTCTCTCCGTCTCTGCCTAGCCACTCTGGCTTAAGATATCTGGCTGGTCTCAAGTCTGGCTCATGCCACGATATAGAGTCTGGCATATAATTGTGAAATATTTTTCCGAGGTTGACTGTGTGATATCCATGCTTGGCAAAATGCTGAGGCATCGTTACGGTGGCAGGATTGATTTCTCTAAACTTATCTCCCAAGTGCCATACTCTGGTAGAGTCAGGTCTTAGTCCTGTCATGAGGCTGGCTCTGGAAGGTGCACAGACGGCTGACTGGCAGAATGTCTCCATAAAGGTGCAACCCTCTGAAGCTATCTGGTCTATATGTGGAGAATGGACAATGCTGTCACCATATACACCAAGAGCTGGACGCAAGTCGTCTATGGATATAAATAGAACATTATGTTTTGTGTCTTTAGCTTCTTGAGATGTGGAGCAGCTAATTATTAATAGTATGCTTATTAAGACAATAAGAAGACGATAGGATTGAACTAACATTGACAAGTATGTATATGCGTTAAGTTTGATAATTTAGGTATATGAGCTTGTTAATGTACATTAAAAACTACCTGTATCCACATCCCTAATAAATTTTACCATTTCAGTAAAGTAAGTATCTGGGTCATCAAATTGTGATAAGTGGCTGCCATTGGTCGTCACACTCCTGCCATTCTTTACTTCTGTGGCCATCCACTTCATATACTCTGGGTCCATAGTGTCATGCAACCCTCCCAGCATTAAGGTAGGGACGGTAATCTCTTTTAACCTGTCACTGATATCCCAAGTCTTCAGCGTCGCATCCCCTGTCATACCGAACTCACTATGCCCTTGCATGTATACATAGATCTCTGGGTTAAGATGTTGGAACATTAGATTGACAGACTTTGGCCATTTGTCCACCGGCATTCGAAGAACATGTTTTGTGTAGTAGTGATTTTCTAAGAGCTCAGCGTACTTAGGATTATCAAAATCACTGTTGGCCTCCA
>CAZPUF010000461.1:0-1106 GCA_964589705.1 uncultured Saprospiraceae bacterium | reverse complement strand
CGCCTTGTGGGCCTGGATTCCCTTGTGCGCCTTGTGGGCCTGGATTCCCTTGTGGGCCTTGTGCTCCGTCAGCTCCAGGGTTTCCTTGGGCACCTTGTGGTCCAGGATTACCCTGTGGTCCTTGTGCGCCCGGTGCACCGTCAGCTCCTGCTGGGCCTTGTGCTCCTGGATTTCCCTGTGCTCCTTGTGGACCTGGATTCCCTTGTGGTCCCTGAGCTCCTGGTGTGCCATCATTACCTGCCGGTCCTTGTGGGCCTTGTGCTCCTGGATTTCCTTGTGCTCCATCTGCTCCTGCTGGGCCTTGTGGACCTGGGTTACCCTGTGCTCCTTGTGGTCCTGGATTCCCTTGTGGGCCTTGTGCGCCTGGTGCGCCATCATTACCTGCTGGGCCAACTGCCCCCGCAACTCCTTGTGGACCCATTGGTCCAACATTTCCATTAGCACCTGCTGGGCCGGCTGGGCCTTGCGCACCTTGAGCTCCAGCTGTTCCAGCTGCGCCTTGCGGACCTGCTGCACCTGTCTCTCCTTGAGGGCCTGCTGGCCCTTGTGCTCCTGCTACTCCTTGATCTCCTTGTGCACCTGCTGGACCTTGTGGGCCTGCTGCACCAGTTGCACCGGCTGGGCCTGCTGCACCTGTTTCTCCTTGTGGGCCTTGTGGGCCTTGTGTTCCAGCTGGTCCTTGCGGGCCGGCTGGTCCTATTGAACCGTCATTACCATTTGGTCCTGCTGGGCCTTGTGGGCCTGCTGCTCCGGTTGCTCCTTGTGGACCTTGTGCTCCTGTTGCTCCGGCTGGACCAGATGCTCCTTGTGGGCCTGCTGGACCTATTGATCCATCATTACCATTTGGTCCTGCTGGGCCTTGTGGGCCTGCTGCTCCGGTTGCTCCTTGTGGTCCTGATGGGCCTTGTGGGCCTGCCGGGCCTGTTGCTCCTTGTGGTCCTGCTGGTCCTATCGAACCGTCATTACCATTTGGTCCTGCTGGGCCTTGTGGTCCTGCTGGGCCAGGAACTCCCTGAGTTCCTGCTGGTCCTTGAGGTCCTGCAGGTCCTGTTGCTCCTTGTGGGCCTGCTGGACCTATTGATCCATCATTACCATTTGGTCCTGCT
>CAZPUF010000460.1:0-1110 GCA_964589705.1 uncultured Saprospiraceae bacterium | reverse complement strand
ACAATATTGTGGTTAAAGTAGAACTGGCTTCGACCTTGGCACGTATACTTTCTACTGTTATTGATCTCTTCTTTGTAGGATTTATAACCTCCATTATAATGGCTGTATCATTAGGATCGGAACTAGTGTTTTACCTTTCCTCTTTATTCTTTATGCTCTATCATCTAATTATGGAGTATTTCAATAACGGACAGTCTCTGGGAAAACGACTTCTTAGGCTTAGGGTAATATCTCTTACTGGAGAGCGCCCTACACTTAACGAACTGGTTATGAGGTGGATGTTTAGACTAGTCGATGTGACTTTTAGCATTGGCATGCTTGGCTCGATTTTCATAAGTTCTTCCAAGAAGAATCAACGCCTAGGAGACATTCTTGCCAATACAACAGTCGTTAAAGTTCAAAACGAAAATCTAATTCCGCTTGAAGCCATCAAGAATATAGTAGACAAAGAATATGAAGTCTCCTACCCTCAAGTCACTATGTATAATGACTCCGACATGCTCTTGGTCAAAGAATCAATTTCCAGATATCTACTGAATAAGTCAGACGCTAATAAGGCAATGATTATTGACCTCAAAAGAAAAATAACAAGGGATCTAAAAATAAAGAAACCGGACACAAATAGCATCCAGTTTCTTCGTACTATTCTTAACGATTATATAGTCCTAACCAGATAATTAAGCAATTAAATGATCAGAAGTTTCTAATCCCTGATTCTTAGGATTTGGCCCATATTTATTGGTCCCAGGCTCACTGTCTGTACAAGCCAAAATTAAATTATAAAAAGGAATAAGTAGAAACCAGCCGCTCTTGCCAACGTCATGCATTCGTCTTACGCCAACAGAAATATTAGGTATAAGAAATAAAAGTGATACTGCCGTAGAGGCTAAGAAAAGTGCAGGAATTTCTAATGCAAATCCTAATCCCATTAAACCGTACTGTAATAACAATGCTACAAGAATGAAGTACCAATATTCACTTCTTCTTGCTCGACCTGAAAAAACGAAGTACTTCTTTAAAGCTGTAATAAAGTAGTTAAACATAATAATTTTGTTTGGTTTTTCAATTTAGCGATGAAAAGTTAATTAAATTATGAATGAAGCTTATTAT
>CAZPUF010000459.1:0-1112 GCA_964589705.1 uncultured Saprospiraceae bacterium | reverse complement strand
TAGCATAAAGGAAGACTTGAAAATTCCTGAAAAACAGCAGAATAAAAGTTTGGGAATCGCACAACTCGAATTTTTGAAAGCCTTCAATGCAATGGTGCCTGAATATAAAGATGGTAAAAGGAACCCTCTGCGTGGCAATGTCATTGAGGATTTAGAATTATTATCAGAGGATGCTTCTTTTATGTTGAGTCCAGAGTTGGTCAAAGAAATCAGGACCTACTTTAAAAAACCTAATTCAATCATTCTCAAGAAATACCTTCACAAAGAAAAAGCGTTGTTCGATTATAGGAATATGAAACCATCCAGCAACAGTAATCAAAGCCTTACTCAAGCAGATATTTTTTCACATCTATGGATTCAACAGCAAAAACGTATCAATAACAACAATAAGCGTTCAGACTCTATTGATTGAAAGACTTGAGTAGATTATATGTGGCGAAGTCTGCAGACTCACATATTTCCTGCTTTTGAAGGCTGCTTAGCTGAACTTGTCTTTTTGATTCCAGTTCTTGAGCTTTTTTACTAAGGATATCAAATCGAGTCTCTATGCTATTATCTGGTGTCAAGCCGAGGAAGCTATAAATCTTTGAAAAGTCATACTTGTTAAAGAAAAGCTCTTCATATGCTATTAACATAATATTCTCCGGTGTCTCTTTAATTTGGGTATGAGTATTTTGAAGAGAAAGATTCCACTCCTTTATAGCTACTTTATAGTCTCTGTTCCAATTATCTTCTGAATTCTGGAAGCGATTATTGAAAGACTGTGCTACATCGAATATGTTTCTGTAGATGAAGATAATTTTGGTAGATGGAAATCTATCAAACAGTTGGTTGTAGAACTTAAAGAGTCTTGGAATCTTATCTCCTACAAATTTAGCCTTATCAAATCTGTCCTTAATGTTAGTGTAGTAGGTGCCAGAACCTCCTTTTTCAAGACTTTTGAAGTGAGTATCGCCATCCTGCAAATCATAGAACCGATCCTTGAGATATAATTCAGGTGAGAGTTCAAAAGGGTTAGTGCACTTATTGATATATCTTTCTAGACCTATCACTATAGACTTATTAGCAGATAATAACCTCCACAGAGCTGAGGTGCCAGACCTGGCACACCC
>CAZPUF010000458.1:0-1114 GCA_964589705.1 uncultured Saprospiraceae bacterium | reverse complement strand
TCGTCGAGGGCATGTTGCCGTGGGCGTTGCAGAACCCTGTCGCCTTGATCTTCGATGAGTTCGACGCGGGCCGGCCCGACGTCATGTTCGTGATCCAGCGGGTGCTCGAGAAGGACGGTCGGCTCACCTTGCTCGATCAGAACCGAGTGATCACCCCGCACCCATCCTTTCGGTTGTTCGCCACCGCAAACACCGTTGGGCTCGGGAACCTCACGGGGCTCTACCACGGCACACAGTTGCTCAACCAGGCCCAGATCGATCGCTTCAATGTCGTTGCCACGCTCAACTATCTCGCTCCGGAGAAGGAGGCCGAGATCGTGCTCGCTCAGGTGCCCGATGCCGATCGCTCCGTCGTCGACAAGATGATTGCTGTAGCCGAATTGACCCGCGACGGTTTCGCCGCTGGCGATCTCTCCACCGTGATGTCGCCGCGGACCGTCATCTCCTGGGCCGAGAACCTCGCCATCTTCGGCGATGTCTCGACCGCGCTGCGGCTGGCGTTCCTGAACAAGTGTGATGAGGCCGAGCAGCCCTTGGTCGCCGAGTACTTCCAGCGAGCGTTCGATACCGAGTTGCACTGAGATGACGACCGCAGACGCCCGCCGAAGCGAGCGAAACGGCGCTGCGGTGATCCGGGCACTGGGTCAGCGACCGACGGCGGAGTACCGGGCCCACCAGCTACGGGTAGACGAGCGAGCGATCGGTGTATCGACGCCCTATCTGCAACCGGCTGTCGGCGAGGGCGGAGCGATAGCCGATGAGGTGGTCGAGCGCGGTGTTTACGATGCGCTCGCCGTACGGCTCCGGCATTCCGACGCTGCGATGTTCGCCGACCATGAGCCCACCGACGTTATTGCGCGGATCGTGTACGACATGGTCGAACAGATCCGGTGCGAGTCGCTGGTGCCAGCTTCCTTTGAGGGCGCTCGGCACAACATTGACCAGGCCTTCCGGGCGTGGTGCGCGAGAGAAGAGGTCTCGTCGACGGCAATCGGGATGCTGTTGTTTACGGTCATGCACATGGTGCGGTCGCGGCTGGTGGCGCCAATCCATGACGAACTGATCGAGGATCGAATCGAGAGCACCCGTGCACTCATCTCTCCGATCATCGGCG
>CAZPUF010000457.1:0-1121 GCA_964589705.1 uncultured Saprospiraceae bacterium | reverse complement strand
GTGTCAATGAACCTTCTATCAACCAACTGCAACCCGTACCTGACAACTCTGACCCGATAAATATCTATCAAGGTAATCCAGACTTAGTACCAGAGTATAGCCATAATCTAAGAGTGAATTATATCAAGTATGACCAGTTTTCTTTCAGGTCCCTATTTGCTTTTATCAATGCCAGATACACCACCAACAACATCACTAATCAGACTTTAGTAGACGATGCCTTTGTGCAGACAACACAACCGGTGAATGTGGATTATGACTTCAACATATCCGGAAATATCAATTTTAGCACACCAGTGAAGTTTCTAAAAACGAGACTCAACATCGGCACGCGGCTCTCCTACAACAATAGCTTAGTTTTTATTAACGGCATAGAAAACACAAGAGAACGCGTCATCACCAATGTCAATGCCCGATGGGAGAACAGAAGAAAGAAAGTCTTTGATTGGGAGATAGGTGGTAACATTAATTTCAACACCACGACTTATGACCTCAGTGACAGAACACAAGCTTTCGCAAACCAGAGAGTCTTTACAGACCTCACCTACAATATCAAAAACTCGGTAGCTATCAGCACCAACTTCACCGTCAATTTTTATGACGAGGAGCAGTTTGGTGAAGCGACGACTATCCCTATCTGGAAAGGAAGTATTTCAAAATATCTCTTGGACCAAAAGTTAGAAATCAAAGCCTCCGTCTTTGACATCTTAAACCAGAACATTGGCATCTCCCAATCCAACGGTGTCAACTTTGTAGAGAATAGTGAGATTATCTCTCTAGGTAGATATGGTATGTTATCACTCATCTATGCTATCAGAGCTGGTGGTGATGAAGGTGGCGGTGGCAATCGTGGTGGCGGCGGCGGTCGTCCTAGAGTATTTAGATTTGGTGGTGAATAATCCCATCACATGAGTGCTGAAGAAATCGTCCAAAAACAGGTCGTTGCTTACAATACTAGGAACATAGATGACTTCGCAGCTTGTCATCATCCTGAGGTGGAGCTTTATAGCTTAGGAGAGAAAGTGCCTTTTGTAATAGGAAGGCAAAAACTTTGGACACGATACAAAGAAATCTTTGATCAATCACCCAATCTTCATACTGAAGTTGTGCAGCGTATGACC
>CAZPUF010000456.1:0-1134 GCA_964589705.1 uncultured Saprospiraceae bacterium | reverse complement strand
GCAATGAACTATGCTACATCATATGCCTAACAAAGATAAGCCTGGGTTGCAGCCATTATCTTGCAACAATGACACGTTCAGTAATATATTTTCCTGATAGCACATCTTTGATTTCCAGAATATAGATACCAATTGGGATGTGATTGGTATCTATATGCTTTGCATTTAATTCAGATAGAATCAAATTACCTTGTGAATTATACATATTTACGCTGTACTTAAAATTCTCTGATACTTCTATATAGAGCAAATCTGCTACAGGGTTAGGCTGTATGCTAATCAAACTGCCTGATAGTGAATGTGTGCTAGATAATAAATCATTACCATCACAATCTTCATCTATGCCATTGGATATAATCTCTGTAGCGCCAGGAAAAATATTTTCGTTGTCATCATTACAGTCCTCATAGAAATAAAAGCCGTCTTCATCAAAGTCTAAGTGCTCTACGAAAGTGTTCACGATAGTGTTAGTAACGATTGGTTTATTTTGGTCAAAAAAGATATTTGCGTGATTGTTGATTGTGTCCAGCTCTGCAATATCTTGATAGGGATACATGCTAAATGTAACGAAGCCATGGCTTTCGGGTTCGTTTCTAATGCTGTCAGGTAGAAAAATATTTGCAAAGTAAAAACTCAATAGTCCTCCATCATTAATTTCCATGTTGTGTTCATGACTCGAACTTATTAATTCATAGGATGACCAATCTAGTTTAGATGACAACTGATCTGTAATTAGAACATTGTAAGCAGTATCATTTCCAGTATTTTGGAACCTAATTGTATAGTTGAGTTTTTCGTTAAAAGCTGTATAGTTACTTTCTGTTGGTTCTGGTCGCGAAGGCCTTACATTTTTATCATTTGGGTCAAAAGCACATCTCAAGTTCTCCGAAAATTCAAGAGATCCTATTGAGTGATAATTACTTTCCACTAAGGCAAAAGCTTCTGCGGAGATATCCAGTGCCTCACCTGTGTGCTCCTCACTTGGAAACTTAATTCTTAGCTTTACAGCAAAATCTGCACCTGGTTGTAGACTGTCAAATGCAAAAATATATTTTCCATTTTCTAGAAAGTAATCAACAGAAGCACTATTAAATTCAATTAAGCTATCAAGAGATAATTCAAGCTTTCCAATTA
>CAZPUF010000455.1:0-1136 GCA_964589705.1 uncultured Saprospiraceae bacterium | reverse complement strand
CTCAACAGCGACTTTATGCTCGGTCGTGCCGACCACACAAAGTCTTATTTATTATAGCTCGTTATTCATTTATCGAATTTAGTAATTCTTCAACAGTATGAATTGTGTCATATCTTTCATTTCTGGTTTCATTGCTTCTGATATCAACTTCTATTCTATTTAAAAATTCTTTAAAGTCCGTGTTAATCGTTAGTTTGTTTATGGTTTCCCAGTCTAAACTGTCTCTTCTTTTTGCTGAGTATATGATTTCTGAATTGTCAGGATTTGATATATCTAATCCAATAATTCCAATTCCAAAAGATGAAGATAGTCTTTTAAGTTCTGACCTGAAATCTGCATTATTTGAAACTTCTGCGGCAACCAAATATGATTCATTCGCCCAAGATGAATTTGATACGCATTGAAAGAATGATTCTCTAAGATTTGATAGATTCAATGACCTCTTTAATTCAAATGAGTAGAGTATTAAAGAATTATTGCCTACTGTTTGGCTAATTTTTAAAACTTCGGATGACCAATCTTGTATTGGAAATTTGCAACCAACAATATCTGGATGAACCCATTTACCATATTCCTTTTTATTTGATTTGGAATGATTTATTGTTTTAGTTAAACAGTTTTCAAGTTTATAGTACGCAAAGTACGACAAGAAGGAATGAAGGTCTCTTTCAAGATATTTGGGTTTTGAATCTGGAATATTTTCGTCTGTATTTTCGTTATCCTCGACACTTAGTTCATATTCATTTTCAAATTCAAGCAGGTAGAATCGTTTAGGACGTTGCCCTATAACTCTAAATTTTGATTGGTTTATATTTTTAACATTGACGTACAATTGAGCATTTAGGGTATCCCAAGGAGTTTTTCCCGAACTATTTAGTAAAGATGTATATCCTTTAGTTTCTGCGATTTTCCAAATTTCGTTTGCTGTCAGAGGTTTCTTTTCTTCCTTAATTACTTTCTCAGCTAATTGTAGGAATGTAATACTGTCCATTGGTTTATTATTTTTTAGGCTAATAAGCTATAACGTATCGGGTGCATGTGCTGTCTCTACGAGGAACGAGTAGATATGGCATCATCGCACCTTGTTGAACAAAACCTTCGGTAACCTTAGCATAAGATTTGCAATAAGGATACCG
>CAZPUF010000454.1:0-1149 GCA_964589705.1 uncultured Saprospiraceae bacterium | reverse complement strand
CTGACGACCGACTCACGCGAGCTCAAAGCATCGCCGGAGTTCGCATCCAAGCGTGAAGAGATCCTCTCGATCATTTGGGAGATGGAAGAGGAAATCATGGGCCGATCGGAGGCCAGCTGATGGGAGGTTCGTACGGAGCAGGTATTGGCGTCCAAGATGGCGACACACTCGCGCTTGCGGATAAGGCCGGGCGGAGCTCATCGTTTGGTTTCTTCAACCGGGGCAAGCGCAGTGACCGCAAGACGGTCACCTTCGGCGATTCCTCGGCAGTTCGCAGCCTTCCGGTATGGAGCCTTATCTCCCTCGTGTCGCTCATCGGGTTCTGGTTCGTCGCAACCTTCGCCTGGGGATTTCCAGAGGAGTTCAACGACCCTGAGCTGTCCGACAAGTTGCGCATCGCCGCATGCGACTGCAACGACTCCTTCAGTCAACTGCTTGGCCCGCTGCAGTTCCCATCGATCCGTGACACCTGGGATACCTTCTTCGTCCTAAACGATGAGGGCTTCCAAAACACCACGCTGTGGGAGCACACTCGGACGAGTCTCTGGCGCGTCATTCGCGGGATGTTCTGGGGTTCGCTGTTCGGCATACCGATTGGTTTCTCGATGGGCCTGTCGAGCCGCTTGCGCGGCTTCTTCGATACACCGGTTGAAATCTTCCGACCGATTCCGCCACTCGCGCTGCTTCCACTCTTCATTCTTGTCTTTGGCATCGGCGACGGAACCGCCGTCCGCCTACTCATCTTCGCCAGCATCTGGATCATGATTATCGCCGCCCGCTCCGGTGTGCAGGCCGCGAATCTCTCGAAGGTTCGCGCTGCCTATTCACTCGGTGCGTCAAAGCGGCAGGTCCTCATGAAGGTCTTGTTGCCCAACGCTCTCCCTGAACTCTTCACCGGCTTCCGCGTGGCGATGGGCGTTTCGTGGGGAACCCTCGTCGCCGCCGAGCTCGTCGGCGCCCAAGAGGGGCTCGGCGCGATGATCTTCGCCGCTCGACCGTTCTTCCGGCTCGACGTTGTCATCGTAGGCATCATCGTGATCGCGGTGCTCGGTGTACTTCTTGACATCTTGCTTCGATGGCTCGAGGCCCGCCTCATCCCATGGCGCGGTAAAGGCTGACCTACTAGCGGAATCTGTGGTCAGATAGCGG
>CAZPUF010000453.1:0-1149 GCA_964589705.1 uncultured Saprospiraceae bacterium | reverse complement strand
ATTAATGCAAAGGCCCCGAACATAACCACATACACAACATTTGCAAAGAGCAATTTGAACAAGGTCTTCCACTTGCCTTGTTGGTAGACGGCTCTCAGGGATAGATACACATAAATAAACAGCGAAAATAACCCAACAAACACAATCGCAGGATGAAAGTAAATCTTCTTCAGAAACAGGCAAACTATGCTAAATAGTATAAAGGCAAATGAGTGAGCATGGAAAGAAAATATCAAATGCTCTACATAGTAATAGTCATGTCTGAAATATAGTAATCTCAAAATGAGTGCTAAGAAGGGCATCATCAATAAGGCCACCCATAATGAGTTACCTAAGACAAAAGGCCCTAGGTTTTTACCGCTTTGGTCTAATCTTATTCTTTGTTTGAAATGGAGCCGTCTGAAGAAGCCTTCTATTTTGTACTTGTCCGCTATCTCGGTGGGACTTAAGTCCACAAAATCTTCATTGGCTATTTTATGTCTTGCACCATCACCGACAAGATTTGACAACTCGACACTATCTTGTGTTGAGGCTCTCCGGGTTTTGATCACATTGACAAGACTATCTGTAATTATAGGTCCAAGTTCACTTTCATAATAACTTATAATTTCTTCAATAGATTTATCTTCCAAATTTGTCAAGCTATCTATTAGACCATACTTAATCAGAAAATTTCGACCATTATTTATTCTGCCCTCACGCATTGTTCTCGCTAGGCTATCTATAATTGTTTTTTCCTTTTCATCCTTAAGAAATAAAGCCTCGAAGTTGTCGATTTCTTTTATAAATTCTTTTCGATATATTGCTCTCTGTGCGGTTTCAGTATCATCACTCTGAAATGAATTATCCTCAGTTACAAATAAGCTCAAGACTGCAATCAGCAGCAGTGCTGTCACTATAAATAATCTTATGGGATGGAAATAGGGTTTATGCCTACCCTTAAACCATTCGATTGTTAGTTTTCCAGGCTTGACAATATCACGTATGGTTTGGAAAAATTTGGACTCCAGATTGAACACCGTATTAATAGCCACAGAAAAGAACTCTCGGACAGTGATTCTTCCATCTGTATTTTTCTGCCCACAATGAGAACAGTACTCGGCATTGCCTAAGGCGCTGTGGCAATTGCCGCAAGTGTTTTTTATTTTG
>CAZPUF010000452.1:0-1151 GCA_964589705.1 uncultured Saprospiraceae bacterium | reverse complement strand
TCGTCGCGAACGCTGCCGGCTTTGAGCTGACCGGTGGCCGGTTGCGCAACCTCGCGAACACCGTCAAGGCCATCGTCGCCGATGACTCGCTTACCTCTGACCTTCACGACATCGCCGACCAGCTCGGCATGGATCTTGAACCATTGGTGGGCGAACGCATTAACGACGTGGGCGATGACCTCGCGAGAACCCTCAATCGGGCGCGTGACCGGGCCGACCGTGCACTCGAAGCACTCCGCAAGATCCCCAAGGACGGACCCGCCGAGGTGATCGGCCGCAAGGAGCGGGCCACCAACGCAGCCACCCATGTCATCGCCGATATCGATATCGCGCTCGACCTCGTTGAGGGGAACGTCGCATGGGTTGAGGGCAACCGCAACCCGGTGTTGAAGGTGGCCTCGATCGACGTCGCCGACACGCTGCACGACCACCTGTTCGGCACTCGAACCGCGGTAATGACAAGCGCGACGATTCCCCCGAACTTGCCTGCTCGAGTGGGGCTCGGCGACGACACGCCTTTCGATGTGATCGATGTCGGAAGTCCGTTCGACTACGAACAAGCTGGGTTTTTGTATTGCCCGGTGGACATGCCTGAGCCTCGAAGCGATGCCTACCGAGATGCGCTCCACAACGAGATCGAAGCATTGATCATGGCCGCTGGTGGCCGCACATTGGCGCTGTTCACCTCATGGCGATCAATGAATCTGGCTCAGGAGTACCTGATCGATCGCCTCCCCTACACCTTGTTGGCACAAGGCGACGCACCCAAGCAGGTGCTGGTCGACCAGTTCCTCGACGACGAGGAATCCGTGCTGCTCGCCACGATGAGTTTCTGGCAAGGCGTCGACATTCCTGGCCGAACGCTCAGCTGTGTGATCATCGATCGGATTCCGTTTCCGCGTCCGGACGACCCGCTGCTCGAAGCTCGACGCGAGCAGGTAGGCCCGAGGTACTTCGGCGAGATCGATCTGCCGCGAGCGTCCATGTTGCTCGCCCAGGGAGCTGGCCGGCTCATCCGTTCATCGGAGGACCGCGGCGTCGTCGCCGTACTCGACAGCAGGTTGGCCACGAAGAAGAGCTACCGATGGGAGCTCATCAACGCACTGCCTCCCCTCAAACGCACCAAGGACCGCGACGAAGTAGTCGAGTTC
>CAZPUF010000451.1:0-1160 GCA_964589705.1 uncultured Saprospiraceae bacterium | reverse complement strand
TAACGGAATTATGATATGTGGCGTATCCCGTAGGATATGCCATCATGATCATGTGTTATAGCTCGTATTTCCTTTCACAATTTGTGTTTAATAATTGAATTCATCATTCCTTTTAGTCTTTCCATATTGATATTTGGAATTTCGTCTGTTAAAGCCTGTTTCAAGAACCAATTGTAATCATTATTCTGTACTATTCTCTTTACTTCCTCTTGAAGATCATTAAATTCTTCTTTTCCTTCAAATTCCAAGAATAGTTTGATTTGATCTTGGAAATTCATCTCAGTTGAGTCCGATTGATTTATTCCAAACATTGCGAGGTAGTGATCAAAAGATTCATCTGAGTATTTTTCGCTATACATTTCTTCATCTTTGAATTTTATATGAAAAAAGTAATCCATCGCCAAACATTCTATTTCTTGGTCTCTTAAGAATAAAATATAATGATTTAGTTCAGTTTTATCAATGCTTTCGCTTAACACATTAGCTTGTATCGGAAACTCGGTTTCCCAATTCGAGTTTGTGAGTTTATAAAATTCGCCCCAGGGAAGTTTATCGTTCGTGTATCTATGATTACCGCTGAAATAGCCTTCATCATTCATCGTTCCGTTGTGAAATTTGTAAACCTCTTGAAATTCAAGTACACCTTTGTCTCCTTCGTCGATATTTTCATATATGAATGGGTTTAAGTCAAAAATCAATTCGACACTGTCTTCAAATTTGTTGACTATTAAATTAGGTGCATTTGGCTCAGCATTCCATACATTATTTAGTTTGGTATATTTCATTTAGTATTCAGCCTTAAATGCTACTATATATGGTTGCCTGTAATCCATTAGGTTTCCAATTTCTAAGTTTTTCAATTTCAAGTTCATTAGTTGTTTCAATCACTAAACCGCAATTGTTTTCTTCTTTCAATGACCTCACTCCCTCAATTCCAACAATTCTTCTTGTTAGTTCTGTTTTGTCAAATTTGAATTTTATAAAGTCACCAATGCTGACTAACCCTTTGGATATATTTCCTAAGAATACAATCCCACGTCCTGTAATTCGGAATGTATCATTTATTATATATGTGCTTCTCTCTTTCATTTCGCATATGAGCTATAACGGTCAATGATAAGTCGACGTCTCCGACGTAGGAGGATATGCGATCTTATCTA
>CAZPUF010000450.1:0-1164 GCA_964589705.1 uncultured Saprospiraceae bacterium | reverse complement strand
CGACCACCACCACCACGGCGGCGCCAACCACCACAACCACGCCGCCCACCACCACAACAGCAGCGCCACCCACCACCACGACACCCACCACTACTACGTCCACGACCACCGCTCCCACCACAACAACGACGTCTACGACAACAACCACGCCGCCGCCTCCACCGGTCACAGGAACGGGGTTTCAGCTATCTACAGTCGCCCAGGTACCCGTGTTGCCGGTCCCGACACGCTCCAACACCGCCATCGTTGTTCCTGAGCAGGAAGGCTTCATCCTGCCCACGGACATCACACTGGTCAACTACCCCACGCTCCGAGACCCCGGGTTCGGGGAGCCGACCAACGCAAATGAAGGCCTCGACGCCGGTGATGTCGTGTGCGTATGGCTGGTGCAGATCCGACCCAGCACCTTGGACGTCATGGTGGTCGAAATGACGTTTGATCAGGAAATTCTCGGAATCAACCACGAACCCCAGTTCATGACCTTCTTCGAAAACCCAGCAATCGTTTACAACGATGTAGCCGATATTGGGCCTACCGACCACATCGAAAACGACTCGACGACCGTGTACGTCGAGTTCGGGAGTGGCAAATCGCTGGGCGCGGATGGATTTCGAGTAGTCACATCCTGCTAGGACCTGCCACCGATCCACTGGTCGTTATGTGCGCTTAAAGCTAGTCTCGGCCTCATGGGTATCGCCGACGAAAAGTACGTAAACCTGACGACCTTTACCAAGGACGGCCGCCCCAAGCCATGCCCGGTGTGGATCACCGACACCGGTGACGGCACAGTCGGGTTCACAACCTTTTCGACAAGTTGGAAGGTCAAGCGGCTCAACAACGACTCTCGGGTCACGTTGCAACCGTGTGACGCCAAAGGCACCGTCACTGCGGGAACCGATGTCGTCGAAGGAACCGCCATCGCGTCGCAAGGTGCGGAGTTCGAGCGGGTCAGGTCTCTCATCCAGTCCAAGTACGGGATCCAATTCGCGATGATCAACTTCTTCGGCAAAATCCGCAAGGCAATCGGCAAAGATTCGGGCACCGATACCGCCGTCGTCATCACGCTCGACGACGAATAGCCCTTAGCGAAGGTCCCAGACCAACATGGCCGCGAACACGCTTCGGATCTGCAGCGTCGGACATTCCAGTGTTAGGGCTTGCCCA
>CAZPUF010000449.1:0-1169 GCA_964589705.1 uncultured Saprospiraceae bacterium | reverse complement strand
ACAATATCACCAAAGCCTACAGTCAACATGCTGACAAAACTAAAATAAGTAAAATCAAAGATATTATTCCCTTTAATAATAAAGGATGATGGGTAATGATACTCCATCATCTCAATTGTACTTGCACCTAGAAAACCAATAAGCAGATAGCCAGACATAGCCCCGATGACTACTTTAAGATTGATATTCTTTACGATTAAGAAATTATGTGTCAGTATGTATATCAGGGTTATATAGAAAAAGCATGTGGTATAGATTCTTAAATACTGAATAATTTCTGGATCAGCAAACAGATAGCCACACCAAAGGGCTAATGCACTTACAGTTCCAAAGAGTATGGTTAGTACTTTTGGAATTCTTTTCTTAGCTAAATTGAAAGATGCCAAAACCAATATGGAAAAACTAACAAGTCTGACAGTGTCTTCAGGTGCCAAGAACAATATTGCAATAAATGGATATATCAGTTGTGACAATAAAGTGACAAAAAATATTTCATATCTATATAGCTCTAACTTATTCATGTGGAGACACAAGTCTTAGTTGAGTTTAGCAATCTTTAATATATTACTCTTAAGCCCTTTTCCTTCATTGCTTATATACATATTTCCATCCTTATCAAAACAGAGACCCTCAGGTTGTATATAAGCGGAGTCTTCTAAAAAATACATTGTTTCTATTTCCGATTTATTGTTAACGACTAGAAGTACCTTGCCTAGTGTAGATAGCAAATAGTATCTATCATCAATCATATTATGTGCTATAGCGGATGGCGAAAACTCCTTGGCTCTATGTAATCGCTTTTTATATTTCTTCTTTGATTGTTTAACACTCATCACACGATCCATGTAATTTTCTATTGCATCATCTGAGATTTTTATCACAGGATCAGTCTTAAGTTTTTTAGTTTCAATATCGAAAGCATAGACAGCTTTTGTCTTTTTTAATTTTGGGGCATCTCCAAAATTGGGAGATCCTTTACAAGCGATGAGTAGACTATGAGTAGAACGATTATAACCTAAACCCTCTGTGTCATTAGTCAATGTCAAAGGATTATCATAAATATCGACTATTTTAGACTGAACAAGGTCGTACTCTGCAATCTTACCATTAGATTTTAGAATAAAGATATGGTTCCCCACTTTTTCTATTCCTTCATAATCTGCATTTTT
>CAZPUF010000448.1:0-1182 GCA_964589705.1 uncultured Saprospiraceae bacterium | reverse complement strand
TAATTTGAATCCAAGTCTGACCTTCATCATCCGAGCGGTAGATCTGATCATCTAGGTCACCATTTTCTGTATGAATATATAAGGCAGGGTAGTCGGTGCCACACAGTCCTAGGCCGAAGCTGAAGGCTCTTACTCTGTGATTATTAGGGATATTAGTCTGTTGTGTCCAGGTGGCGCCATAATCTGTGGATCTATATAGACGTGTATTAACGGTTATCCATAAGTGCCCTGGTTCCCCGGGTATGGCCGTTACTCGAGATCTTTCGAAATCATTAGTTGGCGTAGGCAAGTCAGTGCTTATGATACACCAGCTATCTCCCTTGTCAGTGGATATGCTAAACTCCCCAGTATCCCAATCTATGTAGTAAAAGGTGCAATCAAAATTCTTGTCTGCAGTGATAGCACGATAACCTGAGAATATATTATTAATCGTTTTGCCAGGCCCAAAATCTGTCGTTCCCATACAGGTGACAGGTATACCAGTGCCACAAAGATCTTGATTCGTATTTGTACTACTTGGTTCTGAATAACTGTTACCCCCATCTTGGGTTACGAGTAATCTATCTTCATTGAGGGCTATATGGTTATTGGGGTCAGCATAGGCCTGCGCCACTACGGGTTTATTTCCATCATTATAATTGGTCAATGTCCATGTAGCACCTCCATCTGTAGATAAGTATATTTCACCTAAGTTGGCTCCTTGATTCCTACTCATGCTGGCGAGGAGTATATCACTATTTGACTCGCTAAAGTCCAGCGTGGCTGTCTCGTTCACTTGTGTTGAATTTGTAAGCAGATCTCTAACCTCAAAGGAAACGAAGTTAAGCGGGTCAGTGATATTAGCGTCGAATAAGTAAGGCGTATGATCTGCACTTCCTATGGACAATCTGTAGCCTTGTGCATTGGTAGGAAAAGCAATGATATCTACGGTGACAATTTCTTCATGTCCTTTGCCATCACGATTATTCCAAATAAGATTGCCAGCTGTGGAAAAGTTATTGGTCTGAAAGGTGGTAAACCAACTGGTGAAGTGTACTGTAGAGGCATCCACTGGATCAAAGGCAATCTGAGCTACATGGGAACCTATGACGGTGGTATTGGGAAATATATTATCTCCGGGGCTATTTGGAAAAGGGGCAGAAGATATAGGGGCCCAGCTATTGCCGCTGGTCGTGGTCAATA
>CAZPUF010000447.1:0-1183 GCA_964589705.1 uncultured Saprospiraceae bacterium | reverse complement strand
CCTCACTAGGGTGCTTCTTAAAGTCGTTGTACATTGCCTCCTTTATCTGAGGTCTGTACTTCACCACCGCTTGGAGTAACTTAGTCAGTTTCTTCTTTCGTTGAGTAACTGTTGTATTACCTACCTTGAATTGATTGGCCTTTAGCGCCTCAAACGTTTTATCTATAATATTGGTAGATGTTTCCGGTGCAACTAGTACTTGAGTCATAACTTCAAAATTTTAGATTATCCAATTTAGCTTATTGTGTCTATATATTTTACTTTAATACCAATAAACTAGCCATTAGGTTGGCTAATGAGGTTAATTATTGGTTGGAGTGTCCGTGAGTAGGGGATTAGCTTTCTTTATCAGGCTATATATAATCTTGCACTTTTAATACAGCTTCCAGAAAACAACAAAATTCTATGAATGTTTAATGGGGCTTCCTGTGGGAGGCGAGTATTCGATTAGGTAGTAAAAGAGTATAATGCAGTTAGGCGTTTATTCCTCCAGTAGGTCAGAAGTTAGCGCAGCAATCAATTAATTCGCTAAAGATGCAAGATTATACAAACAACTAGATTATTTTTAGTTGTCTATGAAATTATCATCTTTTTTGCTGCTCCTTCTTATTCTTTGCTTTGCTTGCAATCAGACAGAAAACGAAAGCAAGATAGGGGACAGAACAGAAACTGCTACTGAGACATTGGACCGCTTGTCTGCTATTATGCAGGACTATTTGCCACTGCATCCGCCTGATTCCCTGAAGATTCCTAGGGCCGTCAATGCCGATGGCACTTTGAAGTTGACCCCATCAAGAGATTGGACAAGCGGATTTTTTCCAGGCACACTATGGCAACTTTATGACCACTCCAGAAAGACAGAACTACTAGCTGCAGCAGAACAATGGACCGCCTTTGTAGAAAAAGAAAAGTGGGATGACCATACCCATGATTTAGGCTTTAAGTTGTATTGTAGTTTTGGGAAGGGGTATCAGCTTACAGATAATCAGACCTATAAAGAGATCGTCATCCAAGCTTCCAAGACCTTAATAGAAAGATACAACGAAAAGGTAGGTTGCATTCGCTCATGGGATTTTAATGCAGACATCTGGCAGTTCCCTGTGATTATAGATAACATGATGAATCTAGATATGCTATTTGAAGCTACTAGATTAACTGGAGATTCTATTTATCACAGCATTGC
>CAZPUF010000446.1:0-1190 GCA_964589705.1 uncultured Saprospiraceae bacterium | reverse complement strand
GCAAGCCTCGCAATTTGAGGTGCATCATCAGGACTTAGTTTTTTTAGGCTAATGTTATTCATTTGATATCATCAGAGAAGTGACCAGAATGTTTACCTTTTGCATACTTTTTTTCGTTGAATGCTTGAGATTGATTTTTTGGAATACTGAGACTTTGCCAGTTCGAGTCTTTGATCATTCTGGCAATGTAGGTTATCTGACCTACGTGATAGACGTAATGTGCCAATTGTCGATTGAGAGCTTCTGATATGCTATGCTCTTGTTGGCGAATGGTAACAATGTTGGTAAAATTATCATCATTTATAGTGTCCAAAGCTGTGAATAGACATTGCCATCCTTCTTCCCACTTCTGCCATAACTCGTCTTTGGTTTTGATACGATCTTCAAATTCTTGATCTCTCTGTCTCCATTCCTTCTCTCCATCGCTTGTCAAAAAATCAGTCCATCTCGATAACATATTTCCATTGAGATGATTTACAATAATTGCAATAGAATTAGAAGCCTCATTGTATTGCCAAAATAGGTCACTGTCTTCCAGTTGGTTAATTGATTTTTCCCCTAGAGACTTATAGTATTCAAATATTTTGCGAACATCTATGAGATACCCTTCCATCTTAGAACTTTATAGCGATCAATAATTTAATACAATTCAATTATTATTAAGCGTAAAATTATTCATTTAAAGTCCAATTATAATCTATGAATTCCACTTTGTTGGATTTATTGAGCGCTTGGTTGTATTGCTGAATGTAATCTAGAAGTGGCATCACTTTTTCAAAATCTGATTTAAACCAATCGAATATACTGGATAGTTTGGATTCAGTATCGCTAATGATATTTTTGCTTGGGTCACTGACAAAATCTTTGGCCTGATCGTCCAATTGATTTTCTAAGTCTGATGGTGTGAAGGCCTCATTTCTAAGTTTTGGACATGAGAAAGAGGCACAATTAATGGCAAAGTGAATTCTTGGGTCATCGAATTCTACTCTTAGAATTTGATGCTCTATGGCATTAAGATTACAATCTATATTTCCAATCTTAAAAAACTTTATATCCCAAGGCGAAGTGATGATCGGCAATCCATCTTTGATGTCTTTTATACTCACTACAGGGTAATGGTCGATGATGAGCTTAACAGTAAAAGCATTATAGGCATTTATCCAATAAGCCATTGTCTCTGCACTTGACCA
>CAZPUF010000445.1:0-1194 GCA_964589705.1 uncultured Saprospiraceae bacterium | reverse complement strand
TCGTAATACAAACTATGATTGGGTGATATACTTGGTTCTTTATCGAACTCATCTTTATATATCAGAAATTTCATGTCCTTCTTACCCTTCCTGTAATAATTGCTAACGCTGTGATATATTATTCTTCTAATCCAGCCTTCAAATGACCCTTGATGTTGAAACTGGTTTATCTTCTTATACACACGTAGGAACCCATTATTCAATATATCTATTATCTCATCTTCATCACTGGTATACCGCCTGACCATCCTCTCCATAATCGGAAAGAAGTGTCGGTATAGTTTCTCTTGATCTTTACGGTTGTTATTACAGCAGCCGAGTATAATGGACTTTTCGCCCTCTGGTGTAGAAAAACTGGATTTATAGATAAGTTTGTTCAGCAATTATTGAATATCATTAGTTCTTTAAAGACAATTTACATTCAGACATTCTGCCCACTAACTAATAAGACGGAGTAGTTGATTAATTATGTTGGTCAGAAGGTAATTTTTTTTTTAATCTATACATGATTTAGATAGTCTTATGGATTTAGTTGCATTTATAATATTTGCCTAACTATATAGGCATAGTTAAAAAGTGTGTTTATTCGAATTCATTTAAAGAACATTTGGCCTTACATTATTGTTAAAAATAGGAAAATCTTAATGACAGATGAAGAGGATATTAGCATTCGGAGCAAGCAGTAGCAAAAAATCCATCAATAAGCGTCTAGCTACCTATGCTGCCTCACTAGTAGAAGGGGCAGAAGCGGATATTTTAGATCTAAATGATTTTGAAATGCCGATCTATTCTATAGACAGAGAGCAAGAAGATGGTGTGCCTGAACCAGCCAAAAGATTCAAAGAACATATACAGAAAGCAGATGCTATCATTATATCCTTTGCGGAGCATAATGGGACTTATGCTGTAGCGTTCAAGAATATACTTGATTGGGCTACCAGAGTGGAGAAAAATATGTGGATGGATAAGCCCATGTTATTGCTTTCAACTTCACCAGGTGGTCGAGGTGGTCAGCGTATATTGGAGATAGCTGCTAATAGTTATGCCTACCTCAATGGAAAAGTAATTGGATCTCTAGCTGTGCCTTCATTCAATGAGAATTTTCAAGATGATAGACTCATCCATGAAGAAATAGATACTAGGCTTAAATCACTGGTCCAACAATTAGTTGACGCCACTCACTAACTATATACT
>CAZPUF010000444.1:0-1201 GCA_964589705.1 uncultured Saprospiraceae bacterium | reverse complement strand
TCCTGGGAGGGTCCTTTGTAAGAAGAGTCGCTGATTATTTAGAAGCTTTTGACGTAAATAGACCAATCTAAAACAATAAGATAATCGCAGGAGCTATTCTATATTTAAATTACAAGTGTTGAGACTAATATTATTAATTCTAGGATGTCTCTCTTTCATGCTGGCTAAGGGCCAATCGAATGAGAAAAAAGGAGACCAGGCTTGGGAAGCTGGCAGATATAAGACGGCGGTTAATAATTACAATCTAGTAGAGAATATAGATGAGAACAAGAAACTTCTTGCGAAAAGAGGACTAGGATACTACAAACTTAACCGATTAGATAAGGCCATTAGTGATTTTACCCAATCAAAAAAATTGGGTAACGACGACCCCTACCTTTATTTTTTGATGGGTAGCGCCAAGCAGCATTTGGGTCAATATGAAGAAGCTGCTTTTTTCTATAAGCAGTATGTCAAAGAAGAAGGAGATAAAAGCAAGGAAGGTAAGATCGCCCTTAGGGAAATAAAAAATGCTGCGTTTGCTGCATTCCATATCAACGATAAGAGCACGGCCTTTCTGGAATCTTTTGGCAAGGAGCTCAATTCCTACTACGATGAGATTTATGTAATTCAAAGTCCACAACAGGGTAATGCTTTCTATTATACCTCAAACAATAATTTGTCAAGTAGTGAGGTATACTTGAAGGTTGTAGACGAAAAAGGAAAGTGGTCTCCTGATAGTACCAGACTTGAAGGCATTAATTCATCGATGAATGATTATGCCATGGATATCAGTCCTAATGGACAGAGTATGATATTCTCAAGAGTACAATCAGATGGCAATAGCAAGATTTATGTCTCTGCCTATGATTTCGAAGAAAACCAACATGTTATTGAGTTGCCGGATTTTATGTTCTCAGGCGCTGTAGATTTAAATATTGTAGACAGAAATACGATAGCTTTTGCAAGCAAAGAATTAGGAGGTGAAGGCGGCTATGATATTTTTACAATCAACTATAAAAATGGGGTATGGTCAGATCCTATTAATCAGGGTCCAATCATTAATTCTGAGTATGACGAACGAAGCCCCTATTTTGCCAGCAATGAGAGCTACTTATATTTTAGTTCTAACAGACCTTATTGTTTTGGTGGCTATGATATCTACTATTATAATAAATTAGGTATTGAAGTGAAACCTACGAATATGGGGGTGCCACTCAAT
>CAZPUF010000443.1:0-1218 GCA_964589705.1 uncultured Saprospiraceae bacterium | reverse complement strand
GAATCCTAATTTTTTATACTTTGGCTTTACTATCCAATTCCCTTCAATATCAACTATACCATACATTTTGTTCTCTTCCCTGGCATAGAATGTATTCGGTCTTTCTTTAATTTGAAGCCAAAACCAAATGTTTTCAGATTCGTAAATTAGCTCTCCTTTATCATTATACAATTTGGTATCGGTTTGGGTATCGTTTCGATATATTCCATGGCCCAAATAGCGTAATTCAGGAAAATTAAAGTCTAATACGATTTCATCTTTTTCATTAATTATGCCATAGCCACTTTCGTTTTCAGCAATTAGAATATTCGTCTTTGTAGTACTATCTCCTTGATACTGCCTTTGATACTTTAGGGATTTATATTTAGGTGAAATTAAGAATTTACCATCTGCTGAAAGAACGCCATATTTTATTTCATTGCTTTTGATTCCAATAATTATTCTGTCTTTATTTACTCCGTAGAGATAATCTAAAGATCGAATTTTACCGTTAAATTCTTGTTTTATTCCATTTATAAATAGTTCATATTCGTAATCTTCTTCTATGTATTTTTGATTTACCCCATGAATATATTCTGCATTATTGTATTTGATGATTCTTATTTCATAATCATAGCATGGTTCAAGAATTGTTTGGCCATTCAAATCAATTAATCCTGATAATCCATTTTGATCTTGTCTATTTTTAATTAGGTGCTTTTTATCAGAATACCAATGTTCGTACCCAACTTGATAATCATCTTTTAATTCGAATAGAATCTCATTGTTCTTGTTTATGCATCCAGATCTTCCTTCGTCTTTATAAAACACCGATACTCCATCATGAAATGCTGATAATTTATTGAAATTGAATGAAATTACTTCATTACCTAAAGTATCAACCATTCCATTCATTCCGTCTTTTGATGCGAATGCTCTTCCGTGTTCATTGAATTCGCCGATTCTATCATATTCGTAAGGAATGATTAGTTGATTGGAGAGATTTACTAATCCCCATTTTCCACTGTTCTTTAGAGCAATTAAATTGAAGTCCATTTTATATCCTATATCCTCATTCTCGAATGGAAATATGATATTGTTATTAATGTCGATTATTCCCCATTCGCCATTTTCTTTTTTTGCTTTTAGAAACTCTTCGTTAATGTTAGATATTTTTTCATATTCAAATGGGACATATACCTTCCCATCCAAGTCAATTACTCCTGACTTGCCATTTGG
>CAZPUF010000442.1:0-1221 GCA_964589705.1 uncultured Saprospiraceae bacterium | reverse complement strand
GGTCAGACCGCCACACAGTCCTCAACGGGCTTCGGTGGCGTAGCTGGACGGGCCGTTGATGGCAACACGAACGGCCGTTACCGGGACAACTCGGTGACCCACACAGCAGCTGGCACCAACCAGCCGTGGTGGCAGGTCGATCTCGGAGCGTCAGCGAACATCTCCAGCATCGATCTGTTCAACCGCACCGACAACTGCTGCACCTTTCGTCTTGCCGACGTCGTCGTGTTCGTCTCCGATACCGACATGACCTTCCGTACGCTGGCTCAACTCGAGGCCGATCCAAGCGTGACCGCCTACTCGGTCGATGGAATGCTGGGAGTGAACACCATGATCGATACCGCCGCTTCCGGGCAGTACGTACGAGTTCAGCTCCGGGGCAACCCAGGTACGTTGTCGCTCGCTGAAGTACAGGTCAACGGCAACTTCCAATAGTTCAGGTTTGAGAACAGGCCGGCTCGACTCTTAGGAGTCGAGCCGGCCTGGCTCTTTTTGGCCTTAGCTACGACCGGTAGGAATGACCTCGTAACCAGGTTCTTCTGGCTCGTCGTCGGTCATCTCGGCAGGGAAACCCGGAGCGAGCACGTCGAGCCCAGTCGCTTCCTCGAGACGCTTGATGATATTCGGGGAGAGCTCCCGGTCGCCGTAGCGGGCGATCCCATCGTCGAAGATGTCGATCATCAGCGGGCTGATCTCCAGTGGCACGTTATGGCGCTCGGCGATCTCTTGGAACAACCCGATGTCCTTCTTGACGAGGTCCATCGTGAAGTTGATATCTCGACTGCCATTGAGGATGATCTGGCCCTCGGTCTCATGCACGAACGAGTTGCCGCTGCTGATCGCGATGGCCTCATAGGTGGTGTTGAGGTCCATGCCCGCGGCGGCCATAGTGGTCAGCGCCTCCGAGACCGTAAGAAGGTTCGCAGTTGCGAGGTAGTTGGTCATCACCTTCAAGGTCGAGGCGGAACCGAGGTCGCCTGTGTGGAGGACTCGCCGGCCAAGCGTGGTGAGAATGGGCAAGATTTTGTCAAACGTCGAACGCTCACATCCGGCAAATATCGCAATGTTCCCTGTCGCCGCCCGATGACAGCCCCCAGACACGGGACAATCGACGGGTTCGCCGCCCGCCTCCTTGACGAGCGCTCCCAGCCGTTGGACTTCCTCGGCGTCGGTCGTAGACATTTCCATCCACACCTTGCCCGGCCCGATGCCCTCGAGGAT
>CAZPUF010000441.1:0-1222 GCA_964589705.1 uncultured Saprospiraceae bacterium | reverse complement strand
ACGCGGTTGCCGAACCCCACCAACATGATGAGGTGGAGCCCTAGCCAGGCAACCCAACCCGGGAACCCTTTCAGCTTGAAGCCGTTCGGCAGTTGGGCCACCGCAGCGTTGCGGCCAATCGTTGCCATCGAGCCCTTATCCCGGTAGCGGAACTGGGGCGCAATGGTCGATGTGGCTGCGAGTCGATCGGCGATCCGTTCGGCGACGTACTCTCCGGCCTGGATCGCTGCAGGAGCAACCTGTGGGAGGAGGCCGTCCTCACCTTCTACCGCCGCAAAGTCACCGATGGCGTACACGTTGTCGTGTTCGGGGAGGGTGAGGTCGTCATGCACGATGACACGTGCGCCTCGACCGGTTTCCAAACCGATGGCCTCCGCCAGCGGGTGAGCGCGGATTCCCGCAGCCCACACCACGGTGTCTGCTCCGATGTTGGTTCCGTCGCTGAGTTCGACAGTTGTCTTGCTCACGCTGGCGACCTGGGTGTTCAGCAGCACTTCCACACCCACACGTTCCAAGCTGTCACGTGCGTTTGTTCGCAATGAATCATCGAACCCGGCAAGCAAGCCGTCTTGGCCTTCAACCAACACGATGCGAATCGCGCTCGGGTCGATCTCGGGATAGTCGGGCACGAGCACTCGAGAGGTGAGCTCCGCGAAGCCGCCGGCGAGTTCGACGCCGGTTGGTCCGCCGCCCACGATCACGATCGTTGTGGCCTCGGGGCGCTGAGCCCGACCGTGTTGGAGGTCGTTCCCCACATCTTCGAACGAGCTGAGCACACGATAGCGAAGAGCGATCGCATCGGCGGTGCTCTTGAGCCCAAAGGCATGCTCGGCGACACCGGGGACACCAAAGTCCGCCGTCACGCCGCCGGGTGCGAGAACGAGGGAGTCGTAACCGAGTTGTCGCCCATCGCCAAGTTGCACGGCGTCGTTGTCGAAGTCGATGCCGACCACCTCTCCCTGTACAGCGCTAAGCCGGGGCTTACCCCGAGCGAGTCGACGCGTGGGATACGAAATGTCGTTGGCATCAAGACCGGCGGTCGCCACCTGGTAGAGCAATGGCTGAAAGGTGTGGTGGTTGCGCTGGTCGACGAGCGTGACCTCGACGTCTACCTCTTCGAGCGCCTCAGCTACCGCCAGCCCACCGAAGCCCGCACCGACGACCACTACTCGATGCACACCCCGACGGTCGATGTCGTTCGGGGTCTTGGGATGGATGATTT
>CAZPUF010000440.1:0-1226 GCA_964589705.1 uncultured Saprospiraceae bacterium | reverse complement strand
ATCGATGGTCCATTCAATGATTTTGTCGGAGACATTAAAGAAGTCAATGACGAAAAGAAAAAACTGAAGGTTATTGTAAAAATCTTTGGTAGAGGAACTGAAGTTGAATTAAACTTCATTCAAGTAGAAAAACAATAAAAAAAAGAGAAATCAAATAGCGATGGCTAAAGAAGTAGAAACGTTTATCAAATTACAGGTAAGAGGAGGATCAGCAAATCCATCACCACCGGTAGGTCCAGCATTGGGTGCCAAGGGGGTGAATATCATGGAATTCTGTAAACGATTTAATGCTAAATCAGAAGATTCAAGAGGTAAACTCCTTCCGGTTACTATAACTGTATACAAAGACAAGTCCTTTGACTTTGTAATTAAAACGGTTCCAGCTGCTGTTCAATTACTGGAGGCTGCCAAACTAAAAAAAGGATCTCCTGAATCAAATAGAAATAAAGTTGGTAGTGTATCATGGGATCAGATAAAGGCAATTGCAGAGGATAAAATGGAAGACCTAAATGCATTTACTATAGAATCAGGAATGAAGATGGTCGCGGGTACTGCAAGAAGCATGGGTGTCACAATTTCAGGTACGCCACCTTGGCCAACTGAAGCAGCAGAGGCCTAGTTAAGGCATTTGAAATAGAAGTTAAAAATTTTTACATAACCAAGGGAGTCCATAGTCAGGACGATTGAACCTTAAAATTATTAATAATGGCTAGAGTAACAAAAAAGCGTAAAGTCTCTAACGCTAAAGTAGATCCTGATAAGTTGTATGACTTACAAGCAGCAATGGCTTTAGTAAAAGAGGTAAATACTGCAAAATTTGATGCCTCAGTAGATCTTCACATCAACCTTGGTGTGGATCCAAGAAAGCCTGATCAGGCAATAAGAGGTACAGTAAAATTACCCAACGGTACTGGAAAGACTAAAAAGGTTTTAGTTATGTGTACTCCGGATAAAGAGGAGGAAGCTAAAGCAGCAGGTGCAGACTATGTTGGTCTTGACGAGTACGTCACTAAGATTCAAGGTGGTTGGACAGATGTTGATGTGGTAATAGCAGCACCTAATGTCATGGCTCAGGTAGGTAAGATTGGTAGAATCTTAGGACCAAGAGGCTTGATGCCTAACCCTAAATCAGGAACAGTAACACCAAATGTAGGTGCTGCAGTAGAGGAAGTTAAAGGTGGTAAGATAGCCTTTAGAGTAGATAAATAAGGAATTATACATAACTC
>CAZPUF010000439.1:0-1229 GCA_964589705.1 uncultured Saprospiraceae bacterium | reverse complement strand
TCGAGCACGATCGTGGCTTCGAGACCATCACAAAACAGTGTGGTCGTGGTGTCTTGAGCGCCGACTGCCGGTATCGCTGCAATCACTGAGGTGAAGAGCGCTACGACGGTGGCTACGCAAAGAAATAGTGGTCGTCGCGCCCCGCGCCTTTGGTTCGGTTGCGACATGGTGTGTCCCTCTGACATGAGTTTCCTTTCGATCACCGACAACTGTCGGATCTTGACCGCCCGAGTCTGTCGAACCCGGGTTTAGCAGAAGTGACGCGCAGATTGCTCAGAAAAGAAGATTTACCCACCCTCCGTTAACATTGCCGAAGTCTTGCGAGTCGCGGGTAACTGCGGGTGTCTAGTTGATTTGCAGGCTATGGGTTGCGTTGGCCGAGGGCGAGGCAAGGGCGGGCAGTTCGAGCAATTGCAAGCTGAGGTTCGCCGCGTCGTGGCCACGAATCGGCTGTGGCCCATCGCGATCGATCCGTTCGGTGCCGGGATCGGCATAATTCTCGGAGTCGATGTTTGCGGTGTAGAGATCGATGCCCTCACCAACGCCTGCACCCCACGCAATGAAGGGAATGGTGTAGTTCTCCGGGTTCCCAGAACTGCCGTGGTTGAAATCCCCCGTTGGCCCACCATGGTCTGACGTCACGATGATTGCCGTCGTATCAAGGAGCCCTTGTTCAGCGAGACCGGCGATAATGTCGCCCACCAACCGATCGCTATCGGTGACCGACAAACGGTATTCGAGTGACCCCCAGCCAAAGATGTGTCCGAACTCGTCAGGAAGACGGATGTGGTAGAACGCGTAGGTGGTTTCGTCTTGGGCTGCGGCGACGTCTTGGACGAACGCATCGACGAGCGATTCGGGAGCGCCGCGTACGAAGCGGTCGATCTTGTCGGTGCCATCGTCGGCTCCGGTGGCATCCACTCGACCAGCGACGCTGTAGCTACGTTCCAGGTATTCAAACTTTTCCTTGCCCGCGTACAGCAGCGTCGAACCGCCGTTGTCGTGCACCACGTCAAAGACCGAGGGAATGTAGCCGCCAGCGGTTTCGTGAACCGTGGTCCCGTCGTCTTCGTTGAACGTCGTTCGATGCCCGCCGTCGCCCCAGACGAAACGGCCGGTCAGCTGCGCGGTGTGGTTAGGAAGCGTTCGCGTTTGTGCCGGGTCGGTCCGAGCATTGAGCGTCGAGGCTCCGTCGGCCATCAGCAACTCCAGCACCGGACTGATCTCGG
>CAZPUF010000438.1:0-1230 GCA_964589705.1 uncultured Saprospiraceae bacterium | reverse complement strand
ATGTTTTATAATACTACTATTGTATTTTTTTAAGCGACTTCATTTCCTATGGCCGCTTCCCATAGCTGATACCAATCTTCGTGACTTAAGTTAACTTCCAATGCCCCTTTAATGGATTTAATTCTACTAATTTTTGAGCTTCCATATATAGGAATAATCATAGCAGGATGTTTGAGCAAGAATGCAATGAGTACTTGATCTATAGTCGCATTATGTTTTTCTCCTAACACCGTTGCCACTTTTTTAATACGTGCTATTTCTGGACTTCGTTGTTCTGAGAATATGGCACCCCCACCAAACGGAGACCAAGCCGTTGGTCTAATCCCATGAAGAAGACACTGATCTAGAGTACCATCATCAAAGGCATTTCTTTGCAGTAGTGATATTTCTAATTGATTTGTAACGAGTGGTGTTAGGGTATTAAGCAATTCGAATTGTGAAGCAGAAAAATTTGAGACACCGAACGCTTTTACTTTGCCTGCATCCTTTAAACTCATAAATGCTTCTGCAATCTCATGTGGATTCATCAGATAGTCTGGACGATGAATTAAAAATACATCCAAAACATCTACCCCCAGTTCATTAAGTGAATTTTCTGCAGACCAGATAATATGTTCTTTAGAAGTGTCATAGGATTTGAGTTGGTGGGCTGGTCTATTGGGTGTTGTTAGTTTAATGCCGCATTTAGTCGTGTTTTGAATCTTTGATTTCAGATCAGGTCTTCGCTTAATGACTCTGCCAAATCTTTCTTCATCGGTATAATGACCATAAATATCAGCGTGGTCAAAATCTTTAAAACCTAAATCGATACACACATCAATGAAAGTTTCGAGTTCGTCCGTAGACAAATTGCTTCCCCAATCTCCTAGTCGCATGGTTCCTATAATAATAGGAGAGAATTCAATTTCAAATTTATTAATGCTCAAATTATAAGATTTTATGGCTTGATGGAGACATATATCGAGGTACTCCATTTTTAAATAAGCACTATAACATTAGTGATAATACTAATGTTAACGATGTTTGAAATTAAGTATGCCAGCGTGACAAACATATGAAAATAAAACAAAAATGAACGCTACTAAACTTCGCCAATTCCACTCCCCTATCAAAAGTATGCTTGTAATACTGTCATCATTTGAGATAAGAAATGATCTATTTTCTTCGATTCTTTAGATATAGATATGATTATAAGGTACACCTATTATAAAATATTGCATGGCATGTTAT
>CAZPUF010000437.1:0-1234 GCA_964589705.1 uncultured Saprospiraceae bacterium | reverse complement strand
CCTTTAGGGTTTAGTTTAAAGATAGTAAGCCGAACGCCTAACTGGCTGCCCACAATAACTGCCCCTATAAGACCAAACAAAAATCGCCACTCTACTTGAAAGCCATTGGTCTGAATCTGCCCAAACAACCCTGCAATGGAATTGACCAAGATAAAAGCTGCTGTAGTCGCTGCGATAACCTTAGGCTTTGCCCAGTTGGCTAGGTGTAAGAGGGGAGAGAGAAAGATGCCGCCACCTATACCGACCATTCCAGACAGAAAACCTATGCCACCACCTATCCCAGCATTGGAGTAGCGAGGGAGACGGTAAGCTTTTCTTTTTATATCCATGAGCATCAGTAAAGCACTGAACAACAAGGACCCTCCTAGCAAGAGGTAAAAGAATCGAGCATTTAATTTCATGGTGCCACCTAGATAAGCCAAAGGGACGCTAAGGAGGATCAGCGGAATTATCTTTCGCCATTTGATATAATCATGCTTAGCAAAAAGGAATATGGAGGAACTGACAACGACTATATTACAGATAAGCGCAATCATTCTAAGATCCACAAAAGGAAGGCTCATTAGACTTAAGGTAGCCAGATAGCTCGATCCACCACCTAAGCCAGCACTGGAATAGATGAATGCGATAAGGAAGAATAATGGGATGAGTAAGAGTAGGTCATTCATCAATTATTCTTCGCATTTTCTATCAATGTAATTTGTATCAAGTAAACTTAGAAATATATCTCATGATACTCAAATGTGATGTCTCAAAACACATTTGATGCTCTGAGAGTAGAAGATTTGATTGGTCGCCGTAATGATAATGATACACCCTACATCTCAGAGATGCATCTTGAAGATCCTTGATTATCTTAAGTAATGTTATTGCAAATGATAATCCTATGATTGTAGGAGATGAATTCCATCATCCTTTATCGCTATCAGTCTTTGCTTGTATAAGTTACCAGTACACTTCTTAAATAACTTTTTACTGATGCCAAAAACCGCTTTGATATCCTCTGGTTTGCTTTTGTCGTTGTAGGGCAGATGACCACCGTTTGATTTTAATTTGGAGAGTATGAGTTGTGCTTGAGGTTCTATGTGTTGGTGACCTACAGGGTTTATACTAACATCTATTTTGTTATCTGGTCTCAATGGTTTGATGTATCCTGTAATCAATTGACCTATACGCAATGGCTCCTTGATTTCATTTTTATAGATCATAGCTACGTAAGCATCATTAATAACCA
>CAZPUF010000436.1:0-1248 GCA_964589705.1 uncultured Saprospiraceae bacterium | reverse complement strand
TCCCGCTGTTCTTTACTCTGTGACATTGGCTTAAAGCTATTAGCTGACTCTCCAGATGCTTGCATTTTCTTTATCATCTCCAGGCTATTCAACACAGGATCTTCATCATCATTTTGTCTCATATAGAGCAACACCCCTTTCCCTTCTTTAGCTATCATATCTAAAGTCCTGTTTATTTGGACACCGTACCCATAAAGTAGTGCGCCAAGAATATCCATAGTGTTAGTAGAGGAGTGGACTCTGGTGAGTATGGCTTCATCCTTTTCCCAATTTCCTTTTTTGATGGCGATATGCGTCAGACCTGAACTGGTTTCTGAATAAGCGATAATATCAAACTCACCATACTGCGTATCCACCGTTACTCTCATCTTCTCGTTGACCAAGCGCTCATTAGCCATTCTATATGCCACTAGATCTTTGATGCTTATAATCTTCAAGTCCAACTTTTTGGCAAGCACCATTAGCTCAGGCAATCTAGCCATTGTGCCATCCTCATTGAGGATTTCTACAAGCGTCCCGGCGGGGTATAGTCCTGCCATACGAGCCAAATCTACAGCAGCTTCAGTGTGACCAGTTCTTCTGAGTACGCCACCATCCTCTGCTATAAGAGGGAAGATATGCCCAGGTCTTGCATAATCATCTGCCTTAGTATCTGGGTGAACCATGGCTTTTATCCCTGTAGATCGGTCATAGGCAGAGATGCCTGTACTGCATCCTTGTCCTATCAGATCTATGGATATCGTGAAAGCCGTTTCATGAAGGGCAGTATTTTTAGATACCATTTTGTATAAGTCTAGTTCAGCTGCTCGCTGCACTGTAATAGGTGTACATATCAATCCACGACCATACGTTGCCATAAAATTGATAATCTCTGGTGTGACCTTTTCCGCCGCACAGATGAAGTCTCCTTCATTCTCCCTATCCTCATCATCCACCACTATGATGACCTTACCATTTCTGATATCTGTGATTGCATCCTCTATGCTATCCAGCTTTATGTCTATTTCTTTAGCAGTTTCTATCATATGCGGGGCAAATTATAACTCTTTTGTGATTTCTTGTATAACAACGACAATCTCTTATTAAGATAACTTGGACTCAGTAGATTGGGTTTAGTTAGGCTGCTAGATATTTCATTTTGTTCTACTTTTGTACTGGCTTACAATTTCCATTTACGCTTTAACAGATTACAACTATGGTAAAATATACATTTTATGGCCTTTTTATTAGCCTTTTAATCGGCTTAGC
>CAZPUF010000435.1:0-1256 GCA_964589705.1 uncultured Saprospiraceae bacterium | reverse complement strand
ATTTTCTCCCCTTCTTTTAATTGGCCTCTGTCTTTGATTGCATGCAGTGAGGTCCCATATGCATATAGGAATGAAGCGCCTTCTTCAAAGGACATCTCTGGTGGCATAGGGAATACATTTCTACTGCTGACAACCGCTTGCTCCGCCATCCCGCCATAAGGTAATACACCAAAAACTTTATCTCCTTCTTTGAAATGCTTGACCTCTGATCCCACAGCTTTAATAATACCTGAGATATCACTACCTGGAGTAAATGGCAACTCAGGCCGCATCTGATACCTTCCTTGTATGATAAGAGTATCTGGAAAATTAATGGCACAGGCCTTAACGCTAATGAGTACTTCTTTTGGCCCTGGTTCTCTAGAAGTAACTTCCTTGTATACCAGATTTTCAGGAGGTCCTAAGGTTTCGCAAACGATGGCTTTCATATTATTTTTTGTTTGAAACTTTCATTGTAATAACTGCAGATACAACGATCTGTCCTTCCTTATCTTTTACATCTACCTTGCATGGCACCTCGGATACAGACTCCCAATCTGTTGAAGAAAGGTCACACTCTGCCGTCAAATCTGTTTTGGCCTTATGGAGATACTGTACGGTCATTCCTATTGGGATCCATCTTCGGTTTTTGGGGATAGAGGATTCCATGCATATACCTGCCGCAAATTCACACAAATTACAACTCGCTATGGCATGGACTGTCTTTAAATGATTATGAACGGCAGGTCTTTTTCTCATGAAGACTTTGATATAATTATGCCTCAGCTCAAGGATTGTTGGTTTGATAGTGATGAAATAGGGCGCTTTTTTAGCGATCAGATTTGAGAATAGCACTCTTCCAAATGGCAACTTCGCAAGTTGATTCTGGAATTTTAGAACGTAATTCATTAAAGTTATTCTTAGACTTTTAATAGTAATTTACCCCTCTTCTCTCCTGAGAACAATTTTTGAAACGCGGTATAAAAATTATCTATACCTTCTACGATTGTCTCTTCACTCTTTACTTTACCTGCCATTATCAATTTTGCTATTTCCATAGCACCTTCTTGATATCGATCAGCATAATCGAATACGACAAAGCCTTGCATAGAAGCACTATTAACCAGTAATGAGAGATAGTTCTTTGGGCCTGTTATCGATTCCAAACTATTGTATTGAGATATAGCACCACATATGACTATCCGTGCATTCTTACGTATTTGATAGAGTGCTATTTCGAGTATTTCCCCACCCACATTATCAAAATAAACATCTAT
>CAZPUF010000434.1:0-1260 GCA_964589705.1 uncultured Saprospiraceae bacterium | reverse complement strand
TCTATGTACTCCTCAAAGAAGTGCTCGACAACTCCATAGATGAGTATGTGATGGGTCATGGTCGACAGATAGATATAAAGATCGAAGATGGTTCTGTAACCGTGAGAGATTATGGCCGTGGAATCCCATTAGGCAAAGTCGTAGATGTTGTGTCCAAGATGAATACTGGTGGAAAATATGATTCCAAAGCCTTCAAGAAATCTGTGGGTCTAAATGGCGTAGGACTAAAAGCCGTGAATGCGCTTTCTACCAGCTTTGTCGTAAAAGGCGTAAGAGAAGGCAAGTCCAAGACTGCTGAGTTTACTACAGGAGAATTAGTAAAGGAATCCAGAGTGGTCAAATCTAAGGAGAAAAATGGGACTATGATTTCATTTACTCCGGATGAGTCCATATTCCTAGATTACAATTTCAAAGATAATTTCATAGAAGACAGATTGTGGGACTATGCTTATCTAAATGCTGGACTCAAAATCAATTTTAATAAAAAGACTTTCCTTTCAAAAAAAGGTCTACTCGATCTGCTTACACATAAATCAGATGTAGAGAATCTACGCTACCCCATTATCCATCTTCAAGGTGATGATATAGAAATTGCTTTGTCACATGGCAACCAATATGGTGAAGAATACTACTCCTTTGTCAATGGCCAAAACACAACCCAAGGTGGTACTCACTTGCAAGCCTATAGAGAAGGTGTTGTCAAGACTATCAGAAAGCACTTTGGAAAACAGTTTGACACGAAGGACATACAGACAGCAGTTGTAGGTGCTATTAGTGTCAGAGTAGAAGAACCTGTATTCGAATCACAAACAAAAACCAAACTAGGTTCTCTGAAGATGGGGCCGGACATGGCGACCGTCAGATCTTTTATTGTGGATTTTGTAGAATCGAATCTTGACAATTTCCTCCATAAGAACAAAGCTGTTGCAGAAGCCATGCTTAAGCGGATACAACAATCTGAGAGAGAGAGAAAAGAAATTGCAGGGATCAAAAAATTGGCAAATGCCAGAGCGAAGAAAGCCAATATCCATAATAAGAAACTAAGAGACTGTAAGGTACATTATAATGACAAGCGTGGTGATCAGGAGATTAAGGAAGGTACAATGGTATTTATTACCGAAGGGGACTCAGCAAGTGGATCTATCACGAAGGCCAGAAATGTACAAACCCAAGCTGTATTTAGTCTAAGAGGTAAGCCCTTGAATAGCTTTGGGCAGAGTAAAAAAATAGTCTACGAGAATGAGGAGCTAAATCTTCTAC
>CAZPUF010000433.1:0-1280 GCA_964589705.1 uncultured Saprospiraceae bacterium | reverse complement strand
ATGCTGACGCTGCGAGCGAGTATCTCCCCGCCATCGCCAGCGGTGAACTGATTGCCACGGTCGCGTTTACCGAAGAGAACGGCGCCTGGGACGAAACAGGTGTCACCGCCACCGCTACCAAAGACGGCGATGCGTGGAAACTCGATGGCGCTAAGCACTACGTGCTCGACGGCCACATCGCCGGCTTGTTCATCGTCGCTGCCCGGACCGACGCTGGTGTGTCGTTATTCGCGGTCGACGGCGATGCCGCCGGACTGACCCGAACCCAACTGTCGACGATGGATCAAACTCGCCGCCAGGCCAAGATCGAACTGTCGGCCGCGCTCGGGCGGTTGATCGGAACCGACGGACAAGGATGGGCAACACTTTCCGCGATGTTGGAACGGGCCGCGGTCGGGCTCGCAGCCGAACAGGTCGGCGGCGCGGAGCTCGCCATGGAAATGGCGGTCGAATACGCGAAAGACCGCAAGCAGTTCGGTCGTCCGATCGGATCGTTCCAAGCCATCAAACACAAGTGCGCGGACATGTTGCTCGAAGTCGAGTCTGCGAAGTCGGCCGCTTACTATGCCGCATGGTGTGCAGCGCAGAGCAACGATGAGTTGCCAGCGATGGCGAGTTTGGCCAAGAGCTATTGCTCCGAGGCGTACTTCCATGCGGCATCGGAGAACATCCAGATCCACGGTGGGATCGGCTTCACCTGGGAGCATCCGGCGCATCTGTACTTCAAGCGGGCAAAGAGCTCGGAATTGCTCTTTGGCAACCCGACCTACCATCGTGCGCTGCTGGCTGACCAGATCGGCTTATAGGTCACAAGGCCCAGTGGCTGTAGGAAACCCTACTCACCCATAGAATTAGCGGCGCGAGTACTATCGCGTAGAGGCCCCACTGAGGGTCAATGAGGAGATGTTGGGGTATGCACTATTTTGCCGATGTTGCCGTCGAAGCAGCGACGCTTGCTGGCAAGCACTTAGCGAGTAACTTTCGAAGCCATCACGCATCGGTCTTTGGCACCGACATCATGTCGGTCGGCAACCGAAGCCTCTCCAAAGAGGTCACCTCCGCGAACGACCACGAAGCCGATGAGATCATCATGGGCCATCTCACCGATCGCTGCCCCGAGCACAACCTTCTCACCGAGGAGACCGGGCTCGTCGATCGTGGAAGCGACTACACCTGGATCGTCGATCCGCTCGATGGCAGCAGCAACTTCTTGAACCACAACCCGTTCTTTGCGGTCTCGATCGCTCTTGCGTACAAGAACGAACCGATCACCGGCGTGA
>CAZPUF010000432.1:0-1288 GCA_964589705.1 uncultured Saprospiraceae bacterium | reverse complement strand
CTTTAAAGCTTCAAGAATTCGATTTTTTAAATATTCAAGATGGTGAAATAATTGCTGATATTGGATCAGGTGTTAGTAATCATATCTTTATTACTACCCTACTGTATCCAAACAATCGATTTATTCTGAATGAAATTGACCCATTTATAAAAAAATACTTACTTGAAAAAATAGACTTATTCGGGGGACGTGTAAATGACTATGATAGAATAACTGTTGTAAAAGGAAAAGAAAAAAACATAAACCTAGGAATGAAGGCAGATAGAATAATTATTAGAAATGCCTTCCATCATTTCTCAAAGAAAGCAGAAATGCTGAAATCTATCAAGAAAAGTCTTAATCCCAATGGAACTATCATATTAATAGAACCACTTATTTCAAACACAACAAGTATTGATGAATGCCAATTGAAAATGGATTATACAGATGTAATGACATTTATTAATCAAGCCAATTTGGAAGTAATATTGGAAAAGCAATTTGATGAAACATTATTTCTTTCATGTAAGACTAAAAAGAAGTAAAAGAAGCGTAAGGCATTCCTATAGAAGTTAATTGCTATTATAAATTAAGCCACAAACTCATTAGACTGATATTATTATTACTTCTATTATCTTTAACCTCAGATCACATTAAGTTAAAATATAAGTTAATTCACAATCAAGACCACCCATGCAAGATTTGCAATTTCCTCTCAACTTCAGATTTAAGATTAGTACGCTGGCTAATGACTTTACAGCAACGGATGCCAATGGTAAAGTAGTCGCCTATGTCAAACAAAAAATGTTCAAGCTAAAAGAAGATATCGTCATCTACGCCGACGAGAGCCAATCCAAAACCAACTACAGAATAAAAGCAGATAGGTGGTTAGATTTTAATGCCGCATATACTTTCTATGACGCTAATGAGAATACGATAGGAAAAGTAGTCAGAAAAGGATGGCGTTCTCTCTGGAATACCAAGTATGAATTAATAGACCAGTTCGAAAAAGCGCAATACAATATAAGAGAAGAGAAAGCTTGGGTAAAAGTTGCTGATGGAATATTTGGTGAAATTCCCATACTAGGTATGTTAACAGGATACTTATTCAACCCTACTTATCTTTTGAAAAATAGAAAAGACGAAGTGATTGTCAAGCTAAAGAAGCAGCCGTCATTTTGGGGACGTGAATTTCTTGTAGAAAAGGTAGGCACTATAGACAACGATGACGATGACAGAATCATGCTCGGTCTCATAATGATGATACTCCTGGAAAGAAGAAGAGGTTAATTAGCTATTAAGCATTACT
>CAZPUF010000431.1:0-1290 GCA_964589705.1 uncultured Saprospiraceae bacterium | reverse complement strand
TGAATCTTCCAGAATGAGGAAAAAGGTGTGAACACCATCTACATCAGTGTTGTCAAATGAAATGGTACTTTCAAATGTTCCATTATTTATTGTACCAGATACTAAGCTGAGGGAAAGTGAATTGCCATTATTATTTGGAGAAAAAACCAAGAGAAGAACTTGATCTATCCCGCTCAAATCATCAGTTGCATCTACAGTAAAAACAACATCGACGGAATTATTAGAAACATCTATGCATGATTCTGACACCTGAAAATTAACTAACTCCGGTGGGGTTGTGTCACTCTGGGTTAGAGCCACATTGGTAAGTAATGTTAAGGCCCACATACATCTAATTTTGATTGTTCTAAAGTACATTACCTAATTTTGTATAATGATTTGAAATTAGTGATTTAAATATTGTGATTACCGGTAACGACAGGCTAGACGGCGTGGTGGACTTTTGCCCGCCATGAATGTTCTAGCCATTGTTATAGATATGTCTATTTTATTCTTTTCGTATTGGAATTATATAGCTTTGTACGTCTTTTGTTACAACGGAATTCCAGTTCCCGTTTTCAAAGTAAACTGTCCAAGCTCTTTCTGCGTCCGAGTTGTTTTGAGATGAAGACCAATGTGCAGAATTTTGATAGGAACCGTAATTAAGTGAATGAAGATTATCATGTACTTCACGTAGCTCATTTAAAGTTGGCAGATACCAATCACTATATCCATTGTTTAAGTCCAAAGCTGTTTTGGCAGCAAAGTTTGAATCATTACAGTTTGAAACTACTGAGATTGTATTAGTTAGACCATCACCAATATTTATACTATTTGCACCAGTTATATTTTGACCAATGCACCCCCACTGTTCTTGATTTAAGCTAATTGATAAAGCAATTAAGGTTTCGCAAGTATTAGTATCTAAATGAAAAATCAAACCTCCTTTATAAGTTTTTCCATATAAAGAGTCGATTGAAACACCAGAATTAACAATTTGACATGGAGATTCACCATTGTTTAATCTTGTTTGAACGTCAGGTAACAAAGTACTCAAATAAGAAAGACCTGGAAGTATGATAAAATTACCTTCAGATATAAATATTGTATCGCCATTGAAGCTTAAAAGCTGTAATTCATTTATTTGGCTGGTGTCAAAGTTAGAGATTGGCAAATGAGTAACAATGTTATTATCATCATGCATTAGTACTTTTTCACTATTTAAACTTTGGAAGACAGTATCAATTTTAATTCTTCCTTCTACATCTAGATGTTGTGCCTTTATACTTGTTAAAATTCCAAGTGTAAGAA
>CAZPUF010000430.1:0-1290 GCA_964589705.1 uncultured Saprospiraceae bacterium | reverse complement strand
TCGCTCGCTCGCCGGGCGATGGCAATCCTGAGAAAGGAACTCCAATGACCGCACTAGAAGAACGCCTGCGCACTGAACTTCCAGAGTTGGCATCAGGCCTCATGGGCGAGACTGAAGCACCGCTTGAATTGCTGGAAGAACCCACGCTCAACGCCGACCATGAAGCGGTAGTTCCACGGCGTCGACTTCTCGTCGGTACCGCCGCTGCCGCACTCACTGGCGTAGGCGTGGTCGCGGCTGGGCGATGGTTCAGCCCCGGTCGCGCTACGAACCCGCTCGCCACTTCGGCCGACCCCACCGGGTTCGGGTCGTGGCGTGCGATCGCAGACGCTCCGATTGTTCCGCGGGAGGGTGGACTAGCTGCCTGGAACGGCGAAACAGCAGTGTTCTGGGCCGGGAGAACCGGTTACGGCGAGGCGGTCAGTGCGCTTGGCAGCGGAGCGTTCTACGACCCCGTCACTGATTCATGGGACCGAGCGGACACGCCGTCCGTCACCCATCCCGACGTGGCGGCGGCGCTCGCGGTCGGCGACGAGGTCTTCGCCGTCACCAAAGGCTCTCTGCTGCGCGTGAATCTGCGCGATGGCAGTTTCGTTGAGCCGCCGGAGGTATCGGTCGTCCTGTTCTCGGTTGTCGAAGTTAACGGCCGCTTGTGGGGGGTCGGCTCCGAGCGCTGGCCGGTTGGCCAGTCTGGACCCGACTTTGTGTCCTTCGCCGAATACCTTCCAGACTCGAACGAGTGGGGACCAGTGATGCACTTGAAAGCCCCGGCTGGCTCGACCGTTGCGTCTCTCGGGAACCAGTTCGTGAGTTGTGACGGCGACAGCAACTGCGTCGTCGTCGACCCCACGCGACCCAACGAACCGGCGATTCGTTTTCTTTCCGGACCAACCTCGGTGGACCTACCGATCTCAGCCGTGGTTGGCAACACGATCGTGGCGCTGGCCCTAGCAGCCAAGGACGGGCGAACCGCCGAGGTCTATCGGGCCGACGGCGAGACGTGGGAACCGTTGGACATGGTCCCGACCGGCGACTTCGGCGAGGTCACGCTCGCTGCTGCTGGCGATTGGCTGGTGGTCCTCTCCCCTGACCAGCCGCCCGTTGCTATGGACGTTGCGTCGGGTGAATGGCATCAGTTCGACGATTGGCCCATGACCGGCGTCCGCAACCCAAGCACCGTATGGACCGGCACTCAACTCATCGTGTGGGGTGGTCTCGAAAGCGAAGGCTCCGAAGGTGCGATCTGGACTCCCCCAGCTAGCTAGATAGAGTCAGGCCGTGCCCGCCGAA
>CAZPUF010000429.1:0-1304 GCA_964589705.1 uncultured Saprospiraceae bacterium | reverse complement strand
GGGGGACTTTTAGTTTCAGCACGACGATGACTGGGCCACAGGTGCTGTCTGTGTCTTATCTGGGGTATGAGTCGATAATCCCAATACCTCGGCATTTATGACGGAGCGATCGAGCTATTTTCATAATGTGAGTCTGAGCTGGTCCTGGCTGATCTCTCAGCAGAAGATTCTCTTTGTCTCGGTATCCAATGCACCAGGGTTTAGGAATGAGTTTGGCCGACGGTATGCTGATGCTCCAGATGTGAATGGCTTCTATCAGTCTGAGCTTATCAGACCTAATGAGGACCGATTCTTCTTTGTGGGCTTCTTCTGGACCATCAGCGAGGATAAACAGTCTAATCAGCTGGATACGCTGTAATGTTCGGTCCAGTATCCAGTTGTGGTTTATAGTTCATTCGGTCTATTATGATATCTTCCGTACTTATGTGTTTAGATATTGAGCAATGGCCGATAAGTATGGAATGATTATCAAATGTTATCGGTTGTCAATTGAAGTTAGTACTACTTTAGTTTGGGCAGCAAATTATTTGATTCTCCAATTGTGTACTGCTATTTAAGATTAACTTGCCACATGTATTATTTGAGGTTTTCAATACAACACCTTGATTTAACAAGTGATTATCAAATACAATATCTCCACTTACAATTGTATTCGAATTTCCTGACATACAATTGGTCGGTTGAGTACTAATATTCCCTATTGAATCTAAATGTACTTTCCAACAATTATTATTAGGTGATTTTAATACAAGTCTTGGATTTGTTGAATTGATATATAGACTACCACAAGAAATAATGAAATCTGTTGAAGATGTGGTGCAAGGTATAGTCGCAACTGTCAATGTTCCATCATCAGCCACATTTATACGATGACAATTATTGTTAGATTGATAATATACCAATCCATAATTACTTTCACTGACTTCTATAGTATTAATATCTGTACTAACACAAGTCGGTTGATTACTAACTCTAATTGTACCTTGGAATCCAAGATTAGTGAGATCTGTATCGGAAAATTCTGATTCATTTCCTGCTGAATCTTCCAGAATGAGGAAAAAGGTGTGAACACCATCTACATCAGTGTTGTCAAATGAAATGGTACTTTCAAATGTTCCATTATTTATTGTACCAGATACTAAGCTGAGGGAAAGTGAATTGCCATTATTATTTGGAGAAAAAACCAAGAGAAGAACTTGATCTATCCCGCTCAAATCATCAGTTGCATCTACAGTAAAAACAACATCGACGGAATTATTAGAAACATCTATGCATGATTCTGACACCTGAAAATTAACTAACTC
>CAZPUF010000428.1:0-1309 GCA_964589705.1 uncultured Saprospiraceae bacterium | reverse complement strand
TAGTGACGAATGGCTGTGAAGTAGGATTTGACAATATCGATGGCATGATTGCCTTCGTGGACCATGGTGATTGTCAATTGGGCGAAAAAGCACTCAACGCTGAATTGAGTGGTGCTGTTGCCATCGTCATCTGCAATGATAAATGGTCAAGGCTCAATCCTTGAAGATCCAGGAGATCGGGCGGAAGAAGTGACGATTCCAGTATTCTACCTATCCTTAGAATTGTGTAATACTATCAGAGTGGTTGCTGAAGACAATCCAATCGAAGTTAATTTAGGATTCCGATGCGATATACCTGAATATGGGCCTGAAGTTATCTGGGGTGCTGAACCAGGACAAGGAGACTTTGATGGTGGACTAAACGGATGGACTGTCGTATCAGAAATGGATACATCCTGGGCATGGACTGAGGACCCTATAATTACAGGAGCATTCACTAATGTAGCAATTGAAGGTACCTCATGCAATGGATTCATGTCTTTTCCATCAGATAATTATGAAACCCAGTTCCACAACCTTATTTGCCGTGCTCCGTGCACAGGGTCTTTGTTTAGCCCAACCATAGATCTTACAAACCATCAAATAGATGGCCTGTTTGTGTCGTTTTGGCATCAGTGGAGAATATTTACGCGAACTAATACAGTACTTATCGTCAGTTATGATGATGGTGTCTCTTGGCCTGATAGTCTAGTAATTAGTTCTGATCCATATTCTGAATTACCTTCTCAAAATCCCGACTGTTTATTTAGGACTACACCAGTCAATACTGGTGGTAAAGGTAATCTAGTAATCCCCTTGGAAAATTACAATGGGCAAGCCAGTGTCAAATTGCAATTTAGACATATTGGTAATTATTACTATGCATCGATAGACGATGTTAGATTAATCAATGGCAGCTATTTTGATATTGAACTGGACAATACCTCTTATTCGCAGGCCCCAGCAACTGCGATCCCACGTTCAATGGTGCAGCCTATTCCATTGCAAGTGGATGTAGACAACCTTGGTAACATCACTGCGACAGATATAACAATTAGAGCTACCGCAAGAACACCAAATGGAGATGTAGATAATTCCTTTATAAATGACGCCTATCTCGATAGACCACCTTATTGTTATATGGATGAGAACAATATATTTGAAGAGGTATATATTCCATCTCCTATATTAGGTTTACACACAGTGGATTATGACAATACTACTCCAGGAGACAGCTTTCCAGATAATGACAATATTCAATTTACTTTTGAAGTAACTGACTCCAAATGGTTGTCAGTTGATAGACCAGAACCAGGCACTGGTGACCCAC
>CAZPUF010000427.1:0-1338 GCA_964589705.1 uncultured Saprospiraceae bacterium | reverse complement strand
AATCTTTGTAATTCAAAAACGATAAAACACAACTAAGCTCCGCTAGGAGCGACACAACACCTTCTCCGATTAGTACATTTATTTAATCCAATTGAATAAGAATTTTTCATCATACTCTATTTCAAACTTTTTAAGGAAGTCAGTGTATTCATCCTTAAAAGATATAGTCTTATGATGCACAGGTTGATTTAAAATATATTTGACTACAGAATCAATTTGAGATTTGGAATATGTGAATGCACCAAATCCTTCTTGCCAATTAAATTTACCACTAACCATCTTTTGCTCATTAATCCATTTCGAAGAATTGGCTTTTATATCTCTGGCAATATCTGATACTGATGTCGATGAATCTAATCCAATAAGTATATGAATATGGTCTGGATTACAATAAATTGCTAATGGTTTTGAGTTCTTATTTGATATGATTCCACAGATATATTTTTCTACCTTTTCACGTATGTTTTCAGAGATGAGATTCTGTCTTCCTTTCACGGCGAATACAATCTGAACGTATATTTGGGTGTAGGTGTTAGGCATTTTGTTCTTTTTGTACTGCTCCTAGAGCCTTTGATTTTGTTTCAATTTACAGATTTATTTCAAAGGTTTCTTTATTGCTACATTTTCTTATGCGGCTTCTTTAGTGCCGCTCCTATGGAGATCTGCCATTGCTCAGACCGATTATTGTTACTAAGATGTCGTCCCTAACGGGACTTTTTCATGGGACTGTGGCTTGTCGCTTTCTTTGGGATGTCCCCCTTGTTTTTTACACAAAGAGTAGCTCCGTAGGAGCTACACCATTCTTCGCTGGACTTTTGTGTCGCTCCTATGGAGCTCTGTCATTTGCTCAGACCGCTTCTTGTTACTAAGATGTCGTCCCTAAAGGGACTTTCTTTTTCGTTTTCAACGGGTATGCCGTCCATCATTCTTTATACATAGGTTCGTAACTAGCGGATGCTTTTCTTTATTGACGTGCCGCACCTATGGAGCTTTGTCGTGATTCAACCCATTTTTCTATTATGACGTCGTCCCTAACGGGACTTCTATCTTTCGATGAAACTTGTTTTGCTACAAAGGCCTAGCTCCGTAGGCGCGAATTCTTTGTAATTCAAATACGATAGTCCACAACTTAAGCTCCGCTAGGAGCGACACCATTAAGCGCTTACCTCATAAGTTTATGTCACCCTTTTTTAGTAGGAAGGTACCACGCCAAAAATAATCCTGCTACGGTCCATTGCACGGCGGCATCTATAAGATAGGGTATGGTGTTATTGCTGAACCATATACTCTCCAGGTAAGGAAAGGTCATATACGAAATTGCGCCTACCGCCAAACTGG
>CAZPUF010000426.1:0-1346 GCA_964589705.1 uncultured Saprospiraceae bacterium | reverse complement strand
TTTGTATTATCTATTCTTCGAGGAGAAGGGTTTGTATATGATGGCAGATGAGAAAGTTCTAATCCTCCTGCAGTGATGATATAGAATTTTTCTTGAGGAAATTCCAATATAATTTTGTCAGTTGGAGTATGGATTTTTTTTAAATCGAATAGATTTATTTTGCCATCAATGAGCTTGGCGATGCTCACATTTTCAAAATTTCTTCCATCATATCTCTGAATGGAATTTCTTGAAAAAAAATAGAAGTATCCTCTATTGTCTCTAGTTACAAAAGAATTGACTCTACTATTGAGACCCTGATCAGTCTCTAAATATACCGTTTCTAAAATATCGATTTGAGCTAATGTTTTCGCTGAGTAAGCGAGACACAAGCTAATTATAGCTAGGATATATATAGTCGATTTTTTCAAGGGGAATTTCGTTATAAACTTTCGATATTCCTAAGTATCGTATTTACAAAAAATTCTTTTCGTCGTCGAGCAACAGGAATGGAAGAGTCATCGCTCATAGTAATGATACCTTCTTTTAAGTATCGCTTTATTTTTTTCTTATTGATAAGATGAGATTTATGGCAAGCATAAAATCCATAGGGCTCTAGCTGTTCTCTAAAGGAACCAATATTGGAAGAGCTGAGCAGGTAATTTTTACTTTCCAAGTGTATGCGAGTATATTTATTCCACCCTTCACAGCGAACAATATCTGATATCTTAATAATGTCTATGGCTTCTGCACTGGCTATCGTAATCTTTGTATCCTGACTGCCAAGATTATTAATATTATGCTGAAGCACTTTGTATTTATCGACAATTTTTTTGTTCTCAATTTGATTTGTAGCCTTTTTCACTGCGTTAATCAAATCATCAGTTTTTATAGGCTTTAGAATATAATCAACGGCACTTACCTTCAGCGCATCCAAGGCATATTCATTATAACCAGTCACAAAGATGATTTCAAAATCTATTTTTTCAAATTTTTCCAATAGTTTAAAACCAGATGCGCCTGGCATATTAATATCGAGAAATATAAGATTTGGCTTGTGAGCAATAATGGCATCATAGGCAGTGGGGACATCTACTGCAGTAGCGACAAGGGTTACCTCAGGACAAAACTCCTTAAGCTTAATCTCTAAGACCTTCTGAATCTTTGGTTCGTCATCTATAATTATTCCAGTGTACATATTAACAATATAGGAAAATAGTTTTTTGGAAGGGAGACAATGTAACAATAGGTAGGTTGCTGGCGACTAACGGTCATTAGATATTTGAAGCCACTCCCTATATCACCGATTTTGAAGTATTTACCTACCTTTAATTCTCATCTAGACAGATACTATTGGCCCAGAATTT
>CAZPUF010000425.1:0-1349 GCA_964589705.1 uncultured Saprospiraceae bacterium | reverse complement strand
TCATCCCCTTCTTTTTCATGTCATGTCCTTTTTTCATCATTTTTTCAGTGACAGTCAAGCTGTACTCTTTAGTAGGGTTAAGCGGGCAGAAGTATACGTACTCTCCCGGCTCCAAAGTGACTACTTGCGACATAGAAGTAGAACCATCCTTTACAGGGCTAGTTACATAAGCTTCTTTGATGTGATTTTCTGGAGTTGTTTTGCCTTTAGGTGCTAATACAAATCCCACATCATGACCAACGCCTTGATTAGCGATAACAAACTGATATTTGCCAGCTGCTAGGCTTAGGGACTCAGTTGTAAATGCGCCTTTAGTTTGGGCTAATTCAACCTTTCTAACCTTCCCCTTCTTCATCATTTTTTCCCCTTTCATCATTCCATGACCTTTATCCATCATCTTACCTGATACTGTAAGACTATACTCTTCAGTCGGATTAAGCGGGCAGAAGTACACATATTCACCTGCTTCAAGAGAGACCACTTGAGACATAGAAGTAGACCCAGTTTTTACAGGGCTCGTCACATATGCTTCCTTAATATGGTTGCTAGGATCTGTTTTGCCTTTTGGCGCTAATACAAAGCCTACATCATGACCGACACCTTCATTAGCGATAACAAACTGATAGTCACCAGGCTCTAAGGTTAATGATTTAGTTGTGAATTCCCCTTTTGTCTGTGTCAAGTTAACCTTGTTAACCTGAGCTTGGGCTGCAGTTAGTCCAGCGAATAAGACGACAGCAGCTACTAATTTAATCTTGTTGATTATTGACATTTCTATTAATTATAATTTACACAATTTATTTCCAGCGCAAATTTCAATTACTTAAAGAGATCTATTCTCATCAATTTTTCCTTTTGAATAATCAAAAGTTCCTATTGTCAAAAATGCCAATGGCAGACAAAAAAGATGTCAAATCTGATGAACAAAACTGGATTCGAAAATGATGACTAGAGGATTTCACTTCACTATTATTGATTTGCAACCCCATCACTAGGATAAATTATGAGACTATTTTACTAATTCTACTATTTGAATGATGACCTTTGTTCTATATCCAGCAATTCATTGGACAAAAAACATATCATACTTATTGAGCCCTTTTTTACAGGCTCACACAAAAAATGGGCTGAGCAGCTGGCAGCTAATAGCCATCATGACATAGATATATTGTCTTTGCCCGGAAGACATTGGAAGTGGCGGATGCATGGGGCGGCCATTACTTTGGCAGAAAGCGTCTTGGCACTAAAGGACAAACCTGATTTGTTTCTAGTAACGGACATGATACAGCTCTCGGTTTTCAAAGCACTTATCAGCGCCCAATTCCCTGATGTTCCGATAGCAGTATATT
>CAZPUF010000424.1:0-1352 GCA_964589705.1 uncultured Saprospiraceae bacterium | reverse complement strand
GCAGATGCTGTCAATAAAGTCCAAATATTCGATGAGAAATCTGATGCAGCTCAATTCTCAGGTGTAGATGATGGAGAGAGAGAAAAGACGATCAATCTAGAACTGAAAGAAGACAGACGTCAAGGACAATTTGGAACTATTGAAGCGGGGTATGGGACTGACAGCAGATATAAGGGCCGATTATCACTCAACAGATTTTCTACCAAAACCCAAATCTCAGCCATAGGCAATTTTAACAATGTGAATGAACAAGGCTTTTCGTCTAGAGACTTCGTCAGCTTTATGCAAGGTGTCGGATTTCGAGGCGGGAGAAATGGCTTGAATGTCAACAATGGTCTGAGCAATGGATTTGTGACAACTAATGCCGGCGGACTCAATATCAATCATGATATTTCTTCAAAGGTAGACTTCACGGCAAGCTACTTTCTCAATGATATTTCTAATAATATAGAAAGTATCGTGGCCAGAGAGAACTTTGGACGAGGTGCTAGTTTCTTTGATAATGAAACCGCTCTAGAGTCTAATAGCTCTGTCAATCATAGGTTCAATACTGAATTTGAAATTGAAATAGACTCGTCTCAGAATCTTGACATAAATGTAGGTGCTGTAGTTAATAATGGCGGTGCCACACTAGATGGGTTATCAGAGCGATTATCCCAAGATTTTTCTGCGCAGAATAGTTCAACACAGGATTACCTCAATGATGGCTCTAGCCTCAATTTTACTGGAAGGGCTACTTATAGAAAAAACTTTGGAACGATTAAGAAGCGGACTTTGACACTTCAAGGTAGTCTCAATGATACGCGGTCTGATAGTGATGGTGACTTGAACTCATTGAATACTTTTTTCGATGATTTCGGGCAGGCGGAGATAGTAGAGGATATAGTGCAAAGTCAGCTCCAAGATGATGACAGTAATAACTTTAGATTCCAAGTCTCTTACGTAGAACCAATTAAAGCTGACCAATTCTTGGAAGCAAAATATGTCCGTTCCAACTTTGATAATGAAATCAGAAGAGAGGTGGAAGATATATTATCAGGTACCACCATCATCAATGATGACTTGAGTAATCACTACACCAGAGACTATAACTTCGACAGACCTTCATTGACTTGGCACAGAAATACAGAATTGACGCAGTTAAGCGTAGAAGCTGCCTTTCAAAATTCAGTACTTAAAGGAGATATAATATCAGAAGGATTACTGATAGAAAACAGAGTATTTGCATTTTTACCTAGAGTTAATTTCAGACATGAACTTGGTCAATCGCACAATATCAGAGTACGATACAACACCAGTGTCAATGAACCTTCTATCAACCAACTGCAACCCGTACCTGACAACTCTGACCC
>CAZPUF010000423.1:0-1352 GCA_964589705.1 uncultured Saprospiraceae bacterium | reverse complement strand
AGAACAGGACAAAGGTCGGTTCGTATTTTTTTACATTTTAAATTTTTTAAGTTATGGCAATAACACTTGCAGATCAGTATTATCTGAAAGCGGCTACTGCCTATCCTTGGGAAATTGCCGACGCATTAGAAAATCTAAATTATGCATTGTCCTACGAAGACGAACATGCTCAGTCATGGTGTCTGCATGGTATAATACACATGTATAATTTAAAAAACTATGCTGAGGCAGAAGCTTCATTTAATCAAGCGCTACAAGCTAATTTGAATTATGTCGATACCTACAAGCATCTGACAATACTCAAAATTTGGTTAGGCGAGATAGATAAAGCACATAAGATTATTGAATATGCCGTCAAGGTAAAAGCTATGGATAAGAGCACTATCCTAGGTTTGAAATCAATGATTCTTGAAATCCAAGGAAGGTATAAAGATGCAGAAGGAATATTGACAACAGCGAGATTGCTTAGTCTCAATTGTGACACCATCAATTGGCTAAATATGATATCGAATAGAATCAAGGCCAAGAAAAAGGAGTTCAAGAAAATGAGAAAGCAATCAAAAAAGGAGTCAGGAAATAGGTCCTGACTCCTTCACAAAATGGTGGCTTTAGTTTAACAGGTAAAACAACTCCTTGTGACGGAGTAGAACAGAGTTCGAGTCTCGGAGTCACCCTAAAATGGTAACGTAGCTCAATTTGGTAGAGCGCCTGTGTGAAGAACAGGAGGTAGGTGGTTCGATACCATCCGTTACCACTTAGAATTAGTAATTTCTTATTACGCAATTAGACTGCGTAGTGCTCTTTCATTTTTGTACTGTCATTAGAAAGCTACTGACAAAAGAATTAAATTAAGATTAATCACATAGGTGATGAAGAAGGATTTTAGATTAGTAAGTGATACCTGATGCGGGTTTCTGTATAGCCCCATGTAGCCATAGTGTTCACTAGTGGTTTGACGATCAATACTATTCTAATTACCACCATTTTCCAAGGGTCGTGGGTTCGATTCCCACTATTACCTTACGGGTATTATAGCTCAGATGGTTAGAGCATTGGACTTTATTGAATTGCAGGTTCGAATCCTGCTCCTGATGCAAATCGGGATGGCGAAACTGGCAGACGCGATAGACTCTTAATCTATTTTCATTCAGAGAGAGGATCACTCTATAAAATGATTACCACAGGAGCGCTGTGTCTTTTTGACATCGAATCAGAGGAAAATTTTCTATTAGTAAAAGTACTGAGCGAAGATTATCATTACTGAAAATCAGACAGATATCTGTATCCCACTTAGAGGGTCGATAGACAATTCTGGAAGAACTCTTGTTCTATGATTTTAATGAGGAAGAATC
>CAZPUF010000422.1:0-1354 GCA_964589705.1 uncultured Saprospiraceae bacterium | reverse complement strand
TCTTTGTATTGTGAATACAAAACAAACCAGAGATATGAGTAAGAATAATCTATTTACAAAGTCTGACTACCTCACCTATAGAAATTGCCCAGCTTCTATATGGTTCTATAAAAATGCCCCACAGCTGCTTTCAGAAGAACAGACCGACCCATTTATAGAAAGACTAAAAAAGCAAGGCTATGAAGTAGAGCAATGTGCAAGGAAGCTTCATCCCGATGGCACCCTAGTCAAAGGAAAGCCAGAGCAAGCAGCTAGGCAAACGCAGCAGCTCATAGCTGAAGGCACTCAGAAACTTTTCCAGGCAAGTTTCCTAGTAGGTCAAAGAAAGGGCAGAAGCCTCTTTGCCAGTTGTGACATCCTAGTATATAATGAATTGCTCAATGGTTGGGATATCATTGAGGTAAAGTCCAGTACTTCAGTTGCCCAGAAAAACAAAGAGCATCTCTATGATGCTGCTTTCCAGCGCATTGTTGCTCAGCGTGCAGGTCTCCGTATTGCCAATGTCTATCTCATGGAACTGAATAAAGAGTATATCAAAGAAGGTGACCTGGACCTAAATGCTCTTTTTATTCTTTCAGAAATCACTACAGAATGCATCGATTTAGAAGCTGAAGTGTTGATGGAGATAAACCACGCTAATCATTTGTTAGCTATGCCCCAGCCTACTGATTGCTCGTGTAAGTACAAAGGCCGTTCAAGACACTGCCGGGCATTTAAGGTTTTATATGCAGAGGTGCCTGCTTATAGTGTCTATGACCTTAGAGCGGTAGGTAGATCACAGAAAACACTGAGAAAACTAGTTGATGGTGGACATTTATCTCTAGATAGTATTCCTGAACATATCCAGCTTACGGACAAGCATAAGCAACAAGTAGCAGTTGCTCTAAGTGAAGAAAGAATCTTGAAAGAAGACAAAATAGTAAAGCAGTTGGAAGGGCTTCAGTATCCGCTATATTTCCTAGATTATGAGACACTTGCCTGTGGCGTACCCAAGTATGATAAGACTTATCCTTATCAGCAAACAGTATTTCAGTATTCTTTGCATATCGTCCATAGGGATGGCAGAACTGAACATAAGGAATACATTCATAAGGATGCCTCTTCTCCTGTACATGTGGTTACGGAAAAGTTGAGAGAGGATATTGGTGACGTGGGTAGTGTTATAGTATGGAATCAAGGCTTTGAAGGAAAATGCAATCAAGATTTAGCTGCACTAAACCCCCATCTAGAGGATTTCATATTAGGTCTTAATGAAAGAATTTATGACTTGATGAAAATCTTCCAGCGCATGGAATACCTCCACAATGATTTCGGCGGTAAGTACTCCATCAAAAAGGTCTTGCCAGTTATGTGC
>CAZPUF010000421.1:0-1355 GCA_964589705.1 uncultured Saprospiraceae bacterium | reverse complement strand
ATGCAGGATTTGATGTGATGTTGATAGAATTTATCTATGACGGCGTATACTGGCCAATAAGATATGCTAGTTATTCTGACGCTAGCTTAGAGCCTGAATTAGTTACTGTCGCTGCACCACCAGTGCCATTTGGTGAGGATTTTCCAGACGCTTCTCCAAGTAGATTATTTATTGATTTTGCAGAACCAGGATCTATTGATACTATACAATCAGCTTCTACTGTTGACTTTGGTGTAGCTGACCCAACTGGATCAGGTGAGTTAGTAGGTCAATTTAACAGACCTGATATTCAATTCCAGGAATTACAGTTTCAGACAGCACCTGAAAAGAATGATATCAATTTCGAAAATTTGACGACTGTATCCGTTGACGTGTATTTTCCAAGCACAAATGATTACAGTGGTACACTAACGACTAATGTGATTATAGGTCTTGCAGATAGGAGTCAGACTGAACAATGGTGGACTGATCATCAGCAATATGAGTGGGATGGTTCTAATGCACCATTAGACGAGTGGGTTACAATTTCTTTTAGTTTGGATATGCCATCAACTGTCTTGAATATGGACAATGGCAACACACCATTCGAAAGAAATGATTACGATATGATATTCTTACAGATAGGAGATGGAGCTCATACTGACACAGGTACTTTCTTTGTGAGAAATTTTGTTTTCGAATAGTATTATGCAGACAAATTGTTTGTCTCTGTACATATAGTATAACAATAGAGGAGCATTTGCTGTTAGGTAGATGCTCCTTTATTATCTTTAGACCTAAGTAAATCTATAGCTAGATGCAAAAATTAGTATTATTCTTTCTGACCTTCCAATTACTTTCTTGTGGTGAGTCTATTACTGAAATGCCTAATCCTCCAGGAGGTGGAGGTGGAACAGGCAGGGATGTGACACCCACTGTATCATTAGATCCTATATCTATAGAAGAAGGTAATCAGGATAGATCTTTCTTTGCAAGCATCAGATTATCAGAAAGAGCCGACGCCATTGTATCTGTAGAAGTAGAGACAGTAGATGGTAGTGCCGTAGCAGGAGAAGATTATGTAGGCTTTTCTGGAACTATTGAATTTGCGCCAGGTGCGGTACAAGAGAATATAAGATTAGAATTAATTGGTGATGATGAGTCCGAATTAGATGAGACGTTCATACTTCGAATCGTACAGGCAACAGGTGCAGAAGTTGGTGTCGCAGAAGTAGATATCACTATAGAAAATGATGATGCTGGTAATGGAAGTGTTGTTATTCCTTCTACAGGATATTCTACACCAGAATCATACCCCAATATGGATTTGATATGGAGTGATGAGTTTGATGGTGCTAGCCTAGACTCAGAATTCT
>CAZPUF010000420.1:0-1366 GCA_964589705.1 uncultured Saprospiraceae bacterium | reverse complement strand
ACGTTCAAGTCGACGATGTGATCGACAATCTCGATGGCGACGAGGATGACAACGATGGGGCGACCTTGATCCTCGCCGTATCGGAGACTCCTCCGGTCGTGACGACCACGCCGCCTAGTCCTCCGCTTGCTGTCACTGGTGTAGAAAGCAGGCAACTGGCGCTCTTGTCCCTTCTGTTCCTCCTGACGGGAGCGCTGCTCCTTGGGGCTAGTCGCTCGGAGGAAGAAGAGGAACAAGCGGCGTAGAGAACCAAACCACGCCAGTCAATAAGGGGAGCCCCGGCACATGCCGGGGCTCCCCCCGTTTTCGGCGGCTCAACGGTCACTCGCCCGCATGTTGATTAGTGCATCGATGTTTGGAGTCGGATCGGTGGGGACAGGCCTCAGAGAAGATTTCATACACAAACACTTGTACGACGAACAAGCGTTCGTGTATGGTGATCTCTGCATGCGGGCGGAGCACCCGTAACAGCCGGGCCAGAGTCATTCCCCTTCGGGGGGACCGTTCAATCGCAACGGAGGCTATGGCTCGGCTGCATACGTTCCAAGGAGAGAGAACATGCACAGCATCAACCACCCCTCGTTTCGTCAGCCAACCGTGGCCAACAGACGACGGCGACACCTGGCCGTGTATCACCGGGCGCTTCGTGCTGCGGACACCCCTGAGCAACGGGCGGCTGTGGCTGCTCGCTATCGACAACTCTTCACTGTCACAGCCGCTTCGTAGTCTGCGGCAATGGCAAAGATCAAGACTCGCTTCGTCTGCAACCGCTGCGGCCACACCGCTGCCAAGTGGATTGGGCAGTGCCCAGACTGCAACGAATGGAACAGCCACGACGAGGAACTCGCCGACAAAATTGCCGACGCGCCCGTCGTTGTGCAAGAAGCACCTCGCCCGATCGGCGAAGTGGTCATCGATGGCGCAGCGAAGGTCTCTACCGGAGCGAGTGAACTCGATCGAGTACTCGGAGGCGGCTTCGTCGCTGGTTCGGTGGCGTTGCTTGGCGGCGAACCGGGGATTGGTAAGAGCACATTGCTGCTGCAGGCGAGTGCCGCGCTGGCGCGCAAGGGGCAGCGCTGTCTGTATGTTTCTGCCGAAGAGTCGTCTGCCCAGGTGCGGATGCGCGGGGACCGGCTCAAGGCCGTTGTCGATGGGTTGTGGTTGGTTTCAGAAACTTCGATCTCGGCGATTCTGTCCCACTGCGACGTGATCAAGCCCGATGTTGTCGTCATCGACTCCATCCAGACCATCTTCGACCCCGAACTGTCATCGGCGCCCGGCTCTGTTGGACAGGTGCGTCACTGTGCGCATCGGTTGGTTACTGAGGCGAAGCGGCGCACCATGACCACCATCTTGGTCGGTCACG
>CAZPUF010000419.1:0-1367 GCA_964589705.1 uncultured Saprospiraceae bacterium | reverse complement strand
AAATGAGAGGATGTGATTCACTATCGCATCCTCTCTTCTTTTATTTACAAAAATGCCATTGCGCTTGACAATACCGTAATGGAATAAAGAAAGAACACAACGTTAATTTTTATAATATGTTTGTTGTATGATAGATCAGTTTCTAAAATATCTATTAGTTGAAAAAAGGTACTCGACGCATACTCACGAAGCATATAAGCGGGATCTTGGACAATTTCTAACTTTTCTCAAAGCAATATATCCTGGAACTACCTTGTCATCCGTCCAGCATTTCCATATTAGGGCCTGGCAAGTTGACTTGGTGACTAATAAGGTTACACCTCGTTCTATCAATCGAAAATTAAGTAGTCTGCGATCCTTTTATAAGTTTGGGATCAGAAAGGGGTATTTTAAATCAAACCCCTTATTGAAAATTATACCTCCAAAGACACCAAAAAAACTCCCAGCTACTATTCCAGATAACAAATTGGAACCGCTGTTGGATAATGAATCGCAGCATAATAAATTATCATTTTCCTTCCTCAGAGATTATCTTATTATAGAGTTGTTATATGGGACTGGTATGAGGCGTCAAGAGCTTATAGACTTGCAAACTGACAGTATCGACAGATCATATCAGCAAATCAAAATTATAGGTAAAGGGAATAAGCAAAGAATTGTACCTATAACACAACAGCTTATAGACAGTATCGATTTATATCTTGAAGTACTCAGGGATCATTTCGCTCATGAGGAATTGACCACAGATGGAGATTATTTAATCCTTACAGACAAGGGGAAGAGGATATACCCAAAGCTTGTATATAATGTTGTTAAGCGGTATCTCAGTACTGTAACTACTGCAAAGAAGAAGTCTCCCCATGTATTAAGGCACTCATTTGCCACTCATCTAATGGATAATGGAGCAGATCTTAATGCGGTAAAAGAGTTACTCGGCCATTCTAGTCTATCAGCTACTCAGATATATACACATAACAGCATTGAGAAACTAAAAGAAGTGTATAAAAAAAGCCACCCAAAGGCCAAGAAATAAATTTTTTATTTTAGAGGTTTACATATTTGACTAAAAAGGCTATTTTTGCATTCGCTTTGAAGAAAGCATTAAACATTATTGACATATGCCGATGTAGCTCAGTTGGCCAGAGCAGCTGATTTGTAATCAGCGGGTCGGGGGTTCGAATCCCTCCATCGGCTCATTTCTCATAACTAATTGGGGGTGCGCCACAGTTGGAGAGGTGGGCTGGACTGTAAATCCAGTGCTTTGGCTGAGTAGGTTCGAATCCTACCACCCCCACAGTGAAGAGAAATAAATGCGGAAGTAGCTCAGTTGGTAGAGCATCAGCCTTCCAAGCTGAGGGTCGCGGGTT
>CAZPUF010000418.1:0-1372 GCA_964589705.1 uncultured Saprospiraceae bacterium | reverse complement strand
TCGCGGCCGTTGCCGCTTTGGCCGTAGCCGCCGAAGGGGGCGCCGGCACCACGAGGTAGCCCGTTCATCTCGACCATGCCTGAGCGCAGCGCCCGAGCGACCCGCCGAGCCTTTTCGGGGTCTGTGGTCTGCACGTAGTTCGTGAGCCCGTAGGGAGTGTCGTTGGCGATGGCGATCGCTTCTTCCTCGGTGTCGAAGGGCATGATCGCCAGCACCGGTCCGAAGATCTCCTCGCGGTAGATGGTCATGTCGGCGTCAACGTCGACGAAGATCGTCGGCTTCACGAAATAGCCTTCGTCGAACCCGTCGGGGCGACCGGCTCCGCCCACGAGCAGGCGTGCGCCTTCTTCTTCGCCCTTGGCGATGAGGCCTTGGATCTTGTCCCACTGGGCCTGGCTAACGACTGGGCCGATGTGCTTGCCCTCTTTGTTGGCGATGTCGACGGCGGTCTTCTCGGCAACTTCCTTTGCCTTCTCCACGGCTTCGTCGTACATCGAGCGCTCGACGAGCATGCGCGTTGGTGCATTGCAGCTCTGGCCGGTGTTGTTGAAGCAGCGCCACACTCCCCAACTCACGGCGTCGTCCTTGGCATCGGCGAAGATGATGTTCGCGCCTTTGCCTCCAAGTTCCAGCGCAACCCGCTTGACCGAATCGGCTGCGTTCTTGGTGATGGCCACACCGGCACGGGTGGAGCCCGTGAACGACACCATGTCGACATCGGGATGGCCAGAAAGCTGTGTTCCAACGCCGGGTCCGTCGCCTTGCACCATGTTGAATACGCCAGGCGGGAATCCGGCCTCGTCGATCATCTCAGCGAAGAGGGCTGAACTAAGGGGAGCGATCTCACTGGGCTTGAGCACGACGGTGCAGCCCACGCCAAGTGCGGGAACGACCTTGAGCGTGACCTGGTTCATGGGCCAGTTCCATGGGGTGATCAACGCGCACACGCCCACCGGTTCGTAGAGGACAGCGTTGTCGGGGGCGTGCGGGCCGAGCGGGCGTTCGAACTCGAAGGCTTTCAACGCTCGGATAAGACTCTTGAGGTGGCCCGAGCCGGTCGCTGCCTGGGAGTGGTTCGACATGTCGATGGGCGCACCCATTTCCAATGAGATCGCTTCGGCCATTTCGCCGCTACGGGTCTTGTAGATCTCGAGGAGCTTCTCGAGCAATTCGATTCGTTCCTGTACCGGGGTCGCTGCCCACGAAGGGAAAGCGGCCTTCGCCGCAGCGACGGCAGCGTTGGTGTCGGCTTCGGAGCCGAGCGAGATCACCGCACATGCCTGTTCGGTCGACGGGTTGATCACGTCGAAGTCGTTGGCGACCGCCGGATCGACCCACGCACCGTCGATGTAGAACTGGCGACGATCGAGCA
>CAZPUF010000417.1:0-1399 GCA_964589705.1 uncultured Saprospiraceae bacterium | reverse complement strand
GCTACAAACATGCTGTTAAATGGGTTACACTTTGTACTGATCAAAAGTCTAGACTCAATTGGGATGCGGCACTCTTTATGAGAGGGATGCACTATTTGTTGACAAGTTGTTTTTACCTAAATCGACAAGATAAGTATGAATCTTGGTATAAGACATATGTGGATTGGCGTCAGAAAGAAATGATTCACTTTGATGAGGCTTCGAATTTGTTAGACTTATCATATTTCTCAAATGCTGAGCTCAATCTAAGGTTGATAACCAATAAATTCCATAAGCTTGATCACTATGTCCAGCAATGGAATACGCGGATAGCTGATTCTGTATATAAGCTAGACAAACATAGGATTAGGATATTTTATTATAAATATGCAATGTTGTACAGCTATAGAGGAGATAATGAAAAAGCGATAGATTATCTAAATTTAGTAATAGATGACAATGACCTACAATTGAGACTAGATATATTCTGTTATGCGAGATTGGTGCATTTACTTTGTCACTATAAACTCAATAATTTTCACTTGATTATTAATTTACTCCCTAGTGTGAAGCAATCTTTTGAATCTGCCAAGCTGTATAATCCAGTGGTAGAATTAATGGTGAATTTTCTGAGAAGAGGAAGTCGTGCTATGAATTTTGGAATTGGTCCTTATATTCAAGACACAATACACAAGCTAAAGGGAAGTGAGATGGATAAATTGGACAAGGTCGCATTTCTCTATTTTGATTTTACAAGTTGGGTGACTAGTATTCTTAATAACACAACAATGGAAAAAATAAGATCTGAACAGGTATGAGGTTACTGATAATGCTCATATTGCTATTATTGTCTATAGAGATTAAATCTCAGGATTTACCACAAGAGATTTGGGATCAAGTAGAACTTTTTTTGGAAGATCGAGAAGATGGTGTAGATCTTAGTGTGCTGTTTGATAGGTATAAGATATACTATGAAAATCCACAGGACATCAACCTCCTTTCTTATGATGATCTTCAGGACTTAGGTTTGCTTTCAGATATACAAATAAGTGAACTGTTGTCTCATCGAACAAAGTATGGTGATTTGATAATGATAGAAGAGTTGCAATCTATCCCATCTTTTCAGACTGTCGATATTCAGCGGATAAGACCTTTTGTGAGTGTGGCTGATCCGAATAAACTTCCGGTAACATTGAAGGATATGGTTAGTAACAGTCGACATGAAGTATTTCTAAAGTGGGGCCGGACTTTAGAAGATCAAGCTGGTTATCTAGGCGATGAAGAAGACCCTCCCTCCTACTTGGGTGATCCTAATCGATTAACCTTACGATACAGAGGTAACTATGAGAACAAACTTCGATTTGGACTAATATCTGAGAAGGATGACGGCGAACAATTGTTTTCTGATACTATTAATAGT
>CAZPUF010000416.1:0-1435 GCA_964589705.1 uncultured Saprospiraceae bacterium | reverse complement strand
TCTACTTCTAGTACATAAACATAGACGCCACTTCCTACACTTCTTGCATCCCAGCAGGTTTCAGGTTCATTGATGACAACTTGAGAACTTTGCCATATTATACCTCCCCACCTGGGCGGTGAAAATGACACTATTTCATGTCGGACAAAGTCAACCGCATCTACTGTTTCAACCTCATGTTATTGAAGTATTAACAAAAGAAATAAAAGAAGGCAGATTGAAAAGTGGTAAATTGTCAGGGGCTATTTGGGAGGGTTTTGGAGGATTCAAGTTTTGTATTAGCCAAAAAGAAATAATGCATAATGCACTAAAAAACTGGGGATACGAAGTTTCTGAACTTCCAGAGATACGATTTATTGATTGTGAGGATAAATAAAACTGATATGAATTATTCAATCAAAATCATAAAGTGCTGCATGTAACATTAGATATGATCGCATATCTCTTCGTACCTCAGAGAGACGACGACATATCATTATTCGTTACATATACCTTTAGATAATCTATGAGCGGCTAACAAGGTTTGTACATTTAAGCATCAGTAATTAAACTCAGATATAAATTTCCTTGTTTGGTCTTAAACAAGTGGTTTGACTGTGTTGTCCTAGTGAACTTTTTCTTCTTAGGCACTAGCATACAAGCATTTCTCAGTGTTTCAATTCACTTTTTTTTCTGTCTTTCTAGTCCACGGCTATCTTCCGATTCCGTGGTTAATCCAGACGTGATTTAATGTTCAGTCCTTCCTAAGTTCTGAGGCTTCAAGGAGATGGGTTTCCCCACCCTTCCCTGATTGATATCATGGTGCCTTCATTTCTGATTGACATTTAGTCAATCCGATTTTGGATGCTCCAAAACCAATCAGTTATTTGCTAGTTACTCTTAGTACTATGACCTCGGCTGACTTCTCAGAATCTTATTCCCAATTCTGCTTACCCATCCGCTTCGCGGTTCCTTCTTTTGAATGTCATTTAGACATTCATCCGCTATGAGCGGAATCATTCAGTCATCCAGGTAAGGGCAAATTCCTTCCTCTGATATCCGCATCATCTACCGAGTTGAGCTTATTGGTTTCGAGCTTTGCAAAGGTGTGGTTGCTTACCCGCTCAATACGGCCTCAGTATGATGTTCCTGAGCCTGCCCTGAGCGAAGTCGAATGGGTCGGAACCAGATTTTGTAGTCTCGCTTCCTTCAGTCCTGTGATCACTCACAGCAACCTTGCGACTTACTAACAGGCACTACCAACTAGCCTGTACGGGACTTTCACCCTTTGGAATATACACTATCTTCAACAATAGTGTACCCATGCTGGGCGCACACACTATATACGATGCCATACCTTATCAGGTACGGACACGTATAATTATTTGTTACCCTTAATTCAAAAATAAAATACGAATAACTTGCAAATAAAACATTAGGGTTCTATATTCGAATA
>CAZPUF010000415.1:0-1466 GCA_964589705.1 uncultured Saprospiraceae bacterium | reverse complement strand
CCATAGGTGGTAATCATTGTCAAAAAGACAGATTTTTTTGTTTTTGTGGCTGACTTAAATACGTGCAGTTTGGATCTAAGTTGCTCTGCGTAGGCTTTAGTAATTGTAAAAGTGTCAAGACTAAATTTGCATTCGCAGAGATTGATGACTTGGTCTCGACGATCTATGAGTAAGTCCACTTGTGCAGCCTTACCCTCAGCGCTACCTCTCCAACAGAGGTTATGGGATTCCATACCACTGATGCCTAAGCCTTTTTTGATTTGGTCTACATGATCTAGACAGACTTGCTCAAAGGTGAATCCTTCCCAAGCTCTTTTGGTCGGGTGATCTATAAGGTTAATCCATGCAGTAGGACCTTGGTGTTTTTTATCATGGATATACTTAAAATAAAAGGCGGTATAATAATCTGTCAGTCTATAGAGCAGATTTTTTTTCTTCCCATCAAGCGCCCGATAGGAACTTATAAATCCACTTTCTTCTAGATTTCTAAGTACAGTAGTTAGGGTACCACCACTATTGAGTTGACCTTTTTCTACTAGTTCTTTTCTTGACATCCCGCTGCTTTTAGTGGCCAGGACTTGGACGACTTGCTCGTATCTATCATGCTTGCTAAAGATAGAGCGATAGAGGTTATAGAACTCATTATGTAGTCTTCCATTGGGATTAAATAATAGGGCTTGTATGTTCTGTGTCGTACTGAGTTCAGGTGATATCGCATCCAGATAGTAGGGTATGCCTCCAAGGGCCATATAGAGCTGTATGATTTGGTATCTTTCTAGTTGACAGCCCCTATCTTTTAGCAGAGCTTCTGTTTCTTTCAAGGAGAAGGCCTTTAATTTTATCTTTTGTGTGACTCTATTGTGCAGTCCGCCTTTGTCATTGATCACTTCCTTGACCATCCATGAAGCGGCAGAGCCACAGACAATCAGCAGTATGTTGCGGCTGCTTGCCCAGTGATTCCAGAAATGTTCTAGTGCCATCATGAAGTCTGAGCCCTTTGTTGCAAACCAAGGCAGTTCGTCTAGATAGATGATTTTCTTTTCTTTGGACGTATTGGTCGCAAATTGTCCTTCTAGATATCTTATTAGCTTTTGGAAGGCTGCCACCCAGTTTTCTGATTTCTCAGAGTTGGGTTGTCCAGTTTGGAGACTGAGGCTATTGTCAAAATTAAGCAACTGCTGTCTCGTACTTGCATTGGCCATTCCTGTCATATGGAAATGAAAATGGTCCTTAAAGAATTGTCTTATTAGGAAGGTCTTACCTATTCTTCTTCTACCATAAATAACCAAGAATTCTGCTTTAGTATTACTGCTTAGCTTCTCGAGGAGTTTGATTTCTTGTTCTCTACCGATTATCTCCATAATCAGCCAAAATTAAACATTATAAACTATTTTTGGCTGTTTATGACAACATAATCAGCCAATATGTGTTGATAAAGCAGTAATTTGGCTGATTATGGTTGACTT
>CAZPUF010000414.1:0-1506 GCA_964589705.1 uncultured Saprospiraceae bacterium | reverse complement strand
CCACACCCTACAGGCTCTACACATAACTTCTACAGACACCCTACAACTTTTGAAAGTGGGTCAAAAGGTGACAGGAAGTTGTCAGTTTGAGATGGTTAGCTAGTACTAACTAGAAAGATTCCAGCCATTTAATTAATTATAGATTAGTTAGGCTAAGGGTGAGGGCGCAAAAAAAAACAGCCTCCGATTACTCAGAGGCTGTTTTTTGCAAGGTGACTAATCTTGCATACCTTAAAATACTCTATCTTTTTTCGAGGTGACTAAGCTCGACTCTTAAATACTCTATCTTTTTATTAATTGAGAGTTGACTAGACTCCCACCCTTTTATTACTTGATAGATACGTTTGTATAGTGAACCTCTGTCTGACCTTCCAATAAAAAGCCAACTTTATACTCACCCGCATCAAATAAGTTTTTATTAATCTGAACGTTTGTAGACATCACAGGCAATTGAAATTCTAATTTTCCATTACTGTTGAATATCTGAACTGTAGTTATCTTATCATTTGTATTGAAAACCAAATTGTCAGAATCTACATCAAAGGCAGACGATGTGAAAATGTCATGATCTACAGTCACCACTTCTACACTTGGTGCTGAGATAAGAACCTCAGGTGTGCTGTTTGCAATTGCTCCTGTTACTGTCAGTGTGATGATTGCGATTGTTGTGATTATGTTTTTCATATCGTTGCGTGTTACACTTATAAGACAGGAAATCAGGGCTGTTCCTTTGATCTTCCCTACTACAGGGGATATGATAGTTGTCTACAGAGGTACTACAAACTAGGATAGCGCTTAAAATTGTGACAAGTAGATGTCACTATATAAATCTGTAACGAATTCTTTATAGGGGTAATAAGGGTAGGAAGTTGCTTCCTTTTACAGAAACTAAACAGCAAGTGCTGCTGGAACTGGGTTTAAGATTTGATCCAATTGTCTCCAAAGGTTTCTTTCTAGCTCATCAAAATCACCATCAAGCGTGAAAATATTATGGATCTCCTCGTAAATGAGATCAGTCTCATCATTTCTGAAGATGTGATCATCATAAGCATCTTTGATCTTGAGCTTTCTAACTTCCTCCGTGTCGCCCTCCACTTCTGCCAACATTTTCAGATAGAAATCTTTCGTAAATCTTGATGTCAAATAGGCTTGCTCTTCAGGACTTATCGTCAAATCTGCCAGGCTACAGTATATCAAGATATATGCTAACAACTCTTCTTCGTTCCAATTTGTAATCATGACCTAAATATAATATTAGAATTAAATTAAATATGACTTAAATCAGAAAAAAATGATGTATTACTAGTAAGATTAAAATTTCACTTTTCCTATCCATTCGACTCGCTCACTCAGGACAGGTTGTTGCAGTTCGCTCGGGTTACATCTATCTAGTCAATCCTGCATGCATGCCACCACTCTCTCATTACTTTTGCTGCAAACAAAAAAAACAGCCTCCGAATCCTCAGAGGCTGTTTTTTGCAAGGTGACTAATCTTGCTCCCTTAAA
>CAZPUF010000413.1:0-1515 GCA_964589705.1 uncultured Saprospiraceae bacterium | reverse complement strand
CAGTTAATGAAATACTCCCGATCATGATGGCATACCCTTCGGGATACGCCACATATCATAATTCCGCTATCTCTCATCAAAAAATGAAACTATTAAAAATGAAATATTTGATAATTGCACTTGGTACGCTATTCCTCTACTCATGTGCTTCAAATCCAATCAAATCGGCCCCAACTTCTTTTACAAAAGAAAGTAAGACTGGGGTAATATCAGGGACAATATCAATTATAGAAGGTAAACCGAGATTCAATTCTTACGACTTCTACTACAGACAAATAAATCAGAAGGAACAGCATAGAATAACTATTAAACCTGATCAAGGAGGATTCAAAATGGTCTTAAAACCTGATTATACTGTCGGAGATACATTAGTATTCCAATATTTATTCGAACATCCACCAGGGCAATACGAATTCTTCAATTACAGCCTATTCAATAACTTAGGTTATTCCCAATCAACAAAAAGAGAAAGAAAGGGATTCTCCATTCCATTCAGTGTCAAAGAGGGGCAAATAACTTATTTAGGGGATATGGTAATAAATACCAAAGAATATAAACAAACAGGAACTTTGGTAAGATGGATAAATAATGGAGATAGAGAACTCACAAAATTCAAAGGAAAGTTTAGCAGCATCGATTGGTCAAGATTTCAAAATGAGACAATAAAAGGTGGAGAAATAGCGAACAAAAAACTCATCGAATTCGTAAATGACGAGAGATAACAAGGTGCGATCACAGCATATCTACTCGTTCCTCGTAGAGACGCTGGATGCACCCGATTCGTTATGTCTCATTAAATAGAAAGAATGGAAAAGGAAAATACTTCTCAGAAAAAAACTGATAGTAAAGTTCAAATAACATCAATCGGAATAGGATTGGCACTTCTAATATTAAGTCAACTACTCCTTTCATTTGGATACGATTTCTTGATGTCTCAAAGACCAATTGACTTTGCACATTGGGCAATGCTTTTTGCTTCTCTAATGCTATTTGGACTATGGTTTACTTTGCCAAATAGTTTAACGAAAAGAACTGGGCTCATAATAATGACTATAGGAATTGGTGGAATTATTGGTATGTGTTGTATAGATTTTATTCTTTGGGCTGCAAATGATAATACTGAACTTAAAGATCAAATTTTCCAATTGATATCTGAAAACGTTTCGATTAGAATACCATTTTTAATTCTGGGTCCAACTTTATTTTATATGGGTATGGGGATTGCTACTTATGGTTTAATAAAAAAACATACTTGGCAAGTAGTCATATTAAATACTGGTTTGTTAATGATTGGACTTGGACATATGATATTTCAAAATCGAACAATACCAGTTATAGGTGCAATAATTTTATTTTTTGGCTTAATGTCAATTTTAATAAATGGAAAAGCAAAAAAAACGAAACATAACATGCGATTATGACAGAATACACTTCTTGAGTTTTCCTTCGGTCACCTCAAAACGCGATTCTTATTCTTCAGTTCGTTATCTTAGTTTTAGTGGTTTGATGTGTACT
>CAZPUF010000412.1:0-1524 GCA_964589705.1 uncultured Saprospiraceae bacterium | reverse complement strand
ATTGTGAAATTTAAAATTAGTAGTTTATGTTTTGTGAACTTTGAAATAAATATTGGGTACTAAATTTGGAACAACTAAAACAGTTAAAATGAAATATTTCATCACACTTTTCTTTCTAACAACTTTTATTTTTTTACAAGCGCAAATTACAATTAGTGAAATTCTGTTTGCGCAACCATTGTGGAATACTGATTTGCAGTACATTGAACTTTTGAACTTTAGTGAAGACACAATCAATCTATCTGAATGGTCTATCAGTGGAGATATAAATCTATCCGAATTACCAGATATTGAGTTGTTACCAAATGAAAAATACATAATTAGTTCGGATTCCAATGCTTTGATTGATCTAGGTATAATTATGGATATGGCTGAATGGGGACCTCAACAAATTTTTGGAAATCCATTCTTTCTTTTGTTTGATCCAAATGGACAAGAGGTTGTAAGAATTGACTATGAGGAAAACTCTAATTGGCCTGAATCAATAAGAGGAGTTTCAATTGAACTGTGTGATCCAAGCTTAGGTGCTAACGATGGTTTAAACTGGGCCTTGGCTGAGAACTCTTTGTTTTCAGGAACTAATGAACTTCTTGGAACTCCTGGTGAAATCAATACCTGTTCTGAAATTCGAACATCTTCAATTAGTGTTGTTGAAGAAGAATTGATAAGCATTTATCCGAATCCATGTAAATCAATTCTGAGAATAAAGAATAGTCAAACTTATGAATCACTAATTGTCTATAATAGTGCTGGTAGAGAATTGCTCAAGAGCTTCAATTCAAACTTGATAGATGTGTCTAACTTAAATTCTGGATTTTACATATTATCTATTTTAGATAATGGAGAAAGAATAATGAAGCAATTCGAAAAGATTTAATAGAATCCTGCAGATAACACTAGCTGATGATAGCATATCTGCTCGCACCTCACAGAGACGGCACATAGCATCATTCGCTAGTGACAAGCAAAAAATAAAGAAAAGTGCAAATAAATAGACAGCTCACTTTGAATCAAGATTTTAATGCAAACAATGTCTCAATTGACGGTGTACAATTAGGTTCACGACCAAAAAATATAAATTACTCGGAAATAATTGATATTCATATAAACAATGAAGAATACAAGTATCTCAATTTCGAGAATAGACTAAAATTAATTGAAGATAAAAATGGATGGATTCATTGTGCAGGTGGCATATCATACGGAATAAATAAAGGAGTTATAAGACAAATAAAACTTTGTAAACCTTTTGTAGAAAACGATAAATGCTCAAAACAACGAATTATAGAAATTCTTGGTGAACCCGATAAAGAAATGATCGAAGATATAAGTTTCGCATCAATGTATGATTACAACATTGAGTCTTACATTATGGTGTACTACAATAGATTAGCTAATTTATTTTTAGAAAGCAAATCCTTAAACTTAAAAGAAATATGGTTTGGCGAAATAAATGAAAAATATTACACCAAGATGTGATTATTGAGCCAATTATGAAATTCAATAAGACAATTTGCAATATGA
>CAZPUF010000411.1:0-1531 GCA_964589705.1 uncultured Saprospiraceae bacterium | reverse complement strand
TGGCTTGCATTCCAGTGGCAGAAGAGTTGTGGGGTATTTTGGGTTTGTCATCATCTCTCAAACTTGGGTGGCTGTAGTAGGTACGACCTCCAGAGAAAGGGTCATCCTTTTTGGCTAATAGCTGTAACATAAGTTGCTCAGGAGTAACACCTAAGCCAAGTAGCATAGCATCATCTCGGTAATAGGGGAAAGCATAATCCTGTGGCTGTAGTTGCATACCTACAGCCAACTGTATCGCTTCATGACCTCTGGATGTGGCGTGGACGTACTTAGATACAATCTTGAAATTCTCTTCATATAGCTCCGCCATCGATTTGGCAGTGCTCATCAGTAAATAGCCTTTGGCCAGAATGTCCTTGTCCAAGGTGTTTTTTGATTTTCTCTTCGCCTTTAATTCCTGAGTTTTCATTGGGATTGTTTTCTTATTACACGTTCTCTAAGATTGCCGCATATCCTTGACCGACACCTACACACATGGTTACTAAAGCATATTTCTTATTTGTAAGTTTTAATTCATGTGCAGCAGATAATGTAAGTCTTGTTCCTGTCATGCCTAGTGGATGTCCGATTGCTATAGCACCTCCATTGGGATTGATGCGAGGGTCGTCGTCCTTAAGTCCCCACTCTCTGATGCAAGCCAATGCTTGAACAGCAAAAGCTTCATTGAGTTCGATGACATCGATATCATCCATGGTTAAATTAGCTTTTGCCAGCGCTTTTTCTGTAGCTTTCACTGGTCCTATTCCCATTATGCGTGGTTCTACACCGACGACTGCCGATGATACTATGCGTACCATAGGCTTGAGATTGTAATCAGCAATCGCTTTTTCAGAAGCAACGATGACTGCTGCTGCTCCATCATTCAAGCCAGAGGCATTTCCAGCGGTGACGGTGCCTTCTTTTCTAAAGGCAGGTCTTAGTTTAGCGAGAATTTCAGCGGTGGTTGTGGGTCTAATAAATTCATCTTGCTCAAAGGCAATTGGGTCCTTTTTTCTCTGAGGTATAGATACAGGAATAATCTCTTTGGCTAATCGACCGTTGCTTTGGGCCTTCCCCGCCTTTTGCTGAGACCAAGCGGCAAACTTATCTTGATCCTCGCGGCTGATATTAAATTTGTCATATAGATTTTCTGCTGTCATACCCATGCCATCTGTCCCATACATCTCATGTAACTTGGAATTAACGAAGCGCCAGCCAAAGCTGCTATCATGCATCTGAGCATCTCTCCCAAAGGGTTTAGAGACCTTAGAGATTACCCATGGGCCTCTAGTCATATGCTCCACACCTCCTGAAATAAATAAATCTCCATCACCTGCTTTGACAGCTCTATTAGCGTGGATGATAGAAGAGAGTCCTGAAGAGCAGAGCCTGTTTACTGTTTCGCCAGGTACTGTGTAGGGTAGTCCTGCTAGAAGCAAACACATTCTAGCCACGTTCCTATTATCTTCACCAGCTTGGTTGGCACATCCGAGAATCACATCATCATATGCTGATTTAGGAATGGAAGGATTTCTATCTACTAAGGCCCTTA
>CAZPUF010000410.1:0-1534 GCA_964589705.1 uncultured Saprospiraceae bacterium | reverse complement strand
GATATAAATATACTATCCAAATTGATGCATGATGCAAAAATCACCTATGCAGAAATAGGAAAAGAATTATTTATATCAGCGGGGACAGTCCATGTTCGTATCAAAAAAATGATGGAAGCCGGTATCATTTTGAATACACAAATGCAAGTAGACTATCAAAAGTTAGGTTATGACATCACAGCATTTTTAGGTATTTACTTGGAAAAGAGCAACCTATATGAAGATGTTTCATCTCAAATAAGCTTGATTCCAGAGGTAGTAGAAGCCCACTATACAACAGGGACTTATAGTATTTTTGCAAAGGTTATGGCCACCAGTACAGACCATCTAAGGAAAATCATTTCTGGAAATATCCAAAAAATCGAAGGCATTCAGAGAACTGAGACATTCATATCTCTACATAAAAGTATGGAGAGACCACTTACGTTAGTCTCTCCATAATTTTGCAATTAGCTTGCTTATGTATCTTATTCCTTAGACACCGAGATAGTGCTTAAGTAATTTACTTCTTGAAGCTGAACGCAATTTGTTGATTGCTTTATCTTTTATTTGTCTTACTCTCTCTCTAGTCAATCCAAATCTATCACCAATATCTTCTAAGGACATTGGATGTTCTATGCCTATACCAAAATATAGTTTGATTACATCACACTGTCTTTCTGTGAGAGTATTCAATGACCTTTCTATTTCTCTTCTTAGGGACTCAGAGTATTCCAACTTCGAATCGGTACCTGGCGTACCAACATTCTCTAGTACATCTAACAATGAATTATCTTCTCCATCCACAAACGGAGCATCCATAGATACATGCCTTGCAGCTACACCAAGCGTCGTTTCTACCTCATCAGCAGATATTTCGAGCAGTTCAGCTAATTCATCTGAAGATGGTTCTCTCTCGTATTCCTGCTCCAATTCAGAAAAGGCTCTATTAATCTTGTTAAGTGATCCAACTTTATTAAGGGGTAACCTTACAATTCTGGATTGCTCAGCTAGAGCTTGCAAAATAGACTGTCTAATCCACCATACTGCGTATGATATGAATTTAAATCCTCTTGTTTCGTCAAATCGTTGAGCAGCTTTAATAAGACCCAAATTACCTTCATTGATCAAGTCACTAAGTGACAGACCTTGATTTTGGTACTGTTTCGCTACTGAAACAACGAATCTTAAATTTGCTTTAGTCAGTCTTTCTAGTGCATCCTGATCGCCTTCTTTGATTTTCTTGGCGAGATCCACCTCTTCTTCTGGAGTTAGAAGATCGACTTTACCGATTTCTTGTAAATATTTTTCTAGGGATTGCGATTCACGATTAGTGATCGACTTAGTAATCTTCAGCTGCCTCATCAACTAAGTTTTATTATTCTCAAATTAAGTTGGTCAAAAATATAACTATCTGTGTCAATTAGCAATACGATAACAGCTTAGATAGATATATTGGAATAATGCTACTTAAACAAAAAAAGTGCCTAAATGATCACAATTCTTCTTATATGTTATGATATGATGCAGATATCATCTATATTTTGCCCCACAC
>CAZPUF010000409.1:0-1539 GCA_964589705.1 uncultured Saprospiraceae bacterium | reverse complement strand
GACAAAGCTTAACAGAGAGTGGCAGATATACCAATATAGTCAGTAGTGGAAATGGCTGTGACTTAGAAGAAGTACTTAACCTTGAAGTATTGGCTACAGTACCAGATGTAGAAGAATTACAAACTTTATGTGCCGAAGAGTTACCAATAGAGTGGAATGGACAGACAATCACAGCATCAGGCACGTATGAGAGAATGGTTACAGATGCAAATGGCTGTTCGTTCAATGAAGTATTGATTCTTTCAGTGATCCCAGCGACTGCAGATGAAGTTACAGATGAGACTATTTGTGAGGCTGATTTACCTTACGAATGGAATGGTCAGAGTATCACTTCAGAAGGCAGGTACACACATCTATTGACAGATGCGAATGGTTGTGAGTATAATGAAATACTAAATTTTATTGTGAATACTACTACACCAGATGAAGTACAAGATGTAATTATCTGCGGTGAAGAGCTTCCATATGATTGGAATGGAATAATAATCACTGAAGGAGGCACTCACACCCAATCTGAAATAGATGAAAATGGATGTGAGTACAATGAAGTACTTAATTTAGTAGTAAATAATTCTGCTACAGATGAAATAGAAGATAGAAATTTATGTCAAGCTGACTTGCCATTCATATGGAATGATCAAACAATTACATCAGGTGGAACATTCACAAATAATATAAGTAACAACAATGGCTGTGAACTAAGACAGATATTAAATGTAACAGTGTCAGAAATAATTGTAACAGGCACAACGATAGAGCCGACGTGTAATCCTTCTAATGGATTGCAGAATGGCTCAATTACGTTGAATGTTACTGGAGATACTAATAGTGCAACTTATGCATGGAGTACACAAAACGGTTCTGGTTTATCTACCAATGATATGAACCAAGCAAATCTTGGTTCAGGAACATATACAGTTACTGTTACAAATGCACAAGGTTGTGAATCAATAGAGAGCTTTACCTTAACGACGCCTAATATAATTTCCATCTTAGCGTCTACTACTAATCCAACCTGTCATGACGGTGTAGATGGGTTGATTACACTTCAGGTTGTTGGAGGCTCAGGGGCACCATATACTTATGAGTGGATTACAATAGATGGAGATGGATTAGTCAATGGCCAATCAGAACAAGCCGGCCTAATTCCAGGAACATACAGAGTAACAGTAACGGATAACAGTGGTTGTTCACAAGTAGATGCTTATACATTGAACAATCCAGATGAGCTCCCAGATGTACAAGAGGAACAGACAGTGTGCTCTAATGAATTACCGATAGAGTGGAATGGACAAGTGATTACAGAATCAGGATCATACACAAGTGCGCAGCTTGATAATAATGGCTGTGAGTTTGAAGAGATACTAGTAGTGGATGTGGTTAGTGCAGAATCTACTGAAGAAGATGCGACAGTGTGTACAGCAGACCTACCTTACCTATGGAGAGGACAAAGCTTGACAGCGAGTGGAAGATATACGAATGTTGTCAGTAATGGTACTGGTAATGATTGCGATGTAGAAGAAGTACTTAATTTAGAAG
>CAZPUF010000408.1:0-1542 GCA_964589705.1 uncultured Saprospiraceae bacterium | reverse complement strand
AATTTGTCAAAAAGACAGGCGTCACACCAGACACAGTCAATGGATATCTCAAACAAATCAATTCTTCGCCACTCACCCAGCAAGTCAAGTTACAAAGTATCCTTGGCAGACCTGGTGTAGAGATCATCCCCTTATCTGATAATGTCCCTGCCCTTAAAGCTTTCCTTACCACTTATGACTCAGAGGTCATTGGCATGGCGAGTACAGATATCAAGTATGAAGGCTATATAGAGAAAGAAAAGGATATGGCGGAGAAGATGCTTAGACTAGAAGGCGTGAAGCTGGCCCAAGACATGGACTTTAACCTGATAAAAGCACTGTCTGCCGAAGCCAGAGAAAAGCTTAATAGCGTCAAGCCGCGTACCATCGGTCAGGCGAGTCGAATTAGTGGCGTCAGTCCCTCAGATGTTAGTGTCTTGCTGGTCCATGTGGGGAGGTAATTAAAATTCAACAAGGCTTTCTGATTACAGTAATAGGAGCTTCAGTTCCATGACTACCTATTAGTATGACTATATGCTCAGCGTATAACAAAGGTTATATTTTCTACATCCTTACCTGACCTCATCTTTGTGTTATAATTATTTAACACCAGAAAAATAAAGATGATGGCAATCGAAAAACAAAAAACATCAGAGATTCAATCAGTACTTGACAAATCTTATCAGTTATTACAAGAGGGCTTGGTCAAGGAAGGCTTAAGTTATGTCATGAAGGCACTTAATGAAGTCACCCAAGAGCTGGCACAACAGACCATAGACAATGAGGTCAGGGAAAAATGTCTACAACATCCAGTGGCTAAATTACTCTTACAAGAACCAGTAACAAGATGGTCATTCCAAAAACCCAGAGGCTATTCTGGAGATGCCGTACTGATAGACTACATGTATCGATTAAAATCATGTGCAGTCAATGATAGTTATCTAGGCAAGGAACTGAATGGCTATTTGTCATTGACAGAGGCTATGTCTGCAGTAAGATGGAGATCAAATCATATTGCTAAAGAGATACAAAAAGTGCAATCAGAACTAGGCAGAAAGATAGATGTAATCTCTATCGCCTCAGGACACCTTCGTGAATTAGCCTACATCGATAATGCTTCCAGTACTATCAACAGATTTGTCTGTATAGATCAAGATGAACAAAGCAATCAGCTTGTAAGAAACACTTACAATCAGCATGCCTTTCTTGAGGTTATCGATGAATCTATCAATCATGTATTGAAAAGAAAACTCGAAGGACAACAATTCGATTTTATTTACTCCGCAGGACTGTTCGACTATCTCAATGATAAGGTCGCTTCTAGAATGATAGAAATACTCTATACTAATCTTAGACCTGGAGGCACGATGATCATCCCCAATTTTCTAAAGGGCATTAATGAGAAAGCCTACATGGAAACCTTTATGAAGTGGAATTTGATCTACAGGAATGAAGAGGATATGCTTCGATTGTGCTCACCGTTAGATATACCTGCAGACAAACAAAGTCTATACTATGATGACATGAATCGCGTGGTGTACTTGAAGATTAGGAAGTAGGGTT
>CAZPUF010000407.1:0-1547 GCA_964589705.1 uncultured Saprospiraceae bacterium | reverse complement strand
GCGATTTTCATCTTTAAATATATTGTTAGAGCAAAAGAATAAAAAAGCATATCTTTGCCATCGCTAAAATACGATTTACGTAATCCTTTTTGGTAAACAAGAAAATAAATGGCAACATATCTAACAAAAGAAAAGAAAGAAGAAATCTTTCAAGAATACGGTGGAGACAAGAGTAACTCAGGCTCTATCGAAGGTCAAATCGCATTATTCACATTCAGAATACAGAGTTTGACTGACCACCTCAAAGAAAATAGAAAAGACCACTCATCCCGAAAAGCGCTTTTGACCTTAGTCGGAAAAAGAAGAAGATTGCTTAACTACCTTGCTAAAAAGGATATCAACGGTTATAGAGCAATTATCGAAAAACTAGAGATCAGAAAGTCATCTGTCGAAGGTTCTTCCATCTATTAATGCTGATATGGTAAGATTGGAAGAATTGTCTTACCTCGAGGTCTGTATATATAACATATTAATCATTTCAAATTAATACCTCATTATGGGTAATCAGACACCTATTACTACATCTTTCACCTTGCCAAATGGCGAAGAAGTCACTATAGAGACTGGAAAGTTAGCTACACAGGCACATGGATCATGTGTAGTCAAAGTCGGTAAGACTATGTTATTCTGTTCAGTTGTATCTGCATTTGAACCAAGAGAAGGGCAGAGTTTCTTTCCTCTATCTGTAGACTATCAAGAGAAATTCGCATCTATAGGTAGAATTCCAGGAAACTTCTTCAAAAGAGAAGCTAGACTGTCTGATTACGAGATTTTAACGTCAAGATTAGTAGATAGAGCAATTAGACCACTCTTCCCTGATGGTTATATGAATGATACTCAGGTGATCATCAATCTTATATCAGCAGAAGAGGATAGATTGCCAGATGCGTATACAGCATTAGCTGCTTCTACGGCATTGTCAGTATCTAATATCCCATGGGCTGGACCATTATCTGAGGTTAGAGTAGCCAAGATTGATGGCGAATATGTTGTGAATCCTGCTAAATCAGCATTGGCTGAGGCGACATTAGATATTATTGTGGCTGCAACAATGGAGAATGTGATGATGGTAGAAGGTGAGATGAAGGAGGCACAAGAGTCTGAACTCATCGATGCTATCAAAGCTGGACACGAGGCAATCAAAGTTCAGTGCCAAGCGCAGTTAGATCTTGCTAAGAAGGTAGGTGATAAGGCCTTGGTCAAAAGAGAAATTGTCCTGCCAGAAGTAGATGAAGAACTAAAAGCTTGGGTAAAAGAAAAATCTGTTGCTGGAATATTAGAAGTAGCGAGAGGAGAGCTTGATAAAAAAGCTCGGAAAGAAGGCCTTACGGCTGTAAAAGATGCAATGAAAGAGGCTCTTTTAGAAGAAAAGGGAGAAGAGTATGCTGAAGAGAAGATGGGAGAAGCTAAAGGCTACTTCGAAAAGATAAAGAAAGAGACCATAAGAAACATGGTCCTAGATGAAGGAAAACGATTAGATGGAAGAGCATTCGACAAGGTAAGACCAATATGGACTGAGGTCGATTACTTACCATCTGCACACGGTT
>CAZPUF010000406.1:473-1554 GCA_964589705.1 uncultured Saprospiraceae bacterium | reverse complement strand
TGCACTGAAGCGCAATCAAGACACCGATCTTGAGGGCTTCTTCGAGGACGATGAGAATGATGTGGGCGAGCACAAGCCTGAACACGACGCGTGGGCAGACCTTGCCGAAGAGTGGGAACAGAAGACCACGGCAGAGGACGATGCCCCTAATGCAGCGAGTGCTGACAACGGCACCGGCACGGCTGTAGTCGACGCTGACGACGAGGAATAGAGCCACTTCCTCGTACACAGACGGTGCGTGTCCATTGACTACCCCATGTACGAGGTCTAACGTTTAGGTATGCGTCTACGTGTCCCGACCTTGTTTGTTCCGTTGCTCCTTATCGCAGCAAGCCTGCTCATTGGCAGCTCAGTTGCAGGCGCCGCTACTGGCACGGAGGTCACTACCCCCGGCTGTGTTGTTGAGCGAACGGGCGGCACCGCAACAATTCACTACGCTGCCGGAATTGGCGTGTCGATCAACCTGCGCGACAACAGCGGCTGGGTTGCCAACCTCGATGTCGATGGAACCGAGTTCGTCGATGACGAGTCCTCGGAGGGCTACCTGCTAGTACGTCGGGACGAGAACGATGTCCGTGAAAACTTCACCTGTGCGGAACTCGGCAACGATGATGGTGCAAACACCGACATTGTGGTCACCGGTCCTGGATGTGTCGTAGAACGAACCGACGGACTCAACCGCTTCGGGCGCCCTGGTGTTGCAGTCATTCACTACGCCGCTGGTGTTGGCGATTCGGTCAACCTGTTGAGTGGTGGCGGTTGGTTAGCGGTACTTGACGTCAACGGGTCGAGTTACGAAGACGACGTGTCGTTGGACGAGTACCTGATCCGTCGACGCTCGAATGGTGCAGAAGCATTTGAAGACTTCGTGTGTACCGAAGTCGACGAACCACAAAACGATGAGCCGTTCGTTCCGCCTCCTCTATTTACTCCTGTACCTGTCGCTGATGGCCCGATCGTGGTTACTGGGCCTGGTTGTGTCGTAGAACGATTTGGCGAACAGTCCCGCTTCGGTTTCACGGGCACTGCAGTCATTCACTACGCCGCTGGTGTTGGCGATTCGGTCAACCTGTTGAGTGGT
>CAZPUF010000406.1:0-373 GCA_964589705.1 uncultured Saprospiraceae bacterium | reverse complement strand
TGCAGAAGCATTTGAAGACTTCGTGTGTACCGAAGTCGACGAACCACAAAACGATCAACCTGTGCCGGCTCACAACGAAGGCTGAGAGCCCCGCGCTGAACAGCACGGCAAGTGCTATGAGCGGGACGTCAGGAGAAGTCCTCGAGATGCTCGCGGTTGCTCGAGAATTGCTGGCCCGACAAGTTCATTTTTGGTCCTTGTTGGTCGGCTTCGGTAGCTGCACTACCTGGCCGTCGCCCTCAACATGACCGATGAGCGCGTCTGCGACACTTTCGCCTGCAAGCGCGGTGATCTCCGGGCGTAATGAACTGGCGGCGCTTTCAGCGCCGGAGTAGGCCTCGGGTGCTTCGGAGCACCACCACGAGATGCCCGA
>CAZPUF010000405.1:0-1563 GCA_964589705.1 uncultured Saprospiraceae bacterium | reverse complement strand
AATTCCTAAGTTACTTATTGTTGAGTTACATTTAAAATTCCAGGATTACATTCAAGCTAATTTAGAAAAAATATTCCATATTAAAATTTTGTTTTTGAAAAGCCAACTTGTTTTACACAACGCATAAAAAAAGGGCTTTACCATATATTGGTAAAACCCTTTTATATATCTTACTTAGAACCTATCTTTCAGCAGCTAATTTGTCATACTTAGCTTTGTACTCATTTGACTTCTCAAGATTATTCAATCTTGCATAAATTTCTTTTAATGCAATTACTGTGTTTAAGTCATTAGCATTTAAACCTTCTGCTTGTTCAAAGAATGGTAATGCTTGATTGAAAAGACCATCCATTTCTTCTTTCTTGGCATCATACTTTTTGATACCTGCAGGTGTGAAGTCTGCTGACAACTCATTTAGTACATCAACATAACTTGCCGCTTTATTATAATACAGCGCTCCTATACTATATGTTGCATCAAAGTTTTTCGGATCCATGTCCAATACTTGTTGATAGTAGCTTTCAGCAGATTTTCTGTAGTCTGATGATTTTGCTGGATCTTCTTCTTTCTGTTGCAATTGGTCATATACACTTCCTAAGGTATTGTATACAGATACATTCTCAGGCTCTTTTTCTATTGCCATTTCCAATTTTCCAATCAGCGTATTTAATTCTCCACTTTTTAAGTAATGGTTGATTTCTGTAAAAAGTAAACTTGTATCGTCTGGAAGCATTTCTCTTCCTTTCGCTAAAAAGCCTAATGCTTTTTCAGGATCACTTTCAGCGTTGACATTATACAAAGCATCGTAAACAAAAGGTTCTTTAGAACCGTCAGCATACAGTTTATCTAAATATGGTTGTGCATTATCAAAATCCTTATTGTAATAAGCACTTACTGCAGTAAAGAAGTATTGCTCACCCATTAGAGCAGGGTCATTGAGTCTTGATTCCTTACCCATACTAGACAGCATATTTGCGGCCTCAATAGTTTTGGAAAAGTTAGAATAGGCTCCTGCATAATCTTTATTCTGATATGCAGAGATTGCAAAGTTATTTAGCGTTTGTTCCAATTGTCCTAATCCTACTTGTACCTCTTTCTTCTCGTTCTTCTTTTCAGCCATTGTAGAGGCTTTGGCAAAAGCATCATAAGCGTCTGCTGCAGCATTTGGAGCACTTATCACATAAGTTCCTTCTGTATCAAGTGTTTTATTTCTCATTTCAACTTCAGCAAGTTGAGAGAGAAGCTTTCCTTTTGTAATCCAAGATTTTGCAGAAGCCATTACTTCGTTAGAAGCAAAAGCAGATTCCAAAAGTTGGATACCCTTCGTTAATTCATCTCCATTATTCGTATCAGAAACATACTTCTTGATAGCTTTTTCAGCATTTTTTAAGTCTTTAAATGCATCCTGAGCAAATACAGCTGCACCCGAGAAGAAGGAAATGAATGCAATAAGTAATAAATTTTTCATCGTTATTATAGATTTTAAATAAAATTGATTTGGTCCCTAAGACCATATATCTAACTGATATTCTTTATTAAATGAATCTTAAAATTAGTTAAGAT
>CAZPUF010000404.1:0-1577 GCA_964589705.1 uncultured Saprospiraceae bacterium | reverse complement strand
CCAATCGTATAATATATCTAGATTGTCATAGCTCTTCACACCAATCTTCTCCTCATCTCCACCTTGTACAACTAATCCAATCCCATCCCCCTCTGGTAGATCATCCAACCTTTGGAAATCAAAATCAGTGATGTCAAGATATATCGTACTTCCAATAAGATCCATAGAGGATATATTGGCTAATATCTTTTCTACCCTGTGATCAAACTTAATGATGTAGTTACCATTAGCTAATCCATTGTCGAGTGCTGAAGGAGAAATTCTAAAAAAAGCTTCATTGACTAGAGGCAAACTAGAAAAACTAATATTGAGAATATGTCCATCTATATCCTCCATGTGATCTAGACCATTGGTCTCTATCAATGTTTTGGGTCCTTCGACCCACGATACTATTTCTTGTATTGTATCCCAATGAATTTCATAATCAGAATTGGGAATCATATTGTAGCTTAGATAATCCACTCCCCATGCCGCAAAATAACGGGCATCGGTAAGGTTAGTAATATTCTGAGCAATTACTTTTTTGGAGAGCATAGAAACAAAGGTATTACAACAAGACTACTTAGCCTCTATTAGTTCTGCCTCAGACAACAGATACATTAGTCTGTTAATATCATCATCATTGAGTGTCAGCTTACCTCGCAGTACTACCTGCTCCGCACTATACTCTATACCTTCTATGGCTTCGACTTCCATCACGGTTTCCGGACCTGCCCCACCACAGAAAAAACACATGTTATAAGGAAAGGCAGATAATATGAACTCCTTATGGGATTTATACCCTTCTATTGGAATGATATATCCTTTGACCTCTACGGTCTTTCCATCGAGCTTTTTGATAGGTTCGCTAAAGACGGGGATATCTATTTTGAATCCCATCAGCTCATCATACTTCTTTTTATACGTAATCTTACCTAGGGTCTTCCAGAGGCTTTTCTTCGGTACAGTATTCTCTGCTGTCACATCCACTTGACCAAATAGGCTAAGTGAAAAGCCAAACAAAAGAGGAAGTAAAAGATATTTAATCGACTGATTCATGCTATTTTCTTGTTTATCTCATTTCTTGAGTACCTCTACCAATGAGGCATCTGTCAATGTATATATAAGACCTGTAGGATCTCCTTTTTGAATATTTAGTGTCCCCTTAATGACAACCTTGTCAGAGGTATAATCTATTTTCTCTTTGTTTTTTGTGAATACCTGCATGGCCGATTCGGGTCCAGCTGCACCACAAAAAAAGCACATATTCTGTGGATATCTGGAGAACATAAAGTGAGATTGGGCAGCCTTGACATCCAAAGCTATGATGTAACCTCTTATCTCAATTTCTTTGCCATCCAAGGTCTCTGCAACAGCTGTGGGTGTCGCTGTCTTGACGACCATGCCCATCATATCATCAAATTTGCTTTCTAAGTGAACCATAGACAAGGTCTGCCAATGATCTGGTGTCCTTTCCTGACTCACTAATGGCTGTTGTGCCATAAAAAGGACCAGCATTATGCAACTTAGAATCTTCATGATGTAATAGTGACCCTAAAAATGCAAAATATGTAACCATAAGTGGGTTAAACTTTTGC
>CAZPUF010000403.1:0-1578 GCA_964589705.1 uncultured Saprospiraceae bacterium | reverse complement strand
GTATCTCTCAGAGACCAGAAGACAACACCTATGTCTTCTATGAAGGCCCGCCATCTGCTAATGGCAAACCAGGCATACACCATGTGATGGCTCGTACGGTAAAGGATCTCTTCTGTAGATTCCACACGATGAAGGGCCAAAGAGTAGAACGTAAAGGAGGCTGGGATACTCACGGCTTACCTATAGAGCTTAATGTAGAGAAGACTTTGGGTATCACTAAGGAAGACATAGGCACAAAGATCACAGTAGAGGATTACAATCAAGCCTGCCGTACGACGGTTATGCAGTTCAAAGATCAGTGGGATGACATCACCAAAAAGATGGGCTATTGGGTAGATCTCGAAAATCCTTACATCACCTTCGATAATAATTATATAGAGTCTGTATGGTGGCTTCTAGGCCAACTGTACAAAAAGGACTTACTATACAAAGGCTACACTGTACAGCCTTACTCTCCAGCTGCAGGAACAGGGCTAAGTTCTCATGAGCTCAATATGCCTGGGTGCTACAAGGATATTAAAGACCTTTCTGTCACGGCTCAGTTCGAAGTGATTAATGACAGCAGCTCTTCATTCCTATTCGAAGGTCATCCAAACAAAGTTTACTTCTTGGCTTGGACGACGACTCCATGGACTTTGCCATCAAACTGTGCAGTCGCCTTAGGTGCTAAGATTGAGTATTCTTTGGTTCAGACATTCAATGCCTATACTAAAGAACCAATTACCGTCATATTAGCTACAGACTTGATAAAGAAATACTTCAAAGAAGAAGGAGTAGAAATCGAGTTATCTGATTATGATCCATCTGGCAAGTTGATTCCATGGAAAGTCATTCAGACGATGAAGGGAGCTAAACTAGAGGGCATTCACTACCATCAGCTCATGTCATATGTGCAGCCAGAAAGTGGAGATGCCTTCAGAGCCATCCTTGGTGATTTTGTATCTACAGAGGACGGTACAGGTATTGTCCACACAGCTTCTGTATTTGGTTCTGATGATTATAGAGTGTGTATGCAGAACAATGTACCCTCTATATTGGTGAGAAGAGGTAAGGAGATGTTACCCTTAGTAGATGCTCAGGGAAAATTTGTAGAAGAGGTCACTGATTTTGGAGGCGATTATGTAAGAGCTGAATATTACAGTGAAGAAGAAAGAGCAGTGGATGGATTCGAATCTACAGACCTCCGTATCGCTGTCAAACTGAAGAAAGAAAACAAAGCCTTCAAAGTAGAGAAGTATGACCACAGTTACCCTCACTGCTGGAGAACAGATAAGCCGATACTATATTATCCGCTTGACAGTTGGTTCGTGAGCTCTGCTAAGATGAGGGATAGAATGGCTGAGCTTAATAAGACGATTAATTGGAAGCCAGCGCATACGGGGACTGGTCGTTTTCAAGTGTGGTTAGAGAATCTATTAGATTGGAACTTATCCAGATCAAGATTTTGGGGCATCCCACTCCCGATATGGAGAACTGAGGATAAAGAAGAGGAAATCTGTATTTCTTCCATAGAAGAATTGACAAACGAGATTGCCAAAGCGAATGAAAAATTAGGCCTTTCTCAGAAGACGCCTCATG
>CAZPUF010000402.1:0-1581 GCA_964589705.1 uncultured Saprospiraceae bacterium | reverse complement strand
TTGTAACAGATGCTAACGGATGTACAGATACGGAGACATGGACGCTAGGCGAGCCAGATGCTGTAGAATGTGTACTTGATAGTCCTACAGTTGGTGTAGGAGGTACTAATATACTATGTGCTGGAGAGACAGGTACAATCAATGTAACTCCATCAGGAGGTACGGCACCTTATACTTACAGTATAGATGGAGGAGCAACAACTCAAACAGACCCATCATTTGAGGTGGCAGCAGGTACACATACCGTGACAGTTTTCGATGCTAATGGTTGTGAGTCTACTTGTGATATAACACTGACAGAGCCAACTCCATTGGTGGCAGGTACTTGTGTAGTGCCGGATGAATGTCAACTGAATTCGGGTGAGATTGAAGTAAGTGCAGAAGGTGGAGTAGAACCTTACAATGTGACATGGACTTCTCCTTCAGGAGGATCCCTCGATCAGGCTTCAGGTACAATTGCAACTAGCGGCGGATCATTCATATTCACAGGAGCTCAAGGTGGTGAAACATACACTTTCGAAGTGACTGATGCGAATGGTTGCATGCTGTAAGTAGAAAGAAGTAAATCCACTGATAGACTCTTAGAGATTAAGCAAGTGAAAAAAATACTAAGTATAATATTATTTGTGATGATGTATTCAATTGGTTCAGGGCAGAGGCTCTGCTCTGGACCATTGAATATTACTGTTCACGGTTCATCATCTGGTGTTCCACTTTCAGTAGATCACTTTAGCTATGATATATTCTGTTTAGGAATGGATGAAGGTGCCATAGAATTGCTAATAGACGGTGGGTCGCCTGAGTATTTATTCCAATGGAGTGATGAAAGTAGTGCAGAGGAGCTCGTAAATATACCTGCGGGAACCTATTCAGTAACAATTACTGATGGAAATAACTGTGCAGACACTTTGTCCATAGACATAGAGGAAATAAATCCACTACAAAATGACATGAGTTTATTAGAAGTAGACGGATGTGGCATATGTGGATTAACGGATAGTATAGGATCTTATTTCTATTCAGAAATAGATTACATGGTTTACATAGAAGACGTGTTTGATGGATTAGACTTAGGAGAGATTGAAGTTTGTACAGAGCTTCATCCAGAAACTATAATCATAGAAGATAATCCTACACTGAATAGAAGTTGGTGTGTAGATGCAGAAGGAGAAGGAGCTGCGACTGTTAGGTTGTTTTTTACAGATGAAGAATTTCAGCAATTAATTGCTGATGCAGAAGTGCCTTATATCAGATCCGCTAATTTAATTGTAAGAGGATTTAGTGGAGGAGATAGCACACCAGATAATTATGATATAGAATTAAATGCAGGAAATATCAGCCTAGCACTTTTTGATAATATCGAAAATGTATGGTCGGTAGAATTTACTGTAGATAATCTTCCTCCTAATACTTGTTTCTATATCCTTTACATAAGAGACGAAAGTCAAAAGGAATTAGATGAAGTAACTCAGCATATAGAGGGAGCAGATTTTATGATAATAGAGAATCCAGTTACAGAAAGAGTAAGATTGAAAATCGATCATATAGGATGTGTGCTTAGTGGCAACATCTATATCGAAG
>CAZPUF010000401.1:0-1583 GCA_964589705.1 uncultured Saprospiraceae bacterium | reverse complement strand
ACCTGGACGAAGCACTCCAATGGGCCAAACGCTGGCTCGAAGATGCGGGGATACTTCGGCGTGGAGTCGATGAAAGTGCGGAAGTAGCTGCAAGAGGTGCAAATGGAGCACCGATTCCGCGTACAGGAGACCTCGACGTTGATCTGGCTCGGGCAATCGAACACCTCGAAACGCTTGATGGTCTCGATGTGCCTCATCAGCGGGCAATGGTTGATGGGATTCGGCGCAATATCGATGAAGGTGTTGAGCTGACACCAGCTCAGCGTTCCTTCTTAGACCATGAACTCTTGGAAGCTCAGTATGTTGCGGAGGGGATGGATCAGTACGCCGCTCACAACAGAGTTCTTGAGGACATCCCGCTCGGTGCTAATTTTGATCCGGAGGTGCTAATGGAGCATTCGGAGTGGTTTAGTCAGCCGTACTTCGACTACTGGGGACTGACCAAACCATGAGACACGAGCAAGCAACATCTGGTGGTTGGCGAGCAGCAGTTACTTGGAGCGAACCCACCCCGGAGGAGAAGGCCCTAAAGATTGAGCTAGACCGCAACCTCGGTGGCGTGTGGCCGAGCGTGATACTTCTCATGACGGCGACCCCTGCTCTCGGGACCGCAATCCATGTCGGGGCTGCAGGCGTATCCGAAGAGGTCGTTGAGGGGGCTCACGGTCTTAAATACCGACGAGGAATTGACCCTCATTCAGTTACCGCAATACTCATTGGTGCGGCAGCCGGATTGGGTAAGCAGCACGGGGTCGAAATACGGATCGATTCTGGGGGAGTGTCGACTGATACGGCCGAAGGCATTTGCCGATTCGCTGCGGAGCTCGCTGCAACTCTAATTACGGCGGAGGGTTCGCCGGCGCTCGAAGAAGCGCTGGCGGGTTGTGTCCTCAACTGGGTTTGATCGGTCGTGCGCTGCCGCGGTTGTGGTTCAGTGATGACCCCAGCCCAGAGCCATATGGTGAAAGAAGCCCTCGCTGAACTCGCGGACGCTGAATATCAAGAGCGGGTTTGGCTGGCGGCGGATGGCGAGGTGAGTTCTCCGGAGGAGGCTTTCTGCCAGCTGTTTGACGACAGTGGCCTAGGCCATGCGCTGGACTCAGGGGGTGGCGCCTTCAATGCTTCTATAGATGACAAGCTTCGTGCGCTCGACCAACTGCTAACCAAAGCTACTGCTGGAACGCCCGCACCTAGAGATGTGTTGGACCACGACGAAATCGATGTCGTACGCGGGCTCGCCGCTGCGGCGTTGTTCGAAATCATCCGGCTTGAGGCTGGATCGTCGGCCTGAGTTCTGCTTACCGGGACGTTCGGGTCCTTGGTTTAGCGTGGCTTCATGAGAGTCTTGAAGAATGGCGATGTGTTCCTCGCAACCCGCATAACTGGCCCTACACACAACATGCTTGCGCTCGATTTCACTGCGGGTCGAGATTCCTACGTAAAGGACCTAGCCGATACCGATGGTCCGCTGGACTTCGCTGCAAAGGTGGAAGACCAGGTACTTCGCGGGTTTGATGAACTCGGAGTCGCACGCGAGGAACTCGTTGGAATCCAGTTCGATGGAGGCGACACGCCGTCGGATT
>CAZPUF010000400.1:0-1587 GCA_964589705.1 uncultured Saprospiraceae bacterium | reverse complement strand
ATCTTCACAAAAGGCTTCAATTAAAATTGTGTAGGCCTAGATAACAGCTTGTACCAGATTCTAATTGTTTCTAGCAAACTCAAGTTGTTCTTTTAATTGGGCGACTGATGCTTCCCATAGCGCTATAGAAATAGCGTCATCATGTGTATTGCTTGCCTCTTGAGTGGCCTCAGAGATTTGGTTCATCCATGTGTCTATCATTTGATTAGCTGAGGCTTGTGATAATGGTCCACTAATAAGATCTAGTTTTTTCTGATTGTATTCATTTTCATAATTAGACCAAGCGAGGGTGAGTCTGTCGCAAGCTGCCGACCACTGAGGAAAACCAAATGCACCAAATGAAAATGGTCTGCAATTATTTCTTGTTTCTCCCCAATCATCTGCAATAGGAGTTACTGGATTAGAATTAGAAATGATATTCTCAAAAGCGTTGTCTAAATCCCAGGGGATTAAATGTAATTCCCTTGCACTCGGTTCTTCATACCAAAAATAATTATGATTATCACAACCACCAAAACCACAATACCAATGATATGGGCCGTCGTCATGTCTGATTGTTCTATCCACCACTGAGTATGAAATGATTTCATCAATATCCATATATTGCTCTACTATACTATTGATCTCAGTTGGGTCTGCATCTGCAAGCGCTTGTCCAAAACCCCTAATAATTTCTACACTCGGATTGTCATCTTCATTTGTTTTTAAGGCATCTATATATGCTTGTTCACTATAAGGCATGCCATCCATGCTGAGAGGCCATATCTCTTTATACAGATTACCATCGTCGTCATCAAAATTGTATTTGATTAATCTATTATCGATCTGCTCAGTCAAGGCAAATAATCCGGCAAACTCACCATTGATCATTAATCTGGCATGAACAGACCTAGGGCCAGGAACTCCCATCTGTCTAAATAGCCAATACCCAAGCCGTTCGTGTAATTGAGATGGATCAAGATTCATGGAATGAAATTGTAACTTTTTAAGTTTGAAAAACTTCTCATCTCTTCCCTCCCAGTTAATCTTCACCTTCATGGATAACTTAGTGCAGGTTTTGTATCCAGATGGATTGAAAGGATCATCTTCTGAAAGACAGCCAACGAAAGCACCTATAGAACCCTTGTATCTTATGCCAACTGGACTGATGGTATCTCCTTGGAATATGAGTGTTCCTTCTACAAACTCCTCCGCTGCTGGATCATCGTTAATTACAGCCAAAGCATCTTCAGGAAGCAATAGTTCATAGGTGTTCAACGTGCTCTGATCGAATACATAATCAGAGTCCATGTTGAGATATTTTTCATTGCCAGTAGGAATTACAGTAGGTACCACAAAGTCTGTCATATCTGCTGGCTCTTCAGGATCAGTTTCTGTATCTACGCTTGGTTCACCTCCAATTCCAACATCTGGCGTAAATCCGTCCTCCTCACTACAACTAGATAGAAGTAAGAATGCTGCGACGAATAAGAATGTAAGAAATCTCATAGTTATAAATGTATGATAATCCTAAGTAAGAATGTTTCATCGATAGAAGAGTATGAAGATAGAAAATTATATGGCACCTTTCTGCGACAAAGTCATCGC
>CAZPUF010000399.1:0-1590 GCA_964589705.1 uncultured Saprospiraceae bacterium | reverse complement strand
CCTTCAGACATATAGAAAGAGCCTCCTTTTATAGCGTGACGTCTAGTCTTATAGCGAAGTTACGAGGAGCTTCTAATACACCTGGCCTAACGGCATATTCTTCGTTCAGTATATTATTAGCAATCAAAGAGACTTTGAGCGATTTGACTGAATAAGATAGTCGGCTATCGACTCTAGTATAACCTCGATTGAGTTCTCTAAACTCACCTATGCCATTCAGCATAGATAAAAATTGGTCTATGGTGACTTGCTCTGAGGTATAATTGTAATTGATACCAGCAGTGATCTTATTGTAGGTAAATTCGATGTCCCCCTTTAGGTTGTGTCTATTTCTGTACTTCAGTACATTGCGACTTTCATTGGGATCTACAGGCACACTTACACCAGCGCGCAAGGTCGACCGGAAAGCTCTCTCCTCATCACTTAGTGTGGGATCATCGTCGAAGTTTCTATATCTGGGATCAACATACGTATAGCCGAAAATGATATTGAGCGGGTGCTGGCCTATCTTAGAGTTGCTAATCAAATTTATTTCAAGACCATTGATCTCAGTATCCCCAACATTCTGGGACTGAAATCCGAGCTCAGAAGGAATAAAAGTAAATTCCATCATATTGTCATACCTAGAGGAGAATGCTGCCACATCAAAATACCCTTGCCAACTTCCAAGTTTCAATCCTTGTTTAATCCCAAACTCTGCTGTCCATCCAGATTCTGACGTTAATTCTGGATTTGGGATAATAGAAAAGGCACCTAACTGAGTTCTGATAAATCGTTCAGCCAGCGTAGGAAAACGATAGCCTTGTCCCCACGAAGCTCTTAGATTAGTGAATTTTTTCAACTTATAATTCAAACCCAATCTTGAGACCAATCGATCTTCAGATACCCTTCCTCCTGCTTCTTCATCGCCATCCATTACAATTGGACTATTATGAAGATTTAATTCATACCTCGACCCAAGAGTTACCGTCAATTTATCCTTAAGTCGTTTTTCCAATTGTCCATATACAGCATAGTTGTCTGCTGCAAGAGAGACATTACCAAACAGCTCAGATCGGCTCCGGGTCAAATATCCCGAGCTACCAACTGTATAATCTAATCCTAGAGTCGATAATCTTGATGTAAACTGATATTCCAAGAAGTAGTTGCTGGAACCCGTTGCTTGCTCCGTAGTACTTGCATTATCTAGAGAGTAAAATCTGGTAATGACCTTATGCTTATTATTATTCTTATCAAAGATGGTCACTTGAGGATCTAGATAAAATCTGCTGGTTTGACTTTCTGTATAGCTGTTGCCATTTCCTTCTGGGTCATTAGGATTTATCCAACCCAGGTATGCACCACCGATCGGATCATTCCAAAGTAGGTGGTTACCATCACTTTTGTAATTGTACATCGTATTCATAGATAAGGTGACTCTGTCACTTAGTCTATACTTAAGATTAGCACCAATGCGGTATTTATCTTTGAATTGTCCTCTAAGAAATCCTTCTAATTGCTCATAGAATCCCGAGGCTACGACATCCAACTTACCGAACTTTTGTTTGTGGACCAGTCCAGCATTAATCTGATAAGGTGCTGAGTCCCACC
>CAZPUF010000398.1:0-1601 GCA_964589705.1 uncultured Saprospiraceae bacterium | reverse complement strand
GTACTGCCTGTGATTAATATTGATTTCATATAGAATATAGCAAGTTTTATTCTAGTATTTTCACAAATAAATTTACTTGTATGCCTTTGGAGGTTGTCTGACTTGAGATAATTTTTCCCACGCTGCAGCAAATCCTAATAACTTATCTTCTTCAAATGGTCGTGCAATAAAAGTCAAATTGATCGGTTCACCGGATGCTTTGTAGCCCATTGGCGTGGCCAAGCAAGGATATTGTGCCATAGCAGCATGACCTGCGTTATAATTATTGATAGAAATAATAGCATCTAAGTTATGCGCTGTCATAGGCTTTTCAAAGAATGCAGTACCCTGTGCTAGATAGTCTTTTTTAATCTCTTCAAATCGCTCCTTGGATAAGGTGTCATCCACCATGCCTTGGAATAGCTGTTGACCGTACGGTACTCTTAGGAGTGTATCTTTCAGATTGTAATTATAGAAGTCTCCAACAGTCCGTTCCTTAATATTCTCTGATGCGTATTCATCTATGTATTTAGGAAGGTCTATGAGCATGTCTCCATTGAGGAATGCTCTGAAGTAAGAGAAGTCTACTTCTAGTGGATCTAGACCTATAACTGTAGCACCTGTGGATTTTATTTGTTCTACAGTGGCTGCAAAGATGGAATCTTCTATCATTTGCTTAAAATACCCAAAGCGCTGACTTGCTAAATCAGTTTTGTCTAGTGCTGATAAGTAGTCAATGTTGGAAGGGGCTTTGGTTGTGGCAGGATCAGTAGCATCTTGACCTGTCATGGCGGATAGCAGTATAGCATTGTCCACTGCATTTCGTGTCATTGGTCCTGGGGTATCTAGTGTGCTAGAAATGGGGACTATGCCAGATCTGCTTAGAAGACCGATTGTGGGCTTAAGACCGAATAGAGAGTTCTGACTAGATGGTGACAAAATAGAGCCAGACGTTTCTGTGCCTACCGCAGCTGCAGCATAATTGGCCGCCATGGTTGTGCCAGAACCTGCACTAGATCCTCCTGTCTCGAATTGTCCAGCGCCATATGGATTTAAGGATTGCCCACCGATAGCACTGTATCCTAATGGACAACCTATACACAGATAATATGCCCATTCGCTTAGATTCACTTTGCCCAATATAAGACCACCTTGAGATTCTATCTGATCGACTATATGTGCATTTCTTGTTTGGTTGTTTTGTAAGGCTAGAGCACCAGCAGTCGTGGGCATATTTTTGGTTCCTATATTGTCCTTCAGCAATATGGGCATTCCATAGATCGGGTGTTGCTTGTCCTTTTCTCTATCACATTTCTGCGCCTGTTCTACAGCTGTAGGATTAATGGCGATAATGCCATTAAGAGAGAGTAGACTATCCGTTTCGTATTTGAGTATTCTATAGAGATACCATTTAGTCAGATTTTCATAGCTAAGTTTTTCATGCTCTATCGCTGACTGAATCTCTAAGATGTTTTTTTCATATACCAAGTCATGGAGATGAGTGTATTCTGATTCTGAAAATCCATTGAGTTGGGTATAGATATTATTCCATATCGATTGTCTGTCTAGTACTTTAGATTGCAATAACTTGTATTGCATGCGCTGTGACTCATGGTCGGTAT
>CAZPUF010000397.1:0-1649 GCA_964589705.1 uncultured Saprospiraceae bacterium | reverse complement strand
GACCAATGCCTCAGACAAGAGAGCATATATTGCTTTGTCGTCAGGTTGGTGTTCCAAAGATTGTCGTATTTATGAACAAAGTTGACTTGGTTGACGATGCAGAAATGCTTGAGCTTGTAGAGATGGAAGTTAGAGAACTTCTTTCTCAGTATGAGTTTGATGGCGATAATGCTTCAGTTATACAAGGATCTGCGCTTAAAGCACTAGAAGGAACAGATGAAGGCAAAAAAGCTATCATGGACCTTATGGCAGCAGTGGATGCAGATATTCCTGAGCCGGTTAGAGATGTCGATAAAGATTTCTTGATGCCTATCGAGGATGTATTCTCTATTACTGGTAGAGGTACAGTTGCAACGGGAAGAATCGAAAGAGGTGTAATTAACTCTGGTGATCCTGTTGAGATCGTAGGTATGATGGCTGCAGATGCTAAGCCTTTAACGTCTACTATTACTGGTGTTGAGATGTTTAGAAAGATATTAGAAAGAGGAGAGGCAGGTGATAATGCTGGTCTTCTTCTAAGAGGTATCGATAAGGCCGAGATTAAAAGAGGGATGGTTATTGTGAAGCCAGGATCAGTTACTCCGCACAGAAAGTTTAAGTGTGAGGTATATGTACTTGGTAAAGATGAAGGTGGAAGACATACTCCTTTCTTCAACGGTTACCGACCACAGTTTTACTTCAGAACGACTGACGTAACTGGAGATGTAGTACTTCCAAGTGGCGTAGAAATGGTTATGCCAGGTGATAACGTTTCACTTGAAGTCAATCTTATCAATCCAATTGCGATGGAAAAAGGTTTGAGATTCGCGATTAGAGAAGGAGGTAGAACAGTAGGAGCCGGTCAGGTTACTGAGATTTTGGAATAAGAAGTTATTCTTAAGAAGAGATATTACAGAAATTAAGTATCCGTTTCGGGTACTTAATTTTCTGATTTTTATACTTATGGGAAATACAGGGGAATAGCTCAACTGGTAGAGCAGTGGTCTCCAAAACCAAAGGTTGCGGGTTCGATTCCTGTTTCCCCTGCCACATCTGAAGGATATGAATGATATAGTATTATATGTAAAAGAAAGCTATAACGAGCTTATACACAAAGTGACATGGCCAACATGGCCAGAGCTTTTTAGTAGTTCGAGACTCGTTATCATAGCGTCTGTGATTTTAGCATTGATTATCTTTTTCATGGACACTATTTCTAATGCCGTACTTTCAACCATTTATGGTGTCAACTTCTAAGGGTCAATGGCAGAAGAAACAAGATGGTACTCTCTCCGTGTAATAAGCGGTAAGGAGAAAAAAATAAAAGAGTACATAGAGCTAGAACTACAGAGGAAAAAGTGGAATGACTTTGTGCCTCAAGTCCTTGTTCCGTCAGAGAAAGTGTATAAGATTAGAAGTGGGAAGAAGGTCATTATGGAAAGAAATATTCTTCCAGGTTATATTTTGGTGGAGGCTTACCCGTCTAAATTTTCGGGAGAAATCATACAAGCTATAACCAATGTACCAAATGTGATACATTTTCTTGGTAGAACAAATCCAATTCCTATGCGCCAATCAGAGGCCAATAGGATGCTGGGTAAAGTAGTCGAATCACAGGAAGTAGGGGAGTCTATTTTGAAACCATTTATAGTTGGTGAGACCGTCAAAAT
>CAZPUF010000396.1:0-1704 GCA_964589705.1 uncultured Saprospiraceae bacterium | reverse complement strand
GCTTCCATGATACTTTCACCCATTTTGGGCATTATCAGCTCTACTTTAGCCATGTTTACTTCTTTTCGTTCGTTTTGAAAAATCGCTCTGTAAAGTTACAGAAATATGTGCTGTTATGATTTGATTCATTTTTGAAAGCCTAGTTAAGAATTTAAGCTATTGACATAGCGCCGTAGGGCATTCATCGCGTATACAGCAGTATACTGGATATTAAGCAATCTGCTCTTTGCTAAGTTCAGCTTTTTGGTCTTATAATCAGAGGCAGAGCCATAGGCAAGCCAGATGGTACCAACCGGTTTGTCTGGTGTTCCTCCTCCTGGTCCGGCAATCCCCGAAATGGAAATTCCAATATCGGTATTGAACTTACTCAAAAGTCCCTTAAGCATCTCTACTACCGTCTCTTCACTTACTGCACCATGCGTATCTAAAGTGCCTTGAGTTACACCAAGTGACTCCCTCTTAATCCGGTTATCATAGGCTATAATACTCCCCATATAGTATGCAGACGAACCTGGTATTGCAGTCAATTTGTGCGCCAAATAACCTCCAGTACAACTTTCGGCAGTACTGAGTGATAATCCCTTTGCCTTTATATCTCTCTTAACAGCCTCGGCAATGCTCATCTTCCCATAACCATACACTAAGTCTGGAATCCTATTCTCTATTTGCTGGCTATAAAATTCTACTTGATCTGATAGGTCCTCAGAGGCTCTAGCAGTAAGCCTGAGTTTGACTTCACCCAAACTGGGCAAATAAGACATACTAATATGAGCTGGTAATGCGTCCACGATATCTTCTATTTGTTCTGCTATTCTGGACTCCCCCATTCCAATCGTTCTTATGGTCTTATGAGAAATAAAGGTGTCAGCGGCTACCATTTCTTGCCATTTTGGCACAAAACTTTGCTCAAAAATGTACTTCATCTCATAAGGTACTCCAGGCATAGAAAGCACATATTTCCCATCATTTTCGAAGAGCATCCCAGGTGCAGTACCCATATTATTGGTCAAACTTGTAGCACCATCTGGCATAAGACATTGCACCTCATGCGCTTCCAAAAACGGAATATTCCGCTTATCAAAGTAACCTTTCACCTTAGCTTTCAAGCCCTCATCCATACTCAGGCCTGAGTCAAAATATTCAGCTAGTGCTTTCTTAGTAATATCATCCTTGGTAGGTCCTAGCCCACCAGTCATCACCACAAGGTCTGATACAGCCATGTACTGATTCAAAGCCTGATGAATATCTTCTATCTTATCAGAAATCGTTGCCATGCCTATGACGTCTATACCTATCATATTCAGTCGATTACCCAACCATGCTGAATTGGTATCCGTTATCTGGCCAAGTAAAATTTCGTCTCCTATAGTTACTATAGTCCCTTTCATGCCTTATTTCGTATCAAAATTGCTTCACAAGCTAACATTTTTGCAAATGTTTAATTCTTGTAGGCATAAAACAAAAAAGCACCAATAAAGATTATTGATGCTTTTATTCTTTCGTTCAAGTTGTGTGCCTTAGCACTGACAACCCTGACAACTACAAGACTCACAAGTGCACTGCTTACAGTTACCAGCTACACAAGACTTGCAATCGCACGAACATTTATTATCATTTTTCATATTTCGAGTTTTTATCCATTCTTATAACACATAAGTTTCATTAAAAATTCCAATCTCCTAAAATGTGCTAAGTTTTGGTGTC
>CAZPUF010000395.1:0-1724 GCA_964589705.1 uncultured Saprospiraceae bacterium | reverse complement strand
CTAAGACCTCATGCTCTCTCTTTGTAAGCTTCTGCTTAATGACAAAGCGGTCTTCGTAGATTGAGTCATTTCCATTAGTCAATCGCTTTCCATTTGGAGGAGTGATATGCAGACCAGGTGCTATATAAGTATTGCCTTCCATTACTTCTCTCACTCCTTGCAGCAAATCAGAAGGCTCATTAGACTTGAGGATGTATCCATCAGCACCATTCTTGAGCGCCTGTCCTACAAACTTATAATCGCTATATGAAGTTAACACCATGATTTTCAGATGTTTAAACTGTTTTCTAATCTGGGGTATGAGTTCTAAACCATCTTGGTCTGGTAGATTTAAGTCCAAGAGTACAAGGTTAGTATCTAAGTTGTTTTGAAGAAAAGATAGCAAACCTTCTGCGGTACTTTCTTCTCCCACAACCTGTAAATGAATTTCTCCATTACTCTTAAAGAAGGCTTTAAGTCCTGCTCTAAATATACTTTGCTTATCAACTAAGACGCTAGTTATTGCAGTCATTCGTTATTTAAATAATATAAATATGTTAAATGCCGCATGCATTTACATACAGCAATCCTTCCCTCAGGATGCAAATGTGATGCCAAGTTTATCACCTCTAACCCTCATAAAACCTACATTTTGCTAGTTATAATATGATGGTGCTTCTAATACTACAGACTTGGCCATATCTGTCTTTGCATAAACGAATCCCGGCAGGCTACTGTATGCGCCAGTAAGACCATCTTTGTTCATGGCAATCAAAGCAACTTGAGCATCAGTGACATCATATTTGGAAGCGATCCTCTTTATTGCCGCCTTGCAAGCCTCATCTGGCAACATCCCACTCCTCATATTTTCTGTGGCCAAAAATGCTGCACAAGATTTGAGCATCAATTCACCAACTCCCGTAGCTGTGACTGCGCCATATTCATTATCTACATACAAACCTGCACCGATTATTGGCGAATCTCCTACCCTACCTGCAATCTTATAGGCCATCCCACTAGTAGAGCATCCACCTGATAGATTGGAGAACTTATCTTTAACCAACATGCCAATGGTATCATGATTTTCAATATTAGGAATTGGCTTATACTTTGCCTCTTTCAGCCACTCTTGGTGTTCTTCTTTAGATACCTCTGTCAGCAGATTCTCTTTCTTAAATCCCTGAGCCAAAGCAAATTGTTGGGCGCCTTGGCCAGATAAGATGACGTGTGGTGTTTTTTCCATGACCAATCTGGCAACAGATATCGGGTGCATAATCTCCTTAAGGTAGGTGACAGACCCAGCATTACCGTCAGGATCCATAATACAAGCATCTAATGTTACCTCACCCTCTCTATCGGGTCTTCCGCCGTAACCAACCGATCTATCTTCTGGATCTGCTTCGACATGTCTGATTCCTGCTTCCAAAGCATCTAATCCCGATTTGCCTGCTGATAATACCTCAAGTGCTTTTTTGTTTGCTAACAAATTGTTCCATGTAGTTAGAACAGTTGGCCCTTGAGACGTATTTGAGGGCTGGCAGCCAAGGAGGTTTCTAGTAGCCAGAGAAGCGCCAAATATCAACGCAAACCGTCTTCGTGAAATCATATAAGGTCAATTTGAATAAACAAATATACCTTATATGGGGTATAAAACATATGTTAAAAAAGACAAAGGGTTATCTGATTTTCAATAATCTGATAGCATTCGATGCATTTGGCGTAGTAAGAATCAGCTCATAATAACC
>CAZPUF010000394.1:0-1729 GCA_964589705.1 uncultured Saprospiraceae bacterium | reverse complement strand
GTGTCAAATTGAATACTGGTGACGTAACAATTCCGTCAGTGAATCCATCTCCATCTGTATCTTGTTGCATACCATTATCATCTCCATCTACTTGGTCATCACCACCTGCTCCATCTGAAGATATAGGTGCTGAATCTGGAGGTGTCACTTCGATGAAGAAATCTCCTGGTAGTAAATCAGTGAAGATGAAACTACCATTCGCATCAGTCGTTGTTGTTGCAACAGACTGACCTGTGTCAGCATCAAATAATTCTAATGTTACTGTTTTTCCTTTCTCTCCTATCGTATCCTCATCTGGGTCTTGTACCCCATTGTTATTATCATCTGAGAATACTGTAGAACCAACGCTTACTAATCTAACCAAACCGAAGTCAATTGTCATGTCTCCGTTGTCATCATCTGCACTATCCTTTCCGCCGTTTGTTCCTGGCTCTCCTGTAGGCTCTGAATCTGCTAATAGCGTGAATACATTTGATGTAATCATACCATCTGTTAGACCATCGCCATCTGTATCTTCTTGCGTACCGTTATCATTTCCATCTACCTGATCATCTGCATCAAAATCTGTTGTAGAAGATACAGGTGCTGTATCTGGAGCATCAAACTGTATAAAGAAATCTCCTGGAAGTAGATTATCAAATAAGAAAGACCCATCTGTAGTTGTCGTTGTTGTTGCAACTACTTGACCAGTATTAGCATCTACTAATTCTAGTGTAACCGTCTTACCTTTTGCATCCAAGCCATCTTCTCCTGGATCTTGGATACCGTTATTGTTATCATCTAAGAATACCGTAGATCCTACAGATACTAGTGGCACGAGACCGAAGTCAACCGTGTTATCTGTATTGTTATCAGCAGTCATCTGCTCGATACCTGGATCACCAGTAGGCTCTCCTGCCGGACTCAACGTAATTACATTAGACTGAACCAATCCGTCTGTAAGACCATCTCCGTCTGTATCCTGCTGCATACCGTTATCATTGCCGTCAGTCTGATCGTCATTTGCGAAATCAACTGTAGATGATACTGGCTGAGAATCTGGTGCATCGAACTGTACTATGTAATCGCCAGGTAACAACCCTTCGAATACATACTCACCGTTAGAGTCAGTCGTTGTTGTTGCAATCACTTGACCAGTGGCAGCATCTACTAATTCTATAGTTATCGTCTTTCCTTTTTCTCCAAGATTTAATTCTCCTGGGTCCTGGATACCGTTGTTATTATTATCTGAGAATAGCTGAGATCCAATCGCTAATAATTGTGGCTCCACTGGCTCGTTATCACCATCATCTTCATCATCTGGATCCACACTTCCATCATTTGGATTATTATCTAATGGTCCAACATCTCCATCGCCATCGGTATCTGCACCATTTCCTGGTGTAGAATCTGGATCAAACTGATCAGATGCCATAACCTGTGAAATGTTATCGTACTCAACTCCTGGTAGTGGTGGTAATACTTCTGCTTCAAATGTCAAACTCATTGTCTGGCCATCAATTATTGTCAAGCCACTCCATGTTATACCATTCGCTGTTGTTGTACCACCATTGCTGATATTTTGTACAGCTCCGAATCCACTAGGAAGCGCATCGCCTACCATTACATTAGTTGCATCATTAGGACCATTGTTTGTTACTTCAATTGTGAAGGTTACAAAGTCACCGATGTTTGGAGTAGCATCATTTACAATCTTGATTAATTCAAGGTCAGCAACTTGTGGATCTAC
>CAZPUF010000393.1:0-1747 GCA_964589705.1 uncultured Saprospiraceae bacterium | reverse complement strand
GTACGACGATGACTGGGACACAGGTGCTGTCTGTGTCTTATCTGGGGTATGAGTCCAAGACAATAGAAGGGGAAGTCGCTAGCTTTCAGAATATGCAAATTAAGCTGCGAGAATCGGCGGCGACGCTGGATGCGGTGGAGATCAGTGCCAGTACCTTTAAGGCGGGCGATAATAGTAAGTTGGCCGTGCTGAATCCGATAGATATGGTGACGACAGCAGGTTCTATGGGTGATGTGATTGCGGCGATACAGACCTTGCCTGGTACCCAATCCAATTCTGATGATGGTCGCTTGTTCGTCAGAGGAGGCGATGCCAGTGAGACAAAGATATATATAGATGGGCTGAGGGTATTCTCTCCTTATTCGCGTAATGTAAGAGGGACACCTGCGAGGGGTAGATACTCTCCGTTTTTGTTTAAAGGGGTGAGCTTTAGTACAGGGGGCTATGATGCCGAGTTTGGACAGGCGCTGTCTGGCGTGCTAGATATGAATACCAATGATGAGCCCGCACAGACAGAGACGAATATCTCTTTGATGTCCATTGGACTGGGTCTGGGGCATACTCAAAAAGGGGAGAAGGCCTCGCTGAGTCTGAGTACTTCATATATAGACTTGACACCTTATTATTGGTTGGTGCCGACGGCGTTAGGCTTGGATAAGCCGTTCAGAGCATTTTCTGGAGAGGCAGTCTTTCGATACCAATTAGGAAAGGGCTTATTGAAGACGTATGTTGCTGGAGACAGAGGGGTCGTGGCCTTCTCTCGAAATAATCTTAATAGTCCCACTGATGAGACGATAGATGTGGACAACAGAAATGTATACATCAATACTTCTTATAATACCATCCTGACAGATAGGACGTCTGTCATGCTGGGTGCCAGTTACGGCTATAATAATGATTTGTTTCAGGTAGATAGTCTTGATATTAATACCAGATTGTGGGGCTATCACTTTAAAGCACAGGCAAAGACGGTACTGAGTGATTTCTTTGTATTGAATTATGGTGCGGAAGTGGTCAGTCAGGTGGATACCACAGCGTTGGCGACCTTGAATGGAGAGTCTTTCTTTGATCAGCGAGTGGAACGGCGTTTGCCTGCTTTGTTTGGGTCTGGGGATTATTTCTTTAGTAAGGACTTAGCGCTGAAGGTAGGGCTGCGCTATGAGCATCATAACCTGCTGGGCACCTATGAGTTTGATCCAAGAATTACCTTGGCGTATAAGCTGGGTAAAAATGCACAAGTCTCTGCAGCCTATGGCCAGTACCATCAAGAGATAGATGATGATTTTCTATTTAGTCCACAACGCGTCATCAATGAGAAGTCCCGCCATTATCTGCTCAACTATAATCTCAAAACAGAGAAGACCATCCTCAGGCTGGAGACCTATTACAAACAGTATTCAGATTTGCTGACCTATGATGGTGATCAGTTTTTCTCTGAGAATCTGGGCAATGAAGGGAGTGGGGCTGCCTATGGATTTGATGTCTTTCTTAGAGGAAATCAGTTGATTAAGTTTATGGACTTTTGGGTAAGCTATAGCTGGTTGAGCAATGAGCGGCGATATTTGAATTATCCAACCTTTGCAACACCTAACTTTTCTACGACACATAATTTGTCTGTAGTGACCAAGCGATGGATAGATCAGCTCAATTCTTCTGTAAGCTTGACTTACTCCATGGCCAGTGGGCGGCCCTTCGATAATCCCAATACCTCGGCATTTATGACGGAGCGATCGAGCTATTTTCATAA
>CAZPUF010000392.1:0-1749 GCA_964589705.1 uncultured Saprospiraceae bacterium | reverse complement strand
CAGCGCTTCGTTTTCTATATCGGGGACATCAATGCCCTCTGAGGCTATACTTTCTTTTATACGCGATTTGTGAAATCTGAATGAATCTATGACGGTATTTCTAGCTATCTTATATAGATACTCCTGGATATTTTCCACCTCATTCAGTCTTTGGATATTTCTAATGACCTTTTCAAATATCTCTTGGACAATATCATCTACGGCATTTTCATCCTTGACCCTACGCTTGACGTATTGTCGCAATTCAGTATCGAAGGTGTCCCAGATTTCTTTTGCTTCCATATCTTTTATATGTACACGACTTTTTATAATAAAAGACGCAAACAGACTTGTGGATGATGTAAGTATGATAATGTGGCCTATCCCGCTGGGTATGCCAACATTCCCAAACGCTACCTAATCGTTCTTTATTTAGCCTATTTTCTTTCGTATACTTCTTCTCTCAATTCTATACCTGGAGAAATTTGTTCTGGACCGACTTCATCTGTAATTGTGTGATAAGTAAACTCTAATGAGTCTTCAGGTGAAATTTGGACATTTGGCCATTGATACTCATGCTGAATGATGTATTGTGTTCTAAAAGTGTCTCTATTGATATTGTTACCATCATGAATTTGAATAGTTGTTCGAGAGTTTCTTTCAATGTTTAGAAAGCCATTTTCTAAAATAAATGTTCCCTTGGTGATTCTTATAGTGGTTGAGTCAGTAGGATTTTGATTTTCATAGAATCCAAGTGTTGTATATCTGTGTTCGAAATCACCATTACTGGAAAATGTTACTTCTATATGACTTTCGCCTCTTTCAAATGCTGGATTTCCATGCAAGGCTCCAAATCTTATCGGAGTAGATCTAAACCAAGTTCCTAGAATTTCATCTAAATCTACTTGGCTGATTATATGCTCAACTCTAGTAACTTCCATATCTGGCTCCTCATCTATATCTACTGGAGTGATTTGAGGCGAATCGTCCATATTGCAGCCAACGAAAATTAACAGGGCAAGAAATACTAAGAAGTTCTTCATTATATTTTTTTATAATTTACTAAATAATATGATATTTCTATAGACGTACTTTATTTATTTTTTGTTGGTGGAAGCTAGCGGATAATAGTATGTCGTCGTCTCTGTGAGGTGCGGAGCAGATATGCGACTTTACTTATTGTTATCGACTGGCTATGATTAAACTGCTATTCTGTCAGAGGTTTTATTCTAGTTTTTGATTTAAGATCAAAGGCTAAGAATTCTCCAGTCAATTTATTAATAAGAGCAAAATCTGAAGCCTTTTTAATAAATTTCTTGCCAGCCCTAAAACCACTAGATGCAGCTTGAACTTCAATTTGTTCTGGAATTTCGTCATTTAGATCGTAATCCCATTTCTTTTCAGCAAAGAAGTCTGATTTATTTATTAGTACCAATTCCTTATCTTCGACTAAATTAGTATTGTATGCTTCAGGTTTTATTTCCATAGCCAATTTATAAACTAGGCTATCAGGAGTTTTATTATACCTAGTACTATAATTTAAAATTGAGTCAGCTATAATTGCGGTAGGCATTCCAGAAAATGATAGTTTATTATATAAGTGTGAATGCTGATTTGATAATAATTTTCATTCAGTTATGTTTATGCTGCATATGGAATTGACTATACTCTATATTTTCACTTACTAACGCTGATGTTACTATACTAAAATAGGCATAATCACAAACAATCTCTAAGTAGGGTAGCATTAGCACCCAATTTACTTAACTA
>CAZPUF010000391.1:0-1752 GCA_964589705.1 uncultured Saprospiraceae bacterium | reverse complement strand
CCTCCTTGTGGAGTATAGGATTGTTGTCATCCCATTCCCAAGCAGAAACATAGGTATAGTCAGCATCATTTCTTTTAGCTTCTCCATTCTCTGTCGACTCTTCTCTGAAGTGACCACCACAAGATTCACCTCTATCTAAGGCATCTACGGCAAAGAGCTCTCCAAGCTCTAAAAAGTCTGCTACCCTTGCTGCTTTCTCTAACTCTGGATTAAACTCATCATTTGTACCTGGTATATATACATCTGAGTAAAATTCCTTTCTTAGCTCTCTTATCAAATCTCTGCCTTTTTTCAATCCTTCCGCATTTCGTGACATACCACAGTATTCCCACATAATCTTGCCCAATCTTCTATGGAAACTCTCCACAGACTGATTACCATTTATGGCCAGCAACTGATCCAATCTGTTCTTGACTCTTGTCTCTGCGTCATGGAACTCTTGGGCATCATTATCTATCTTCGGTGTTCTTATCTCGTCTGCCAAAAAAGTACCTATAGTATACGGTATGACGAAGTAGCCATCGGCTAGTCCTTGCATCAATGCAGAGGCTCCTAATCTATTGGCTCCATGGTCAGAGAAGTTAGCTTCTCCTAATGCAAACAATCCAGGAATATTGGTCTGCAGATTATAGTCTACCCAAAGACCTCCCATCGTATAGTGTACCGCAGGATATATTTTCATCGCTGTCTTATAGGGATCCTCCCCAGTAATCTTTTCATACATCTGGAAGAGGTTACCATACTTCGCTTTTACCATAGCTTCTCCCAGTTCCTTAATCTTATCAGCACTTGGATTTTCTATGCCAGCTGAGAAGGCTTCTGACTTTCCATAACGTTGAATTGCATCGGCAAAATCAAGATAGACACCTAGTCCAGTTTTGACCACGCCTTTACCTTCATCTGTCGCCACCTTCGCTGCTCTGGAAGCTACATCTCTTGGGACTAGATTTCCGAAAGCAGGATATCTTCTTTCCAGGTAGTAATCTCTTTCATCCTCACTGAGATCTTCTGCTCTTTTTTCTCCTCTTTGGATAGCTTGTGCATCCTCGAGTGATTTCGGCACCCATACTCTACCGTCATTTCTAAGAGACTCTGACATCAACGTAAGCTTAGACTGGTATTCTCCAGATACGGGTATACAAGTAGGATGTATCTGTGTGTAACAAGGATTAGCGAATAAGGCGCCTTCCTTTACTGATCTCCATGCAGCACTTACATTACTACCCATCGCATTGGTAGATAGATAGAAGACATTACCATAGCCTCCTGTGGCTAAGACCACACAATGTGCAGCATGTCTGTCTAGCTTTCCTGTTAGTAAGTTTCTAGTAATAATACCTCTGGCTTTACCATCTATTTTGACGAGATCCAACATCTCGTGTCTGTTGTACATTTTTACTTGCCCTTTCGCTATTTGTCTAGATAAGGCTGAGTAGGCACCTATAAGGAGTTGCTGTCCTGTCTGACCTCTTGCATAAAAGGTTCTAGACACCTGCACACCACCAAAAGATCGGTTAGCCAATAGACCGCCATACTCCCTTGCAAATGGAACACCTTGCGCTACGGCTTGATCGATAATTTCTGTGCTGCATTCAGCTAGTCTGTGTACATTGGATTCTCTTGATCTGTAATCCCCACCCTTTATTGTATCATAGAATAATCTGTAGATACTGTCTCCATCATTCTGATAATTCTTTGCGGCATTGATACCTCCTTGTGCTGCGATACTATGAGCCCTTCTGGGACTATCAT
>CAZPUF010000390.1:0-1753 GCA_964589705.1 uncultured Saprospiraceae bacterium | reverse complement strand
ATGAAAGAAAGAGAAATGCAGGTCATTTCTTTGGAGAAAGAATTCAAAACAAAAAAGGATAGCCTTAAAAAAGAAGTAGAATCTATAGAACAAAGAGAGGCTGAGGTTAAAGCTATCAGAGTAAATCTTGACAAACAGATTAAGATAGTCGGCAAGAAAAAAGAAGAATTGGACACGGCTAATGAAGCTCGAATTAAGCAACTGGAGACAATTGCTAAAATGTCTGAAACTGAAGCCAAAGAAAAACTAATCGAAGCCGTCAGAGATAAGGCAAAGACAGAAGCGCTTTCCATCGAGAAGGATGTCATCAGCGAGGCCAAAGCTAATGCTGCTAAGGAAGCTAAGAAGATCATCATACAGACCATCCAAAGGATGGGTGCCGAGTACACTATTGAGAATACAGTCTCAGTATTCAATCTGGATAGTGATGATATGAAAGGCCAGATTATTGGTAGAGAAGGAAGAAACATTAGAGCTTTGGAGGCGGCTACAGGAGCAGAAATCATAGTCGATGATACACCTGAGGCCATTATCATCTCTAGTTTTGATCCTATTCGTAGAGAGATATGCAGATTATCGCTTAAGAGATTGGTGGCGGATGGACGTATCCACCCAGCCAAGATAGAAGAGACTGTAGTGAAAGTTCGTAAGCAACTCGAAGATCAGATTAAAGAGATTGGGGAAAGAACAGTCATTGATTTAGATATTCACGGTCTCAAAGCCAGCATCATAAGAATGGTAGGTCGTATGAGATTCAGATCATCTTATGGACAGAACTTACTCAAGCACTCCATAGAGACAGCCAATCTTTGTGCGATCATGGCAGCAGAGCTAGGTATGAGTCCTAAGCAAATCAAGATGGCTAAGCGTGCTGGATTACTTCACGATATAGGAAAAGTTGCAGAAGAGGAGTCAGAACTACCTCACGCATTACTAGGCATGGAAATGCTCAAGAAGGTCAATGAGCATGCGGTTATCCTAAATGCGGTCGGTGCACACCACGATGAGATAGAAATGAATAATATTATATCTCCTCTTGTCCAAGCTTGTGATGCGATATCAGGCGCACGACCAGGTGCCAGAAGAGAAATCCTTGAAAGTTACCTTAAGCGTATTGGTGAGTTAGAAGACTTAGCCTTAGGGTACGAGGGAGTGCAGAAGGCCTACGCTATCCAGGCAGGTCGAGAATTGCGTGTCATCGTCGAAAGTGATAAGGTGAGCGATCAGTTTGCAGATGATTTGGCCTTTATGATTTCTCAGAAAATAGAGACAGAAATGCAGTATCCAGGACAAGTTCGAGTAACAGTCATCAGAGAGAAGCGTGCAACTGCAGTAGCGAGATAGATTTACAAAGAAAAAGTCAAGAAAATTTGAAGGGATGTCATAAACGACATCCCTTTTCTATTATAGATTTTTATATATGAAATATTTTGCAGACCATAGACAAATCATAGAGAATATTCTGTAATATGTTCATTTAAATAACATTCCTTTGGCAAAAGCCATTTTATAGAGATTTATGACTTTCGCACCCAATCTTAGGTCGATCTCTAATTTGTCACAACCCAATGTTGACATCTGTCCAATTTGCATTTTGGACGTTAGTTTACCACTATCAAAGTGTGGTTAAAAGCCTATAAATGCTACCTTTGCACAAATTTTTAGAAGCGAACCAAATGCTCAAATTATACACTGCTTCATTTTTCTTTTTGTTTCTGTCTTTCGCGCTAAATGCACAGACGCATAAAGAGAC
>CAZPUF010000389.1:0-1763 GCA_964589705.1 uncultured Saprospiraceae bacterium | reverse complement strand
ACATTATCAGTCTACTAGACATTATCAATTAAGCATATATGAGTAAAGTAAAGTCCATTTCTTTAAAAAGGAAAGGTGGCGAATCAGGGTTGGAGGGGATGTATCAGGAGTACTTTCTTGATTATGCCTCCTATGTGATTCTGGAAAGAGCCGTACCTGCCATAGAAGATGGGCTCAAGCCTGTGCAAAGAAGGATATTGCACAGTATGCGTAAAATGGATGATGGTCGATATCACAAAGTGGCCAATATCATTGGTCAGACGATGCAGTATCATCCACATGGGGATGCGGCCATCGGTGCAGCGTTAGTCAACTTGGGTCAAAAAGACCTACTTATCGATACACAAGGAAACTGGGGAGATTATCGGACTGGTGACTCTGCGGCGGCAAGTAGATATATAGAAGCAAGACTGACCAAATTTGCCAATCACGTCGCCTTCAACCCACAGACAACAGAATGGCAACTATCTTATGATGGCCGAAACAAAGAGCCTATCACACTTCCAATGAAGTTTCCCCTGGTCTTGGCACAAGGTGTGGAAGGTATTGCCGTGGGTTTAGCTACAAAGATTTTACCTCACAACTTTATAGAACTCATCAAAGGATCTATCAAGATTCTCCAAGGCAAAAGGGTCAAAATCTACCCTGATTTTCCTACTGGTGGACAAATAGATGTGACTGATTATAACTCCGGCAAACGAGGTGGTAAAGTTAAGGTCCGAGCCAAAATAGAGCAAAGAGACAAAAAGACTTTAGCCATTACAGAACTGCCTTATGGTGTAACGACACATAGTATCATAGATAGTATCCTCAAGGCAAATGATAAAGGGAAGATTCAGATAAAAAAGATCACAGACAATACTGCAGCAGAAGTAGAGATAATCTTGGAACTACAATCCGGAGTCTCTCCAGATCAGATGATGGATGCCCTCTATGCCTTTACTAATTGTGAGGTATCAATATCGCCAAACGCTGTAGTCATCATCGATAAGAAACCTCATTTTCTCGGTGTGGAGGAGCTACTGGCAATCTCTACCGAAAACACGAAGAGACTTCTCAAGTTAGAGCTGGAGATTAAGCAACGGGAACTGGAAGAGAAATGGCATAATGTCAGCTTGGAAAAAATCTTCATTGAAAACAGAATATATAGAGACATAGAAGAGGCGGAGTCCTATGAAGAAGCACTCAAACTAATCGAGAAAGGACTTAAGAAGTATGTCAGAACGCCATCTGATAAATCCAAGAAAGCCGATAAGCGCATTAAGCTCAAAAGAGATATTACTCATGATGATTTGGTCAGATTATCAGAGATCAAGATTAAGAAGATATCCAAATACAACAAATTCAAAACAGAAGAACTCCTTCAAAGCATAGAAGATGAACTGAAGCAAGTCAGACATGACCTGAAGCATTTGACCGAATTTGCCATTGCCTACTTCGAAGATCTTCTGGTTAAGTATGGTGCTGGTAAAGAGCGAAAAACAGAAATCAAGCAACTCGAGACAATCAAAGCTGTCGCTGTTGTTGCTAAGAATGCTAAACTGTACTTGGACAGAAAAGAAGGTTTCGTTGGGACAAGTCTAAAGAAAGAGGAATTTGTAAAGGAATGCTCTGACATAGATAACATCATTGCATTGACTAAGCAAGGCACTATGAAGGTGGTTCGTATTGGTGATAAGGTATTTGTAGGTAAGAATGTCCTGCATGCAGATGTGTGGAAAAAAGGAGATGATCGGACGACCTATAATATGATATATCTGGAT
>CAZPUF010000388.1:0-1764 GCA_964589705.1 uncultured Saprospiraceae bacterium | reverse complement strand
ATAAGGTATTGGGATTAAAACCAGAGCTAGTGTCCTACCTAATTAATGGTGATTTAGATTCACTCTTTGCTATTACTAAAGGATATGATGCTTTTCAAGATAATCCTTGGCCTCATTTATATAAGGAATTTGATAAGAGATATCCCAATAGTAAATTTATTTTAACTAGCCGAGATGAGCAAAGATGGATTAATTCTGTTGTCAATCATTTTGGGAATCGGCATACTGATATGAGACAGTGGATATATGGCAAAGGCTATCCTGAAGGTAATGAAGGTATATATTTAGAAAAGTACAAGAATCACTATAGGGAAGTCTTAGACTATTTCAAGGATAGAAAAGAAGATTTGCTTGTTGTTGACTGGGAAAACGGAGAAGGATGGACAGAATTGTGTGCATTCCTAAATGTCCCAATCCCCGACAAGCCTTTTCCACATGCGAAGAAAGGTACCTATTCAAATAGAAAGAAGGGGCTTATGTCATATCTTAAAGCACTTCTTAAAGGCCCTCGGAGTTCAACTTATTGATATCGCAATATATGAACACTTAAAAGTCTTAAGTTGGATTGTTAATGCAAATGACTGAAAGAGTAAGACTGTCTAAGAGAACGTTGATTATCTTGATTATCTTTTTTGTAACTTATCTTTTTAATGAAATACTATAGAGCATTTTCACTAAATATTTACTCTGAGATTGAATTTCCAGAATTAGCAGCTGGGTTTCCAGATATGCCTATAGATCTTCAAATAAGTGTGGGCAAAACTCCAGACAAACTAGAAGGCTCTGATGTCCTTACCAGAGTCCGAAACCAATCTAGACCAGGGCAGTTTCTTATCAATATCCATAACATTGGAAGAATATATGTTGAGAATGGGAATACTATATTAGTAGATTACAAAAAGGAAGCAGATCGCTCATTTCTTAAGAACTACATATTAACAAGGGCTATATCTGCTGCACTGCACCAACGACATTGGACACCTATTCATGCATCTAGCATAGCTCTAAATGACAAGGCCATCTTATTTGCTGGGCACTCAGGATCTGGGAAATCAACGACTACCAGTGCCTTTGTAAAAAGAGGTTATCCTTTCATATCTGATGATATTTGTATTATAAAAAAGGAAGCGGATAACTTATATAAAGTACATCATTCCTATCCACAAATAAGGTTGTGGGACGATGCATTAGAAATGATAGCTGATCCAAAACATAACAAGGATAATCCGATAGGGAACAAGATTAACAAATTCAGTGTAAAACCTTCGGGGGATATTATTTCAGAACCTCTTGAGATAAGCCATATATACATTCTCAGAACAGGACCGGTAGATAGTGAGACACTTATATCAATGGATGGTCTTGAGAAACTCCAAGAGCTGCAATCGCTCACCTTTGCTAAGTCACAATTAAAAGGAATGGGTGGTATCAAAGAACAGTTTGAAACTATGAGCTACCTGATTAAGAATTGTGCTATTAAGATATTAAATCAGCCTATAGTAAATCGGGATATATGGAGAACAATTGATTTTTTAGAACAAGATTTTAACCCTAAGCTCGTAAGTTAAGCATATAAGCTAGAACAAAATTAATAATGCACAAAGTCAACACTAGATTTCTTGACCACGATTATCGCAACTATTATATTCCAGACTATTCCATTTTATTTTTTACAAATCATAAAGCTGCAGTTTCTTCCTTAAAGTGGTACGCCTTTACCATGTATGGACAAAGCTCTGGCTATGATCCGAATTATGGCAAGAG
>CAZPUF010000387.1:0-1765 GCA_964589705.1 uncultured Saprospiraceae bacterium | reverse complement strand
TCGCGAAGCTTTTTGCGGTCTTGGCTGTCGCTGGTGCGGCGTTGGCCCCGGCCTTATTTGCGCTGCCGACAGCAACGGTCAACTCCACCCGTGATCTACCTGATGGCAACGTTGGCGACGGGATATGCGACACCGGTGCGATCTCTGGGCAGACCGAGTGCACGCTACGAGCTGCGATCCAGGAGGCGAACTTCGATCCGACCGCGACCACGATCAACTTCGCTATCCCGACCACCGATGCCAACCACACCGCAGGGGTCTGGACGATTTCGCTGGCTAGTGAACTGCCGGCGGTCACGACCACAACAAGGATCGATGCGACCACCCAACCCGGTCACGCAAACGGCCGACCCGAGGTCATTGTCGATGGCACAGGTCTAGCCATCGGCGACGACGGCTTCACGTTCGCGGCGGGTGCAGACAATTCGGCGCTACGAGGATTATCGATCGTCAATATTCCCAACACTGGAGCAGTGGTAGAAGCCGATCTCGTGCAGCTCACCGGTAACTATTTCGGCGTCTTCCCAGACAGGTCCCCTGGTCCAAATACCAACGGCATCCAGATCTCCAACGGCGCGCGTGATGCCGACATTGGTGGGTCAGGCGATTCCCGCAACGTCATCTCGGAAAGCACCAATATCGGCATCATCGTCACTGACTTTGGAACCGACGGCACGCGCATCACCGGCAACACCATCGGTCTCGCACCAGACGGGCTAAGCGATCGACCGAACCGCACCGGTATCCAAGTACGGGGCTCGACTGCAGACACAACGATTGTCTTCAACAGAATTTCTGCCAACGATGTCTTCGGTATCGACATCAGATCGTCAGAGGTTTTCGTCTACGACAATACGATCGCCCGCAATGGGAACGATCAGATCATGATCTCCAATGGCGCAAGGTTTGTGGAGATCGGTGAGCCTGGCCGCGGCAATAACATTGTGGACGGCGGTGCGGATGGCGTTGCAGTGATTGCTGGGTCTACCAATGTCGAGATCGTCGACAACACGATTCGAGACAACGCTGGGGCCGGGGTTGTTGTCGATGATGCCGGAACCGAGGCCCGGATCTCGCAGAACAGCATTTACAGTAACGGCGGCATCGGAATCGATCTTGGTGGCGATGGCGAGACAGCCAACGATCCCAACGACGGCGACAACGGACCGAACGACCTTCTCAACAAGCCCGTGATCGCTTCTGTGACGAAGAACCCGACGGCCACCTCGGTCACCGTCGAACTCAATCTCCCTCCAACATCGAACCAATACCTGATTGAATACTTCGATAGCGACTCGGACGCTCCGGGTTCCGCGCAGCGATTCGTAGATCAAGTTCAGGTGGCGTTCGCGGGCAATAGCCCCCTGGAGTACACGCACTCCTTGCCGCCGGGGCTGAGCTTTGTCACCGCTACCGTGCGCGAGCGCGCTGGAGGCGGGGCCGTAGGGGCAACTTCGGAAATAGCCGATGTCGTTCAGATAGGTATTGTGAATCCAGGAGATCAAACGGACACCGCGGGAGACGTCGTCGATTTGCCACTGGACCTCAACGTAGGTGCGGGTATTAACTACACCGCGACTGGGCTTCCTAATGGGCTGCAAATCACTCCCACTGGGCGGATCAGCGGAACGATCGACCCAACCGTGTTTGGAGACCACACGGTGGTGGTGACGGCGCAAGTTCTGATCAACCTCGCACTCCAGGACCTCACAACCCAGTTTGTCTGGACCGTCAACCCACTCACCAACCCCACGACGACCACCAC
>CAZPUF010000386.1:0-1806 GCA_964589705.1 uncultured Saprospiraceae bacterium | reverse complement strand
GCCCCGGGGTTAGAAGGCAGACACCGAGAGCCGCTCAAACAGGTGTAGAACAGAGACATGCGCCTAGGTGTCTCCATAAGTTCGACTCACGCCAACGACGGGCCGCAACTGATGATCGAGCGAGCCCGCGTCGCTCACACGGCGGGCTTCGCGTCGCTAAGCATCGGCGACCACCACAACATGTCGGTGCCCTATTCCCAGAACACTCCAATGCTCGGCCGCCTGCTGGCCGAATGGCACGGACGACCAGCCGGATGTCTTTTCCTAGTGCCGCTGTGGCATCCGCTGCTGATGGCCGAACAAATCGGTACTCTCGCAGCGATACACGATGACCAGTTCATCGTGCAGGTCGCTGTTGGTTGGGGTGCTGATCAATTCGCTGCATTCGGTACGTCTGAAACTGAGCGCGCTCGCACAATCGACGCCGCGGTCCCAATAGTCAAGCAGTTGCTCGCGGGCGAAGTGGTCGACAGTGAGTTCTTCAACATGGTCGGCGGTCGTGTTGGTCTGCTGCCCACCAATCAACCCGATTGGTGGGTAGGTGCCGGAGTCGACAGGGCGCTCCAGCGGGCAGCCAGTATTGGTGATGTTTGGTACGCGGCACCAGGACTCACCGTGACGTCAGCTGCCGAACGGCTCAACCGGTTCCGTGAACTCGGAGGCACGAGAGCAGCGCTGCGCAAGGATGCCCTTGTCCTCGCCGACGGCGACACGGCTCGAGCAACCGCAGATGCAATTCTCGCAACCGGATACCGAGGGCTCGGCCGAGATCAACTGATCATTGGCAACCCCGACGATGCCGCCGAACAGCTCGCCCCATATTTCGCCATGGGCTTCGGCGAAGTGGTGATCCGCTGCATGACCGTGCCCCAAGACCTCGCGCTCGAAACGCTCGAGTCACTGGGCAGCCTCGTGCAAACTCGCTGCTGACCTGTTAACCCTCTGGGTCGACGAGAATCTCGATTCGGTTTCGACGCAGCATCCGCATGGAACTAGAGAAACATATGATCCTGAGCGAGAAAGGCTGACATGGTTCACTCAATAGAAACCAAGGCGGTTGTGCCTCCCGCCCTCGATCTTGACAGCTGGGAATAGGTCCGAGAACCATTTGGTTCATGATCACACGTCCCCTAAGTGAAAGTGTGATCCCATGGCAGAGCCACTCCAGATAGACATCATCTCCGACGTCATGTGCCCGTGGTGCATCATTGGCTATCGCCAGCTCGAGGAAGCTCTCGATGCCACCGGGACTGAACACGAGATCCGTTGGCACCCCTTCGAGCTCAACCCGAAGCTGCCGCCAGAGGGACAGAGCATCACCGAGAACTTCCAGCAAAAGTATGGCTCTCCGCCGGAGAAGACCCGGGAAACGATGGAGATGTACGCCGAGATCGGAGCCCAGCTGGGCTTTGAGTTCAACCTCGACGACGACTCAAAGATGCACAACTCGTTCAACCTTCACCAGATGCTGCATTGGGCCGACCAGCAAGGGCGAAAAAGCGATCTTGAAATGGCGCTGTTCACTGCACACTTCACCGACGGACGAGACATGTCCGACATTGCTGTTCTGGCAGAGGTTGCTGAGGAGATCGGTCTCGATCGCTCCGAGGCTCTCGCAGTGCTGGAAGATCAGCGATTCGCCTCTGCGGTTCGCGACCAGCAGAAGTTCTGGATCGAACAGGGAATCAGCGGCGTGCCCGCTGTTGTCTTTGATAAACAACATCTGGTCACCGGAGCCCAAGGCGTTGACAACTTCACCCGCATCGTGAACCAGCTAACCGAAGCAGACTCCTAACCGGGATAGCA
>CAZPUF010000385.1:0-1827 GCA_964589705.1 uncultured Saprospiraceae bacterium | reverse complement strand
AGACAATAGTCTTGCTCTATTTATTTAATTCTTTGACCACCCAGTGTTGATAAAAGACGGGTTGATATTTTTCTAAATTTATCACAATAGACTTATCTCGTTTTGCTTTATTCATTAGCAAAATTATCTCGACTAGATTCGACAGTCTTTTAATTAAAAATGGAGGCGCAGAATAGCTATTCCTTTTTAATTGAATCTTATAATTGCTGACAAGATTCACTAGTGTGTACTCATCAGATAATTTGTACATGGCAATTATGTTCAGAACTCTACTGGTTAATTTAGAGACTGGATTATCGAATTCCAGACTACTTACAAGTGAAGGAATCTCTTTGTACTGATCATGTCTAAAGGCATTCAAGGCCTGACAGAATTTTAAAGCAGAATCTTTATGCTCAGTGTGTACTTTCGGCGCCCATTTTTGAATAAATAATTCTGTCTCATTATAACTTAATATCGCACCCAGAGAAGACACCCCATTAAACAATGTAATAGGGAGTAAGTATTGATGCTTATTTTTTTCAATGGCATCATAATACATCTGATGCACTTGTGAGATACTAGAGATACTAAAGGAATTATCTTTCAACCATAACTCCACACTATATCTTCGTAAGTAGGCAGTTAACACTATATATAAATCTGATTCTTCATCTAGAATTTGACTCTCCAAAGCTTCTTTCAAGGCATTAAAACTTACTTCATCTTTATTCTTTAATAGAGAAACAGTACTGTTCACTATGCCCGATATTTCTGTAGAGGGAGTAATTTCTATTATATCTCTGAGAATTTTCTGGCTTTTATCAAACTCTTGTTCTCTGAGAGTTGACGTATGTACTATATCCATTAAGTAATTGGATGAGGTGTTCGTGATATTTTTTAGATAAGCAGTGATGCAATTATTCAGTAGATCTTTGTTGATTCTTTTTATGGGATTGTTAGAGTAATATTGGTAATGATAGATTTTTGTAAGCGTCTCTTGGTCGTTAATATTTATTCTATCTGACTTTTTTATTTCGGATAATATTCGTTCACTATGTTTATTTGCTAACGTAAATAGGCCCCGTTGGTTATATCTTCTAACTAAAGCCACTTCTTTTGCAAACTTTTCTTTTTTAAAAGAATGAATGGCGAACCAATCTTCAAACCATTGAAATAGTTTTGACAGTACATTAGAAAAACGCTTTGGAGACAGTGTAGGAAAGTATTGCAGCCTGAGATGTTCTTCTAATCCTTCCTCTTGTAGTTGATTCTGCCGCTCAGCCAGAAGACTAAAGCACTTAAAATTATGGGATTCTACCCTGGTGTACATCAATAGATATTTTCTGAAGGATAGCCATTCTTCCTTACTCAGAACCTGGAGTGATGTAAATAATTTAGGGCTTGCCATAGGAATTAATAGAGGAAAAATACAAAAATTACTTTAGAGTAAGTAACTGATATACAGCTGATTATAGTTTAAATGCTCATTTTTTGGTGATGAAATGGACTAGGATTATGTTGGAAAATGGTCTTTTCATCATAGCATATCTCAGTTAGCTTTATATAACCAATTAAATCTGATACCTACCGAAAAAATATTTTATCGAGGTATTGGCCACCAAAATCTATTGAAAACTATGAATATCCAAGTAACGATTCTACCTGTGTGCTGTCTTTATGGCTGTGGATTCGCGCCCCCCCCCATTGATTAGAGCCAAGAGAAACCCTGTGCCAGAAAGAGCAGACTAGCCAATCTTTAAAACAACAACTTCTATTTATTATTCAATACTCTTAATACCCCAGAAAATGTTGAATGCTATAATTATAGAGGATGAAAAAGCAGCG
>CAZPUF010000384.1:0-1832 GCA_964589705.1 uncultured Saprospiraceae bacterium | reverse complement strand
CCAGGATGTCCGCCTTGGATAAATATATCTCCTACCTTTAAGTCATGTGATGTTACTTTATTCAATTCTTCACTCAGTGAAGCCGTACCAGCATACTTAAATATCTGTTCCATGTATTGCCAGAAATTCTTGTAAGTGTTAGATGGTGAAGAGGCATTGTACCATGAGGTCTTATTGCCATCGACTTTAATTCTTTGCCCTGTCATCCATCGAGCATAATCCACTTTCATACCATTGGTGAAGTTGAAGTGAATGTCATCATATTTTCCTTGCAACCACAGATGTTCTGCTTTGAGTCTCATGATAGCATCTGCACATTGGTGAAGGTCTTTAGTACCTATAGACATATCGACAACAGCGGCATGGATAGGATTAGTTTTGAATTGTCCATCATAATATGTCACCTTGCTTCCGGGAACTTTTAAGGGTAACTTCCTTAGATAATTAGCAAATGATTCTTCTTCTACTGGTTCTCGTTTGTATCCCTCTGGGGTAAGGAATCTACTGTCTACTGTCGATCCTCGGAATTCTACCATAGGGTCAGCCATTGCTACCTCATAAGGTGTAGGTGATGATTGGGATTGGTTATCTGCTGCCCCAGATTTATTGGAAGACGCTTGGCAACTTAAGTACAGTATGGATAAGAAGAGGAGAGTGATTCTCATGCTTTCTCTTCGATGAGTCTGCATATTTCTACTACAGTCTTAACGGCAGATTCCATCTCTTGCACAGTCGTCCATTCTAACTTAGAATGGATGCCATGCTGTCCAGAAAATAAATTTGGACAGGGCTTACCTTTATGAGAGAGGACGGCACCATCTGTACCACCTCTGATTGCACTTAGTTTGTAAGGGATGCCAAGATTGTCCATGGCTGTTTTGGCATGATTTACAATATACATGTGGTCTTTGACCACATCTTTCATATTTCTGTATTGTGCATTGGAGGTAACTTTGTAAGAGGAGTTGGGATATTTTTCCAGTACTTTCTTCGCGATGTCTTCTAGCTCTGCTTCATGCTTGGTCAGGTTATCAGTAATAAAATCTCGAATGATAAAGGACACCCTGGCATTTTGCAGATTGCCCTTTAGGTTAGTAGGATGGACAAATCCTTCCATTTCAGAGGTTGTTTCTGGACTGAGTCTATCATGCGGAAGATGGCTAACAATCTCTGAGGCTATTTTAATGGCATTTTCCATTTTTCCCTTGGCATATCCAGGATGGGCACTATTGCCGATTATGTCTATGTGATATCCATTAGCTGAGAAATTTTCGTATTCGAATGATCCTATGTTGCCACTGTCAAGCGTATATCCAAAGTCCGCTTTAAGCTTATCCATGTCCATATGTGCAACCCCCTTACCTATCTCTTCGTCAACAGTGAAGAATAGCATGACCTTGCCATGCTTTATTTCTGGATTATTTACGAGTTGATAAGCTGCATCCATAATACTTGCTACACCTGATTTGTCATCAGCACCCAATAGGGTGGTACCACTTGCAGTTATGATGTCCTGACCTATCTTATCCTTTAGTTCAGGGAATTTGTCTTCTGATATTACCTGGCTACTGTCATCAGGCAAGGTGATAGATCCTCCCTGATAGTTATTGTGTAATATTGGCTTGACACCCGTGCCACTACAATCGGGAGCTGTATCTACATGGCTGCAGAAAAATACTGTTGGCACATCAGACTTGGATGTATTGGAAGGTATAGTAGCATATATATATCCTTCATTGGAGAGTTCGTGTGCAATGCCCATCGCATCCAATTCCTTACTTAATTCTCTGCATAGATTCAGTTGCTTTACTGTACTAGGAACTGTGTCTGAA
>CAZPUF010000383.1:0-1837 GCA_964589705.1 uncultured Saprospiraceae bacterium | reverse complement strand
CTGTACATATTGTGATGGAGAATAGGAAGCATAGGCTAGAGATCAAAGCCAAGCGTGAAGCGGCTACTGCACTGGCTTCACCCATACAGGGATTTATGGACGGTAGAATAGAAGAGAGTATGACCGCTGTAATCCATACTCAGCTCTATGATAAAAAAAGCAAAACTTACATCCTAGATGACATGGGCCGCAATGCTGGACTCGAAGTAGCGGGCAGAATAGAGGATGTCTTAGTTTAGCCAGTACTAACTCGCAGGATTAGAGATTAGTCCATTAATCTGATTTACTTTTTTGATGATCTTATCATCCAGATTTATATCTGCGCTAGCGATGTTCTCTTTCAGCTGCGCCATAGTAGTTGCTCCAATAATATTACTGGTTACGAAAGGTTGCTGACAGACCCAAGATATAGCTAATTGTGCCAAACTTAGACCAGCAGATTTTGCTATGTCGTAATATTGTTGTGTAGCTAATAAGCAATTGTCAGAGTTGTAACGCTGGTATTGTTTGAATTTATTAAGGCGACAATTTTCTGTGTCTGTTTTTTCTATGTATTTGTTTGTTAATCGACCACAAGCCACTGGAGAGTAAGCTAGTAATCCACATTGTTCCCTAATTGATATTTCCGCTAATCCTATCTCATAAGATCTATTGAGTAGATTATATGGATTTTGGATAGAGTCTATTCTTGGCAAATCAAATTGGTCTGATAGTTTCAAGTAATTTAATGCGCCCCAAGGGGTCTCGTTGGATATACCGATATGCCTAATCTTACCTGCCTCCATATTTTTGTGGAGCATCTCGAGTCTCATTTTGAAATTATCTTTCCAGCCTTCCTCATGTGCATAATTTTTTGTACCAAAGAAATTGGCTGATCGCTCAGGCCAGTGGATTTGGTACAAGTCTAGGTAATCAGTTTGGAGTCGGCGCAAACTACCATCTATAGCATCCTGAATATATTGACGGGTATAAATGTCAGTGTCTCTGATATGTTTGGTATAAGAGCCTGGTCCTGCAATCTTGGTGCCTATAATTACTTTTTCCCTATTTTTTCTGGAGGCAAGCCAAGTACCGATGATGGTCTCAGTACTACCATACGTTTCTGCTCTTGCGGGTGTGGAGTACAATTCTGCAGTGTCAAAGAAATTAATACCCTTGTCCAAGGCATAATCCATTTGCTCCCAGCCCTCAGCTTCCGTATTCTGTTCTCCCCAGGTCATGGTGCCAAGACAAATGACACTGACATCTATATCAGTACGTCCTAATTTTCTATACTTCATATTACTTAGAATAAGTGATTTTTAAGTAACCACGAATATCCGATAATTATCGGGCACAGTTGACGCAATTCACACTCTCAGGCATATACATCAGGCGGGCAGGATTAATGGGTTTCTGACAACGCTTGCAGATGCCAAAGCCTTCGTTGTCAAGCTGGGTAAGGGCAAATTTGAGTTTGTTGCGCTTAGATATTTTGTTTCTCAATGAGGCCTCCATTACGGACTTGTTATTTATAGCATCCATACGACTGATACGACCTAGGGAATTCTCAGGCTTGACGGGCTCTGTCATCTTCTCGGTTTCCTTAATATCATGCTCGTACTTTATGATGAGCTCTTCTATTTTTTGTTTGAGTAGTGCCTTTTCGTCTGCGTTCATTACTAAGTGTACTAATTGTTAGTAGCAACTCATATTGCTACTAACAGTGTCTGCTATTTTGTTTTGATGAAAGTTTCAGTAAATACGTTAACGCCTTCTGTTATGTGTACAATGTATGCTGCGGGCGATAAATCTTCAGTGGCTATTTTATTTAAGCCAGGTATTAATGTATGCTGAA
>CAZPUF010000382.1:0-1856 GCA_964589705.1 uncultured Saprospiraceae bacterium | reverse complement strand
CCCGTTCTCGACCGGCCGAACCTCACCCTCGAAACGTTGGCCACCGCCGACAAGATTCTCTTCGATGGGAATCGAGCGACGGGCGTGCAATATCGCCGCGGACGAAAGACCAAGGTCGTTCACGCGGACAACATCGTTGCCTGTGGGGGAGCGTTCAACACGCCTCAACTACTCCAACTCAGCGGGGTGGGCGACGGCGAGCATTTGAGCTCGTTGGGTATCGATGTGGTCAGTGACCTGCCTGGGGTAGGTGAGAATCTTCAAGATCACCTCGAGGTCTACATCCAACACTCGTGCAAGGCCCCGGTGTCGATGCAGCCGTACAACGCGAAGTGGCGCATGCCCTTCATCGGCCTGCAATGGTTGGCTCGCCGCGGCCCTGCCGCCACAAATCATTTCGAAGCGGGTGCCTTCGTCCGTAGCAACGACACCGTCGAGTACCCGAACCTTATGTATCACTTCCTTCCCATTGCGATCCGATACGACGGGTCCTCTCCGGAGGGCGGTCACGGCTACCAAGTGCATGTCGGGCCGATGTATTCAGACGTTCGCGGCTCGGTGAAGATTCGCAACACCGACCCGAAGCAAAAACCGGCGGTCATCTTCAACTATCTCTCCACCGAGAACGATCGCAAGGAATGGGTCGAGGCGATTCGTACCACTCGCCACATATTGAGCCAGCCCGCATTCAGCCCTTATGACGGTGGCGAGGTCTCCCCGGGCCCCGAGGTCGAGACCGACGAGCAGATCCTCGACTGGATTCGCCGTGACGCCGAGACCGCCCTTCATCCGAGCTGCACAGCCAAGATGGGGCCATCGTCGGATCCGATGGCTGTCGTAGACCCTCACACGATGGCCGTGCACGGAACCGAAGGTCTGTACGCCGTCGATGCGTCGGTGCTCCCGGCAGTGAGCAACGGCAACATCTACGCACCGACCATGATGATCGCCGAGCGTGCCGCAGACATGATCCTCGGCAACGAGCAGATCACCGCCGATTACACCGAGGTCTATCGCAACCCGACGGCCGGTCAGTTCCACGACGGCACCTAGCGATAACACCGTTACTAGCGCCGAAAAAACAGGGCGATCTGTACGAACCGAGCCCCCACATCGGTCACGGCAGATCAGCGGTGTTTCGCGGGTGTTTTCATCTGGTTTGTCCGCGGTCACGTCGGCCGTAAGAAGCGCTCAAGACATCCCGCTTGTGCCGTTGAAACGGTGACGAGGTGCTGTGTGATTGTTTCCCGAAACCCCCCGAACACGGAGACATTCAAAATGGGTAAGCACAAAATCATCGCGCTAATGATGGCGCTCGGACTTATTGCCGCTGCGTGCGGTAGCGACGTCGAGGAAACCGTCGACGCAGCCGCCGCTCAGGTGGAAGAGGTCGTCGAAGGCGACGAGGAGGCCATGGAAGACGAAGAGGAAGCCATGGAGGACGACGAGGAGGCCATGGAAGATGATGAAGAAGCCATGGAGGACGACGAAGAGGCCATGGAAGATGACGCAATGGAAGACGTCATCCACGACCTCAACCTCGAGCAGACCGACCTCGGTCAGATTCTCAAGGACGAAGGCGGATACACCGTCTACCTCTTCACCAACGATGAGCAGGGTGCTGGCACCAGCGCTTGCGAAGGTGACTGCATTGCCGCATGGCCAGTCGTAGGCGAGATCACCTCGCCAAGCGGCGCACTCGACGCTGACCTCGTCGGCTCGATCGAGCGCAGCGACGGCACCGTCCAAGCCACCTACAACGGTTGGCCGCTCTACCGCTTCGCCAATGACGAAGCTCCAAGCGACACCAACGGCCAGGGCGTCAACGACATCTGGTGGGTACTCGACGCTGAAGG
>CAZPUF010000381.1:0-1883 GCA_964589705.1 uncultured Saprospiraceae bacterium | reverse complement strand
GCCTCAACAAAGCCATACTCAAGCATTACTATAATATCTCCTACTGGGAGTTTCCAGACGCCAACCTCTGCCCTGGTATTCCTGGAAGAGCCAACTATATCCACATCGCCGCAGATATATTAAAAAAAGATAATCAGAATAAAATCCCTACTGGTGATAAAGTAAAATGCCTAGATATAGGTACAGGTGCGACATGTATATATCCGCTCATAGGCACAGTAGAATATGGCTGGTCATTTATAGGGACTGAAGTAGATAAAGTCTCATTACAGTCTGCTAAAAATATAATATCCAAAAATGAAGGACTGAGCAGTTTGGTTTCGACACGACTCCAAAAAAAACCAAATTCGATTCTCAAAAATATAATTAATAAGGATGAGCTAATTGATATTACAATCTGCAATCCTCCATTTCATTCTAACAAAAAAGAAGCCGCCAAGGCCGCCTCCAGAAAGCTACGGAATCTAAAAGGTAAAAAATCGGCACCTTTAAACTTCTCAGGTAATAACAACGAATTGGTTTTCGAGGGTGGAGAATTGAAGTTCATATCTAAGATGATAGAAGAAAGTAGAGCCTTTGCTAATCAGGTTAGGTGGTTTACGACCTTGGTCTCCAAAGAGAAAACTCTTAATTCCCTGACTAGACTCCTTGAAAAATATAATCCTCAGAAAGTAAACTCTATTCCTACAGGTACAGGTAATAAGAAAAGTAGAATTCTTGCATGGACATACATGAAGGACTCAAAGAGAATCCACAATATTGATTAGCTTAGATACTTATGAGTTCAGAAATCAATATATCTAATAATGAATCAAAGCTACTCACAGCCACTCTGGAGGGTGATGTAGCGCTTACAAGACAATTACTCCACCAAGGTATTAATCCAAATTGTAAGGATCCTTCAGGCCGAGGTCCCCTACTCTGTTTCTATCCTGAAATAATTTCCTTACTCCTTGACCATGGTGCTTTGCCTAATGAGCAATTTAATGAGAATGGACATACCGTGATGGCAGGGCTTTGTTATGCTAATTCAATCTTTGAATCCAGAGGAACAGATCAGGCAGCAGTTATTAAATTATTACTGGAGCATGGGGCTGATGTAGAGCAGGGTTACTCTTCCTCCAGAGAAACACCACTTCATCATGCCACAGCGCCAATGGGTAAAGACAATATCAGTGTTATAAAAATACTCTTGGAAAATAAAGCCAACCCAAATGCGATAACGATACCTTCTATCCCTTCCCATAATTTTTATCAAGGCGCAAAGACTAAAGGCGAATCTCCCTTACACAGAGCCGCTGCCTTCTGTAGTGAGGCCACCATAGATTTATTATTAGATTATGGAGGAGACACATCCCAAGTTGATGCCAATGGTGAAACGCCACTCTCTTGGGCTTGCTGGCACCAAAGACCGAAAAGCCTCATAGAGAAATTAAGGTGAGTCAATTCAACTTATGTAACTTAGCATCCAACAATACATAACCATGACTAATAAAATAAATAAAACAAGAAATATAATAGGCTGGGTATTAAGTCTTATACCCGTAGGGGCACTCATCGGCGGTAGCTACAATAAGCTGAGTGGTAATCCAGAATTGGCTGCCAAGGTCCCTTACATTGACCTTACTGTGTTGGCAATTATATCTCTGACTAGTATAGTCGTCTATCTTATTCCCAAGACGAGCAACATCGGATTCTTTATGCTATGCTCATATTTCGGCGGCGTCATTGTAGGTGAACTGGCTATGGGAGAATTTCCGCTTATTGGAATTTTACTTTCTGTATCGTTATACGTTGGCACGATGCTAAGAAAGCCAAGTCTGTCTGGATTGAATATATAATCTATAATAGCAGAGCTAAGTTGTCAATATCTAATCTTATAG
>CAZPUF010000380.1:0-1916 GCA_964589705.1 uncultured Saprospiraceae bacterium | reverse complement strand
GCTTTGGAAAGCCCTACCAAGATGCCTGCTATCATGGCGCTCATACTCATGTTATGCGTTATGTATTTATTGGGATTAGAATAATAGTCAATATAGGCTTATGGTCACTAAGTATTCTCGTCACTTGAGTCACCAGTAAAATTCGGAAAATTACTCTTTTTTATAACTGAATCCGCAGGGGCTACTAGCTGTAATCTATAATCTTTGTAATCTAGTCTAACCCTAAATTCATTTTGGTCCTTGAATTGACCATGGAATAGGATCGTACTTTGATCTGGGTCTAGTTGATAGGAATCTATTTTGAGGATGACACCTCCTGGGTCGTTTGTCATGTCAGGAATAACTCATTTAATTTATCCTCAGCAGTAAAGAGATGTTTTGTTGGTACGCCTAAGGACCATAGGATTATGATTCCCTCTTGATTATAATTGGTAAATCCTTCATGCGCCAATAATACTTTGTCGAAAGGTTGTACTACGAGTTCAAATTTGAAGGGGAAGTTATTAATCTCTGAAGAGATCAAAAGGATAAGCGTCTCATGGGCAACGCTAATATTCTGAATATCTGTGTCAAGTATAAATTCTTCCTGTATATATAGGCTTGTCTTTCTTTCGCTTCGAGTATTGAACCTTTCGTATTCAAAATCGATTACTGGTGGCCCATAATTAAGTCTCTTTTCTAAGGACTGGATGCGTTCTGTATGTCTTTTGTGTCTCGTGTAAGCGGCATATAAGGCGCCTATCATTGAAAAAAGGATAATATATATTGCCATTGGATTCTTGTTCTAAATGATTGCATCAGTTGTGAATAAATGGCTACATGATTAATTACCTTGTTTTATACACAATTTTAGTCTCCCTAGTGTTTGTATTAGTCTGCCATATTTGTAGAAGATATGGGCCACTAGGCAAGTTGTCTATATTTATAGAGGTGGTTCTATTATTTGAAGACAAGGTATGATCGGCTAACTTATGGCCAAGCATATTATAAATCTCTACTTCCGAGATAGCAGACCCTGATTGTATGTATAATTCGCCACTGGTTGGATTGGGATAAATATAGATAGACTTAGTGTCAAGGTCTTCTGTGCTGACAGTCGCTTTGAATAGATCAAATTTTCTCTGGACATCATCTATGGGATCACCAGTAAATTCTCCTGAGTCTAACCAAGAGTTAATGTCCATCCATAGCTGTCCATAATTGCTATTGGTATCAGTCGGTTGGGCAACTCGGATATAAGCGGATGCAGAGCTAATGCCACTTGGCAAACATCGGGCATCTGCCCCTGGTCTTTTGGCCGCTTGCATGGATGCCATCAATTTATCGCAGAGCGGTCCCTCTGTCTGTAGAAAAGCTGTCTCCATATCATCTAGTACCTCCTCAGATATTAAGATGTTACCTTGTATTGCATAGTTGGGTCCTACACGCTGACCGGCTACATTGAAATTATTTGTACCTGTAAAAGCGGCAGCTCTAGGACTTCCATTATTCAGATCCACGATGCCATACTGACGGTCATTTATTCTGCCGCCTTGAGATGGATTATCGTTTGCTCTTAGCCAATCTATAATTTCTTGTGGGCTGAGACCATTTTCCATTTGTTGTCTTGCTGCGGACTGATTGACTAAGGTCCACCATGCTTGCGTATTAATAGCCCCTACATTAAGTATAATATCACTGACATATAAGGCACCATCCTCTTGAGATAAGCAGGTAGCGCCTGCACTGCCAATTTCATTTGTGATAGAATCTACCGCTGCGATAGAAAAGGTATGCTGGGTAAAGCCAAACTGGCAAAGGCTTGAGAAGAGTATCGAACAAAAGAGAGATTTCATAGATATCATATTGAGTCTAAAAGTACATACTTGCAAGATTATAGGTGCAAAATTGAATGGAATATATTCTATTGATGAGCA
>CAZPUF010000379.1:0-1936 GCA_964589705.1 uncultured Saprospiraceae bacterium | reverse complement strand
TTAAAATATCTAATGATTCAACATGTAGTATATCTCACAGAAAACAAGTAAAGACGTAGGTTTTCAACTTATAAAAGCTGAAATATTCTGTGATTTATCTCTACAATAAACCGCTATATAAGCTAAAATAGGAGAATTATCAGAATCCATGGCTTAAATATCACGGACAAAACTCCAGAATCACCATAAAATAATCGGTCATGTCCTCCAGAAGAAGACACAGATATAGAAAATATAGCTGTATAATCCCTTGACGTGCAATCTTATATCTTAAGGTATTATAGATTTCTAGGTAAGTTGCTGATGCCATGAAATGCCCTTAGTTCATGTTTTATACTCAGTCTATACCTTGATTTTGGATTTGCCTCAGATAGGTAAGCTTCTTTGATTCTGATATGCAGACCGACAAAATCACCTTTGGTTATGGATTTGATTCTGATATCCATATTATACCAAATCACCTTTGGCTCTGGATATCACATTTTAAAATTTTGCTGGAAAATCATTTTACCGAAAAGTGGTACTACTTCTTCTATATGACCGCCAATTTTAAAATTATTTGATTGTTCTTTATCACCTAATAGGTAAGTTACAGGTCCCATCTGATATTGATTATTGAATGGTACAAAATTGTATGTTCCATCCTCTTGTTTTTTCAGATAACCATTTTGGAGATTTTTTATCTCTTTTAAATTGGAACTAGCTTCTTGTCCAAAGACTTTCTCGATAGATTCTCCAGCGAAATCTGAATAAGAATTATACTTTTTCTTAATAGCTGGATTCAATTTTGCAATTTCATCTCTCGTATTTATCGGATAGTAAGTGCTAGGATCATTTTTATATGAATAGCACAACACTCTTTGTGGGATATCAGACATAGTTACAATAGTAGATGCTAGAGATCCATAATTTATGTAGGAAGCCATCTTATTATTTAGCCCCCAATTACCAAGAATGATTTCATTAATCTGGTCTCCATCTAGATCTATAGCTTTACAATATTGCCACATACCAGTCATTTCCTTATAATCCCATAAAGATTGTTCTTCAAATCGACCATCCTTATTTATATATACTTTTGGACTATGGTACTCCCCTACCAATAAGAGATCATCCTTGTTATCTTCATTAAAATCAAAAACAAGTAGATCGAGGATATTTCCTTCAAACTCTAAGTAATGATTAGTGATTTCTTTCAATTCACCATTGACATATTCTAACAGTCTGATTTTGGAGTAGATTCCCCTCTCATTAGAATAACCTATTGCTCCTGATATAATATCAAGATCATCATCCGAATCAAAATCTATAGTACATACCGCAGTCGTACTCATCGCACAAGATTCTGACAAATCTAACTTTCTATAGCCGCCATTTTCATTAAGTAAAAGATAGTCACAATTCGGTTTGATTGAATTATCCATCCTATGCGAATAGGTTACAACAACATCTGTCATTCCACTTTGGTCTACATCAGCATATAAGATATTTGACACATGGCCATCTCCGTTAGGTAATATTGGCTTCCAACTTTCTGGCATTCTGCTAACCAATCCGAGAGATACATTTTCTCCCTCAGGATTTTGAGATACATTACCGGGAAACGATGAATAACCTCTTGGTATTATTGGATTTATCGTTAAGTCGTTTGACCATGAATAGGTATTATTAATTACTTGTGTTACTTTTTGATAGGCTTGAGGTGCTTTAGTTGGGAGCAAACTATTGTCATCATACTCAATATCATTGTATTGATTTAATGACCATTGATTAATTTTTTGCCTTTCCCCTCCTGGCCAAATAACAACTATAGAATCTACAGAACCGAAAGCTTCATCAATTCCAAAAACTATTGATCTGTCTACTGATGACAAAAAACCTCTATGAGGGGTGGCTAATTTGGTTTGTATGTGATCTTTCTGATATAATTTAATGT
>CAZPUF010000378.1:0-1952 GCA_964589705.1 uncultured Saprospiraceae bacterium | reverse complement strand
CTAAAAAGATTATCCTCATATAGAATATCATTAAAGTCTCCAAAAGGATTTGTGCCACTATAGCTTGAATTATACACGGCCATATCATATGGAGGAAGACAATTTCTAGGATTTGGTATAACACAATCGCAACAGTCTTGAATATTGTCTGGATGCACAGCTCCAGCAGATAGAATAGATGCAAGATGAGTCATTACTTCTAAGGTGTCACTGTATATTAAAGGTATTTCATAGTCTAAGGCATTGCCTAGAAGATGGATACTTAGTGGATGACCTTCAATACGAGGTGATTCAATAGGTGTATTTAATGCTTGGGAGGTCAATTCCAACTGAATTGCAAAACCAAAAGGTTCATCAATTGCTAGATTAGTGATAGTCTCTGGTCTACAACAACGCTGGAAACTAAGGAGGTAGTCGCTGCCATGCTCTAACCTAGTTCTAAAAATGTAATCCCCAAATTCAATAGAGACATTGTTGATTCCTAAGTCTACTACATTCACTGACTCAAGTCCAATGCCGAATGATTCAAAGACAGAATATTCTCCAGTACTATCATTCATCACCTGAAAGATGCCCATTTCAATAACACGATCTAATGTAGCACCTGTATTGTTCAGATTTCTATATAATCTAAATGTGAATTCTATCTCTGTTTCATCATTTAGGGTGTCTATTTCCAAGATTCGATAAGTAGCATAACCTCCAATAAGATGGTTTGCATTCAAACAATTAGATATCGTAATTAACAGTAGAAGAAGCTTGATTTTATTCATGGCAGCGATTGTATTTACTAAGATAACAATATGTAATTGATAGCTGATTACTAGTATTCTGAATAAGAAGCGATTATTCTCCTTGCCTTAATTTACATATTACTATTCTATACCATATGATATCTGTAACTTTGACATCCAAATAAGTATAAGCGATGATAGATATCACATTACCAGATGGCACCGTCAAGCAAGTAGAGCAAGGATCTTCAGCGATGGATGTGGCGCTATCCATTAGTGAAGGACTGGCTAGGAATGTATTGTCAGCAACTGTCAATGGAGAACATTGGGACGCCAATAGGCCAATGCAGGAAAATGCAACCTTGGTGCTGCATACCTGGAGAGATGAGAAAGGCAAGTACGCATTTTGGCATTCATCGGCACACCTACTCGCTGAGGCCTTAGAAGCCTTGTACCCTAATATCAAGTTTGGCATCGGTCCACCGATAGAAAATGGATTCTATTATGATATAGATACGGGTGATACTGTGCTCACGCCAGCAGACTTTCAGAAGATAGAAAAGAAGATGTTGGAGTTGGCTCAGCAGAAAAACACTTTCGATAGATCGGCGGTATCTAAGGCTGAGGCGCTGGATTATTTTACAAAAAAAGAAGATCCATATAAGATAGAGCTGATCCAAGACTTGGAGGATGGGCAGATTACCTTCTATAAACAAGGTAATTTTACTGATTTGTGTAGAGGGCCGCATATACCGCATACAGGCCACATAAAGGCGATAAAGGTGATGAGCTTGGCAGGTGCTTACTGGAGAGGGGATGAGAAACGTAAGCAGATGACGCGTCTCTATGCCATTACGTTCCCTAAGCAAAAGGAACTCAAGGAATATCTCCACATGCTGGAGGAAGCCAAGAAACGAGATCATAGAAAGTTGGGTGCAGAAATGGAGCTCTTTATGTTTTCTGAAAGAGTGGGCTCAGGATTACCTATTTGGTTACCTAAAGGGACACAAGTCAGAGAGCGATTACAAGCGTTTCTTAGGGAAGAGCAGGAGAAGTTAGGCTACAAAATGGTGGTAACGCCTCACATAGGAGGCAAGGACTTATATGTTACCTCAGGGCACTATGCTAAGTATGGTGAAGATAGCTTTCAGCCGATTCAGACGCCAAGAGAAGGTGAGGAGTTTTTGCTCAAACCGATGAATTGCCCCCATCACTGTG
>CAZPUF010000377.1:0-1985 GCA_964589705.1 uncultured Saprospiraceae bacterium | reverse complement strand
AGTTGCAGAACTGCAAGCAGAGATTGATGCTATCAATGGTGAGTTAGGTGGACTTCAATCACAAATTGATAAACTTTCAGGATGGAGAAAGGGATTAGGAGGAATTTTAGGTCTAGATTGGTCTAATGCTAACAGATGGGGTGGCGAAGCAGTTACTCAAGCTGATGCAGAGGGTTCCGTAACTGGTCTAGGTCTAGCCGCTGACATCTCTGGTTTCCTACTTAAGGATACTGAGAAGACTTTCTGGCATAATAATCTAAAGATATTGGGTTCTTATAAGGATCTTGATCTTGCTGCAGAATCTAACGAAGTAAGGTCTGATGGACTATTTGATGTACCTAACAGGGTTGCAGATTTATTCAATATTTCATCTTTAGGAGGTTATAAAATCTCTGACAAATTTGCATTATCAGCGATTGGTGAATTGAACACAACACTACTTGATGGTAACTTTTTTGATCCAGCGACAATTGACTTAGGTCTTGGAGCTACATGGTTGCCTATAGAAAACATGACGGTATCTATCTTTCCTCTAGGTTACAACATTGTGGCTAGAAGAACAGGTGATCTTGAAGGTTCTGCTGCTTTTGGTCTTAAGTACAAAGTAGTTTACTTCAGAGACTTTAACATCCAAGGAAAGCCTTTTCACTGGGATACTAACTTGACAGGATTCTTACCTTATGGCTCAGATGATACTGCTGCACTAGGAGAAGGAAACACATACTGGCAATGGCTTAACAACATCACATTCGAAATATGGAATGGGATTGGTGTTGGATTTGGATTTGGATTCAGACAAGCAGATTTCCAAGCTGTAAATGCTGACAATCCAAGTGGACAACTTCAGACTTACCAAACTTTAGGTCTGTCTTACTCTCTATAAGATATAGAAATAGGAATTCTTGGTTTCAAGATTCTTTAGAAATATTAAATGGCTGTGATCATAAGATTGCAGCCATTTTTTATGCGATACTATGATTTATTTACTCTTGACGAATCAGAAAAGTTCAGTCCTCCGCACTTTCGGTCGTCAGGCTCGACGTCATGCTTCCCGCTATCGCCATGCCAATTAATATGGATTGTTTTTCATTCCATATTCTCAAACAACAGATTTTCTTAATTTAGAATATAACCTTTAACTAATCGCTTTGGCGACGGTTGTCTCCTCATTTTTCTTTTCACTTCACACTTTTAATTAAGCTTTTGATACCTATATTTGATAGAAATTTATAATATGAATTTGCAATCAATACTGACCATACTTCTTGTGCTAGTCACAATTAACCTATCAGCACAGGACGTCAGAACGATGGAACAAATCAAGCTCGACCAAGAGGGTACTATCTCTCAGATGGCCGATTTGCAAGCTCAACTCAATGCCTTAGAAGGCGTACTGGATACCTATGATAACGAACTAGATCAGTTGGATGGGTGGCAGAAGGGCCTCAATGGCCTTATTGGGTTTAACTTTAACAGAGCCTTCGGATGGGTAGCAAATCCAAGTCCAAGAGCCTCCACTACCGCTTTCAGCCTCAACCTAACAGCTTTTGCAAATTATAGTAAGGACAAGTTTTTCTTTAATAATAGAGCGATTGTCACTGAGTCATGGCAAGATGTGGACCTGAGTGATGCAGACAGAGAACAGGAAGGTGATGGGCTATTTAACAACGGCATAGTGGATATATTCAATATTTCTTCACTAGCAGGGTATAAGATAACAGAGACTTTTGCACTATCTGGATTAGTGGAGTTCAATACCTCTATAGGTAACTTTATCAATCCTGGAACCTTTGATGTAGGTATAGGCGGGACTTGGATACCCACAAAGAACTTCACACTAACGGTATTACCTATCAATTTCCATGTGGCTTTCTCTGGCATAACAGGCCTGTCCAATGATTTTGCCCTTGGTGCCAAGTTAAGAGCGGATTACTTCAATGAATTTAGAGTATATGGGAGAGACCTAACGTGGTCGTCTACATTAA
>CAZPUF010000376.1:0-2019 GCA_964589705.1 uncultured Saprospiraceae bacterium | reverse complement strand
GATCGGAGGCTGTTTTTTTGTATGGTATATAGGGTTATGCACTTAAATAGAATTCAATCTAAAGCTTCCTTCTATTACATGTTCTTGGCTATTGGCTCTAATAAATCCTTGAATGTAGTCAAACCCACCAACACCTCTCTCTTCACCAAGTTCTGTGTATTCTATAGTAATACCCACGCCTTCAAAAGGAAACCCAGGTGAAATTGAAGAACCAAATGCTACCCGATAAGATTCTCCAAGTATAGCAGTTGGTGTTACAGCTGTGAAGTGTTCTGAAAATATACTGCCAAATTTAATCCTGTATTGATTGTGTTGTATTGCGTAGTATAATTCATCTTGATCAAAGGAAATCAAAGCACCTTGATCTTGAGGATCTCCTGTGTCAAAGTGATAATTGAGTAAAAAATAGGCCTCTGCTTCTTCGCTACATGCCATTATAGTACCGAGGTCATTAATCAGTGTTTGAGTAGAAACGAATGAAGGGGCTGAAGTTCTTATTCCATCTACATCTATCCCATAGACAATGGCCTGGAAATTTTCTACACTAGGTAATGAGATAAGGAAATCTCCATTTCCAGCTAACGGAAACAAGTAAGTGTCGAAGCCATATTCCACCGCTATATATCCATCCTCAATAATAACACCATCACAATCAACCAAAGATCCTGATATTTCTATGATATCAACGACATCAGCAGGGTCTAACAAGATTGTACCAAGTTCTATTTTTCCAGGGGCATACGGTCCAAGTTCTATAGATTCTATTAGCTCTCCAGCAAAATCGAATATTTCCAGAGTGAGTAATTCATCAGCTGGCGCATTGAAGAATCGAAATGATCCATTATCACTAAGCCAACCACCTATAGATTGGAAAGATTCTCCGGTTAATGCCACCTCAAGAAAAGGTGCATCAATATCAACGCTGGTGTTGATTCCTAGCTTTCCGCAAATGATGACACTCTCAACAGAGACATCCACATTCCAAGTGCTAAAATGGGACACTTGAGCTATATATTTATCATCCTGATTTGTAGCGACACCTTCTTCTATCCAATAACCATTGGCCTCATCATATGACCAAAGTTGTATTTCAGCAGGTGCATTAGCTTTGAGAGATTCTGGTATAGGAAATTCAAGGGTTGCCATAGCATCCACACCTAGATTAAGTGGCTCGCCATCTAGAGATTCTAATTCTACTTGTAACATGCCATAGGTCGAAAGGCCTGTTGATTCACCATCGTTAGTTATGGCACTCAAGTCACCTATCATATTCAGGTTTAGATTTTCACTCGTGGGGTCTATCCACTGGAATGAAACATTATAATTTCCTTGATAGGATTGACCTTGGCTATCCACGATGCCATTTTCTGGAAGTGTGACAGCTGCCTCATTAGATAAAGTTACTCGAGCTTCTGTGTCGGTATTGAGTTGGCTGGTTATAGTCTTATCTTGTAATTGAATTCGAGTAAAATTAACGCGGTCTGTGACAAGTCCTAGTCTGCGAAATCCATCATACTTTCCTTCTGCAGTAATGGTTAGATAAGCAGACTCTCCTTCATTAGTTATATCTAAAAAGCGAAAATCACCTTTTCTATCCACGGTAACTTCTTGTACTGGGCGACAACTTTGACACCTGACAATCGCTTCTGTAATTGGTAAGCCGTTTTCATCCTGGAGGCTTCCAAGAATACTAGCACTCACATCATTGACGATGATATCCGGTTGTACTTCATCAGGCACTTGTGAGATATTATCATCACTACAGCCAATGATTACAAGTAGCATAAAAATGCAAATAGCGGGGAGTTTGAAGTTGTTCATATTTTATTTCTTTAATGATTTGAACTGAAAATTATTGATTTTCACGAAAGTGGTCAACACTTCATTTTTGTTTTTTTAGTAATAAGTCATGGCAAACATAAATGGGAACTTTTCTTTTAAGCCTACCCAACCATTTTTTGTAGTAAGTGTACATGGACTAGATTCCAGCTAATTGCATCAACTCAACACCAGAATAAT
>CAZPUF010000375.1:0-2031 GCA_964589705.1 uncultured Saprospiraceae bacterium | reverse complement strand
AATGAGTTTGGCAGACGATATGCCGATGCGCCTAATGCAAATGGCTTCTATCAGTCAGAGCTGATCAGACCCAATGAAGACAGGTTCTTCTTTGTCGGATTCTTCTGGACTATCAGCGCAGATAAGAAGTCTAATCAGCTGGATACCCTTTAGTGTTCAGGCTGGTATCCATGGGCGGCTTACAGTTCATACGGTCTATTCTACAATTCATCCAATCTTAGTTTTAGAAAGCACGGCTGTACTGCATCTTTGAATTATAAATTAATTATTATTAACAATCTAAAATTCTAACCATGAAAAATCTAATAACAACTTTTGTGCTTCTGATTACTATCAGTGCTACCCTGACCGCCCAAGACATGACGGCCACTGAGGCTACTGCAGACTTAGGAGTCACAGCGCTTACTGTCCAACTGACTGGACTAAAATCTGACAAAGGACAACTGATGGTCGCCTTATATGATTCATCTGATAATTGGTTAGGCAACGGCATAATGGGAGAGATAACAACGATAGTCGATGGACAAGCCACAGTGACATTCAATGACGTGCCTTACGGGACTTACGCCATCTCTTCGTTCCATGATAAGGACAGCAATGGAGAATTGAATACAGGATTATTTGGCATCCCAAAAGAACCGTACGCGTCATCCAGAGGTGCTAGAGGCAGATTCGGTCCACCGAAGTGGGCGGATGCTAAGTTTGTGTTGGAGTCGGCGAGTGTGGAGGAGGTGGTTGAGTTTTGATCAATGGTAATACATTTTTTTATCTCGACCGCAGCAGAGAGAACTATTAATTAAGGAAGGATATCGTTCGGAGTTAAGAGATATCTCCGCAAGGTCGACATGAAAAAGGATTGTGATTTTTTCCTTTTTTTTCATTTCGACCGTAACGAAGTGAAGTGGAGAATTCTCCGTACTCGATATGAGAATAAATTTATAGAAAACAAGTATTGTTATTATAGATTTATTAGGTTTAAAAAAGCATCGTTACAATAACTTATTAAATAACAGACAATGAAAAATATATTCAATTTAATTATAGTCATCTTTTCGGTAACGACATTATTCAGTCAGCCAAGTGAGCAGTATCTCAAGGGTATGGGACAAGCGATGGCGTTGTGGGGAGAAGGGAAGCCCATGGAAGCAAGTGCCCTCTTTGAAAGAATCGCTCTGGCAGAGAAAGAAAATTGGATTCCAAGTTACTATGCGGCTAATACGTTAATTGTAAATGCCTTTGTCACAGAGGATAAATCACAGATCAATGAAATGCTGGAGAAGGCAAAAGCTTTTATCGAGCAGGCGCATGAGCGCTCACCGGACAACTCAGAAATCGTCACAATGGAAGGCTTATTATATACAGGCTATGTGGTGATGGACCCGCAGACTTATGGCATGACGATGTCACCTAAGATAATGGCGCTGCATGAGAAGGCCGTGGCGTTGGATGCCAATAACCCACGAGCCCATACCAATCTAATAGGTTATGAAATAGGCAGTGCTCAGTTTTTTGGGACAGACTTGAGTACTTTTTGTGATAGACTAAAGGCGGTGATTCCACTTTATGACAAACAACCACAAGACTATCCATTTGCACCACATTATGGGATGGATAGAATCAAAGAGTCCATGGCACAGTGCGGATGTGAATAATGTGGACCTAATTAAAAAAGGCTAAGAAGATGTTACGCAATATTATTCAGGCGCTAAAGATATTTGTGGTTATCAGCATGGTATCTTTTGTCTTCGAATTGGTTTTCTATAATTCGTTGACTTGGGAAGATGCTAAGCCCTGGATAATCAATAATTTCGTATTCACCTTTGCCTTCCACTTTTTTAATCTTTCTTTGGTTGGCCTGATAGATAAGTGGATTCCTTGGGAAATAAATCCAAAGCGTCGAGCCATACTGGGAGGGGTGATTACGATCCTAGCCAATTTGGTCATCATCTATTTTGTCTTAGGCATCTTATCCTACTTTGTCTATGATGGTCCATTTAATTATGCTATAACGGAAAGGGGTAAGTGGACTTC
>CAZPUF010000374.1:0-2034 GCA_964589705.1 uncultured Saprospiraceae bacterium | reverse complement strand
CTTCTACTGCTTGGTAGCCTTGCTGAAATTGCTCATGTAGGTCATAGAAATCACCACCCTCTACATTCCAGTGAAAGTTCTTAAGTTTCTGATAATGGACTTGGAGATTGCATAAGAGTTCATTGAGCAGTTCTACACATCTTTCTGTTTCCTCTGGCTCGAATCCAAGTGGGGAGGTAGATTTATCTTTTTTCATGGTTGTGGTATTTGTATGTGGTGCAAAGGAACGTATAATATTATAAAGGAGAATTGATTGTACGGCCTTTAGTCAAGCCATAAAAACCATTTTTGAAGGACTCTTTATAGTCAAAGGCTATTTGAATTCCTGTTATTTGGTCATATGATTTGTTCTTACCTCATTTCCTAATTCTTCTTATCAGCACATTGCCATCAGAAAAAATGATCCAACTAAAATCATAGACATAGTTTACAATTTTGTTCATGCTATTCTCATGATAGCCAGTGACATACCTAAAATTAAATTTCTTTGCATCCAGTCGTTCTCTTGGCACATTCATCTCATCAATATTCTTACCTAGCATCTCCTGTAGGATAGATCTATTTCTATGAAGGATATCATCCACCTTCGCCGTATGTCGTTCAGTATGTTTCAGCAGCTTCTTGTGATATGTAGACTTACAGGTTGCAGAGCAAAACTTCTTATCCGATCTACCTACAAGCGAGGATTTACATATGGGACATTTCCTTTTCATAATTACAAATAGGCTCTAAACGTACCTTAACGGTTAAGGTACGCTTATTATTCACAATCATATCACTATCAGCACTTTACACTAGCGACCAATATCTTTTTTTCCTATTTTGTCCCCATGATTCTAACTCTATACCAACCTGTCACCCAAGCACGCCGCATCAAATTTCATGTGCCGTACTATGCAATGGACTGGCGCAGCGCCATAAAGAATATTCCGACCAGAGTCTACCACAAAGACCAGCAGCTATGGAGTATACGCAATGAGAAACCGCTCTTAGAACAGCTGAAGCAAATAGCAGGCACCCATCTTCGCATCCAGCCATCAGAAAAAACACAAAAATTTAAGCCCACTCCACTACCCGAACACTTACTAGATACCCTCGCCGCTTACGAGCAAAAGCTCATCCTAAGGGCCTATAGCCTCTCCACCATATCTAGTTATAAAATGACATTCACCAAGTTCCTAGCTTCCAACAAAGACAAAGACATAGACAACCTCACTAAGACAGATTTGGAGCAGTATGTCTATAACCAAATAGTAAAGTATAAAATCTCTGAATCCAAGCAAAACATAATTATAAATGCTTTAAAATTCTATTATGAAAAAGTGCTTGGAAAACCACGTACCCTGTACGAATTACAAAGACCAAAGAGCTACAAAAGCCTACCCAATACTCTATCAGAGAAAGAGGTCATCAAGCTACTCAGACTCACTACAAATCTGAAGCACAAATGCATCCTATCCCTTATGTACAGTGGAGGCCTCAGACTATCAGAAATCATCAATCTCAGGATAGCAGATATACGCAGTGATGACATGACAATATTTGTCAAAGGGGCTAAGGGCAAAAAAGATAGACAGACTATTCTATCACAACAATTACTAAAACTCCTCAGAATTTACTTCATAAAATACAGACCAGCATATTGGCTTATAGAAGGGAGCTCTGGTGGTCAATATAGTCGCACTAGTATCAATAAACTTTTCCGAACAGCCGCTAAGCGAGCCAATATACCCCCCTGGTCTACACCTCACACACTCAGACACAGCTTTGCGACACATCTGATGCAGGCAGGGGTTAATCTGAGATACATTCAGACTTTACTCGGACACAGTTCGCCTAAGACCACAGAGATATATACCCATGTCATCAAAGTAGATAATAAGATAGTGAAGAGTCCATTAGACAGATTACTAGAGAAAGAGCTATCTTAAAGGGTGTATACAATAGAATATATGTGTAACTGTTACACATATAAGGATGTTATCTTCCACCTAGAGGCAAAATTACTTTAGAAGAAATTATGAAAATTAGGCC
>CAZPUF010000373.1:0-2059 GCA_964589705.1 uncultured Saprospiraceae bacterium | reverse complement strand
ATTGAGCTGCATCAGATTTCTCATCGAATATTTGGACTTTATTGACAGCATCTGCGGGTAGATTTCTGGTTGCGATAGTCGGGTCGTCTCCGAAGAATTTCTTGCCATCTACGGTCACCTTCTGTACCTCTTCACCCTGCGCCGTAATCGTGCCATCATCATCTACTTCTACGCCTGGCAGTTTTTTTAGAAGGTCTTCTACGACTTCATTGGGTTGTGTCTGGAAAGCAGCGGCGTTGTATTCTAGGGTGTCTTTCTTTACTTGTATAGGTACATGCTCCCCTTCTATCTCTATCTGTTCTATCTGGTTACTAGATGTTTTGAGCTCTATGGGTTGCTGGTTGGGGGAGGTGTCGCCATTTACGGTAATGGGTTCAGCATACTGCTCATATCCTAGATAGGTCACTTGTAGGATATAGTCACCATAATCCAAGTCCTGAATTTTATATCGCCCTTCTCCATCTGTCAAGCCAAAACTGACCAAAGTAGAATCCGCTTGAGATAATACAACGACTGTCGCGCTGACAAGTGTCTCATTGTCTTGACCTAATACTTGACCAGATAAATCGATACTTTGACCGTGAAGGCACATAGAAAGACAGGCAAGAATAGAACTGAATAGAATTTTCTTCATTTGATATTGAGTTGGTAGAAAGTAGTGGATAGATAAGTGAGGCAGGTCTTATCCACCAAATCGTCTGAATCGCCCTCCTCCTCGGCCACCAAACTCTTCTTCCATCTCTTTAATCTTCTCTTCTCTCATTGTGTTGAATTCTTCCTCAGTAACTTTCTTTCCTTTTGAAGGCTTTGCAATCATACCCTCCTCCAATTCTTTGAGTGTAATATCTGTGGCTGTAATCTGTCTGGTCCCTTCGTCAAAATCCATATGTAATATCATGCCTGGAAGCCCGTTATATTGATTAGGTCCAGATGCTACCGGAATCATGGGTGTAAACCAAGCTACGATGTTCTGCGTGCTATCTTGGAATGTTGCTTTTTGACATAGATAAGAACCTACTTGCTTTTGCTCTCCTGTGATTTTCCACTTTAATGGCGCACGTTCCCCTTCTATGAGGAAGTCTTTGCCAAATAGATTTCTGGAATCCACTGATATTCCATCATTTATGCTTGTATAGTATTCGCTATTGGCATTTCTACCACCGAATCGGCCACCTCTTCGTCCTCTTCGACCTTCGCCTCTAAACTCTTGTTGCTTCTCCTTCTCAGCTTCAGTTTTAGGCTTGTTTTTGTACAAAGCTTCTTGGTTATTAAAGTACAAGATTTTATTTGATTCTCGGAATTCAGGAATTCTATCCTTCATTGCTTCCATTTCTGGCGGAAGATTCTTGTGAATATTGATTTTTTCGAGATAGACTATCTCACCAGAATTGTTCTGGGCGATGAGGGTATGACTTAATATGAAAGTAAGTATAGTTGCTAAAATGAATCTCATAGTGTGTGCTTTTTGCTTTTGAACCTAAAAATAATGCTCCTAGTTCAGTGAATTAGATATCTTTTGGAGCTTAAGGTTTAATTAACCGACGGGAATATAGGGGATAAAAAGTGTCGTGAACGGTATAATTTGGAGAATTGTCGCCCACATTTTGTGTTTGGTCTGTGGTATAAGGTCTATGGCATGCGGTGTATGGATTATGGTATAAGGTGTAAGGTCTAGGGTATATGGTCTAACCTTAAACCGTAAACCGTAAACCTCATACCAATCTAAAACCTCATCTTTGTGTTATGAGTCATTTGAATTACAAGGACATGGGGGAAGGTCACCCCGTCATCATCCTACATGGACTTCTTGGTATGCTCGATAATTGGAAAACGATAGGACGAAAATTATCAGATAGCTATCATATCTATCTTGTGGATCAGCGCAATCATGGAAAGTCATTTCATTCGGATGAGTTTAGCTATACGTTATTGGCCGAGGACCTGAAGACTTGGATGGATGAACAAGGCATAGAATCAGCACATCTTATAGGTCATAGCATGGGCGGGAAGACAGTGATGCAGTTTGCTCAGATGTATCCTGATAGTGTGGACAAAACTG
>CAZPUF010000372.1:0-2065 GCA_964589705.1 uncultured Saprospiraceae bacterium | reverse complement strand
CTACTATATTATTATTTAAGTGTTCAACAGATTCTCCCTTATGAGAAAACAAGTATTGCTGGTTGCCTTTTTGCGTGATCTTAAACGAGCTGCTAACGTCTTTTGGATAAAACATTTCCACTTTAGTAATGTCTTGGTGATCATAACTAAATACAGTCAATTCTCGAAGATCTTCGTATGACTGTGTGAAGTAATTTCTTATTCCTCCTGGTCTGGCAGGTATTTCCATCACATAACACTGATGAGAATCTGACTTTCTAAAATAGGTCCCATATTCAGTATTGGTGTTTGTCCCTAATACAAAATCAGTCAATAACTTCCCGGAATGATCATAGGTTTTGATGTCTATTCCATGCATATCCATCCTGCCTAAGGCGGTCTGATTCTCTGCTTTTGACGGGATATACTGAATTTGCATCACATTCAATGCACCAATCATGTTGTTGATAATATTTGAATTAGCCTTGTGTTTGTTATTAAGGTACCAATCTTCGTCTACTTTGCCTAGATGAAACATAGGTCTTCCTTTAGTCTTAATTGTAATTGTACCCACCGCCGATCTGTCAGTGGTTATAAAATCTCTATCCGCAACACTTAATGTTGTCTTTTCCTCTTCACTACTCTCTGCCGTCAGAAAATAAATAGCTCCCAGAGAGACCACAATAAGTAATAATAAAATAGTTCTTTTCATATCTGTCTAATTCTGTCTAACTCACATGTGTTATCATTGTCAAAGGTAAATTATTTGTGAACTTTGTAGAATGTATAAGAATAAGCGATGAAGACAAAAGCACTAGATGAATATAACATCCGCAATTATGACCTTGTCATTTTTGATTGTGATGGAACCTTAGTAGATAGCGAACACCTATCTAATACCTTATTGGCAGAAATGCTGAGAGAATTAGGGGTAGAATGCGATAACCAAGAGATTATAGACCTTTTTATCGGCACCTCATTTGAAAAGATAAATAACTATATCCAAGATAATGTGCGCAAATCTCCAAAATTTGATTTTGAGCAAGAATTTAGAAAGCGATGTAAAATAGTTTTCGAACAAGAACTTAGACCAATAGAAGGTGTCGTAAAATTTATTGAATCGTTAAAAACGAAAATCTGTGTGGCCTCCAATGGTCCACAAGAGAAGATGAAAGTGACACTGTCCACTACTGGTCTCAATAAATATTTTCCTGATAACTGTATTTTCTCAGCTTATGACATCCAAAAATGGAAGCCTGAACCAGATCTATTTCTATTTTCTGCTTCTGCCATGGATACCTCTTCGACTAAATCACTGGTAATAGAGGATACGATACATGGTGCTATGGGCGCAATACATGCAAAAATGGATGTCCTTGCCTACTCTCCAGACAAAAACGATAATCAATTTGCAGAAAATGGCATTCCAACATTTGCTTCATTTGCAGAATTAATGAATTCTATTTTGTAAATAAGCACCTTGGCAATATTAAATTTCAAGTCACACATAATAATTGTGCTTAATGTATTTTTGTAAAAAGTACAAAACGTAAAATCAAATAATTATGGCAAAGACCAGAATAGCAATTAATGGTTTCGGAAGAATTGGAAGACTGACATTTAGAAATTTAATTAATAATAGAAAAGTTGAAGTCGTCGCTATCAATGACCTAACTGACAATCATACGCTAGCACATCTATTAAAGTATGATTCTGCACAAGGAAAATTCGATGGCACAGTCAAAGCAACAGATGATCATCTTATCGTTGGACGAAAAAAAATATTAGCTACTGCAATCAAAAATCCAGCTAAGCTACCTTGGAAGAAAAACAAAGTAGATGTAGTGCTTGAGTGCACTGGAATATTCAGAGATTCTGCTGGAGCTGGTCTTCATATCAAAGCTGGAGCTAAAAAAGTTATTATCTCTGCTCCTGGAAAAAGTCCTGATATTAAGACTATAGTCTTAGGCGTCAACGATGATAAAATCAGCAAAAAGGATAAAATTATCAGTAACGCTTCATGCACCACTAACTGCCTTTCTCCTCTTGTAAAGATCATAGAAGAAAATTGGGGCTTAGATCAAGG
>CAZPUF010000371.1:0-2076 GCA_964589705.1 uncultured Saprospiraceae bacterium | reverse complement strand
CTGTACTGTCTGGACCAGCTTATGAGAGAATCGAAGAATCGGTGCTTTCTGCCGTATATGTGACAGATACTATTCCACTGAAGAAAGAGAGCAGTAAGATCCAAGTATTGAGTTGTGCGAAGCTATTTGGCAAGGCGATACGGAATACACATGAGTTTAAGTCTATTTCTGCCCTTTTTGTAGACAAATAATGCTTGTCATTTGGGTAGTTTTTTTGCTATCTTTGCACTCCTTTAGAAATAAGGACTCATTTATAAACGCAATTTATCATGGAAACATATCCTTTTCAGGTAGAAGCTAGAGATAGTTCAGTCAATGCAAAACAAATAAGAAAGAGCGGTAAGATACCAGCAGTCTTATATGGTCCAGATATCAACGAAAGTTTTACAGTTACCCACAATGAGGTAAAAAAGTTAATTTTTACCCCTGATTTTAGAATAGGTGAAGTAGAAGTTGGAGGTGGTAAGCACCAATGCATAGTAAAAGACATACAATGGCATCCAGTCACTGATGAAATTATACACATTGACTTTTTGGCCTTGAAAGATGGCACTAAAGTAAAAGTTGAGATTCCTGTTAAGTTTAAAGGGGTTTCTCCCGGTATCAAAAGTGGTGGCGCTTTGGTTCAAACAATGAGAAGAGTCAAAGTGAAATTGGACCCTAAAGATTTGATTGATGAGTTATTCATTGATATTTCAGAACTAGAGTTAGGAGATGCTGTAAGAGTAAGAGATATAGAATTGCCAGATAACATAGAGTTGATGGTGAATGATGCAGTGCCTGTCGCTACTGTAGAAGTACCTAGAGCGCTTAGAAGTGCTACAGCAGAGGAAGCAGCAGAAGAGGGTGCAACAACTGAAGAAAGTGGAGAAGCACCAAAAGAGGAAGCTTCTTAATTTTATAGAGATAAAATATTCAAAGCTCGTCATATTTATGACGGGCTTTTTTTATGCCTATTTCTTAATCAAAAGGTTGCCTAGTGACATTTTGAACGACCTAGTTCAAAAAAAAACATGCTTGTCATGAACCTTTACTTTGTTTGAAGGTTTAGTTATCATAATGGAAGTTGTTCTATAATGATTGGCTAGTGTTCCGCAGCTCTGCAGAACACTAGTTTTTTTTATTCATATCTCATCTCATTACCTTCTATTCATCTTTCTTCCTCATTAATAAAGTGTTATATATTATATTTATTTATAATAGGTATGGTCTTTGTCCTTATATTCTCATAAAGAATTCCAAATCCACATTTTCAGACAAGAAAAATCTATGTTACTCAAGACCACCCTTATTGTATTACTTCAAATATCTTCAGGATCTTATTCTAGCGAAGTTTTATTTCCTTATCTGACTACACTAGAGACGAAGATAGATCTAAGGCAAAAGCGCCAATCCTATCTACTGAAGCAGGCACAGGCATATAAAGGGACTACTTATAGAAAGGGAGGGGAGTCATTCTGGGAAGGGTTTGATTGTAGTGGATTGACTTTGCAATTATTCCAAGGCATGGACCTATCGTTGCCCCATTCGGCAAAACTTCAGTCTCAATTAGGTAAACCAGTGAAAAAAAAGCACCTCGAGACTGGTGATCTTATCTTCTTTGCTCATAATGACGAAATTTCTCATGTTGCAATGGTGCTTACACAGGATAAGAATGGTACACACATTGTGCATGCAACATCTTCCAAAGGCGTTATATTTGAGATTTTAGAGCAGTCCAACTATTGGACAGAGAGATATAAAATGGCCAAAAGGTTATTTTGAAATTTTTTAAGGTCAGTAATTTAATTAATCAGAGTTGATCTGTCAGAATTGAAACTATGTCTTTGTTAGATTATGTTATGACGTTGCTAGGATTAAGAAAAGACGATAAAATGATAAATCTAATATTGTTTGGTCCACCAGGATCAGGAAAAGGAACGCAAGCTTCAAAGCTTGTAGAGGAATTTGGCTTAACGCATATATCTACAGGTGATTTGTTCAGGTATGAGATTGGTAATAACACCCCACTCGGGTTGAAAGCCAAGGGGTATATGGATAAAGGAGAGCTTGTTCCTGATGAAGTCACTATAGGTA
>CAZPUF010000370.1:0-2085 GCA_964589705.1 uncultured Saprospiraceae bacterium | reverse complement strand
GCTTTGGATCCCAATTAGCTTAGTTCCTGTGGTCATCATCGGCCCTATAATAATGCTCAGTGCAACTAGATGTATCACAAATTTCAGTGACTTTAGACTACTCCATGGCTCCCATCTCATAATAGAATAGTATATCTCTGACAGTATGATCGCAACGGCTGGAGCACAGATCAACAGGTATGTATCTCGCTTGACCATCGATAAGCTCAGCAACAGGATAGGAATGAAGATCCAAAGTCCTAAAGTCAAGATGCTTTTTGATAAGCGCACAGTAATGAAGCGCAGATAGTAAACGGTGATCATCATAAATGAGCTAAATCCAAAGACGAAACCGAAGGACTTAAAGTAGAAGTGCCAAGGCTGAACATGAGGGCTATTATGATCTGTGCTGATATCCACCCACGTCGAAAACAGCAATTCTGTTTCCTGCGGATAGCGACTCCATAAAAACATAAGCCATGGCGCAATACCTAAGAAGAATAATGCCAGCAATAGACTGATATGGCCGTATGGTAGGCGGGAAGATCTCACTATGATTATAGCAATCACAATTGCGGCAGGCAGCAAGGTAGCTATGTACTTGCAATGAAAGCTTATAACAAGGAACAACGCCATGATCAGAATGACTCTGATATTTAGTTTATGGGATAGAGCGTAGTATATCGCACCGTAAGACGACACTAAGAAGAGGGCCTCACATAAGTCAGATGAGATATGCCCTCCTGTCACGCCTAAAAGCATATGATTAGTGCCATATAGAAGCGCCGCAAGTATACCCACCTCTTTACTAAAGAATCGACGTCCTATACGATATGTGATTGCCACAGATACGCAGTGAGCAATAATCGAAATCACTCTGAGAGAATATACATGAACACCGAACAACTTGATGGATAATGAAGTCAACCAGAGCGGTAATATGGGTTTACTCAACCAAATATGATTAGACCACCAAGCACTCATGTCATAATCCAGATGTGGAATCCGATACAAGCTCGGTGTTAACCAATCATAAGTCAGATTTTTAGCTACTAATGCATGAAATCGCTCGTCGTATATATTGAGATACGGATGAGCAGAAAATATTACTGACAGCACCACTGATGCGAGTAGAGGAATTAGAATATAACTGTCCTTAGTACTGCTGAAAACATGCCTTATGTTCCATTTATTAGTTGGAGCAAGGTCCAAAGATGTAATGAATTGTGTTGCCTTCTGAATATCCATGTCAATAGGATTGATGCTAGACAGATATTACGTGAATGATTAAATTTAATAGAAAATTGAAAGGGATCAAAGCACCCGTTTGCACATAAATCTATTTATAGTGGTGGCACTATAGTGCAGATACGTTTAAGAGGTTTCTTCAGAAGCAAGAACAACACATCATGCTATATCGTACCAAATTGTCGAGTATTCTATTTCAAATTTTTTGCACAAAACTTATGTCAAAAGTAAAAATTATCGGCTTGAGAACTAAAGATTGATTGGCCCAATTATTAAGAGAAATAGTTGTCTTAGGCTGTAGCCTCAAAAAGGATGATTCACTAATTTCAACTTGAAGGCTTGGTTGTATATAAGTTAGTAACCCTAATCGGCTTTTATATATCTCTGATTCTTGAGAATTAACAACTTCTCCTGCGACCAACTCCCTACCTATTTTGGTTGAAGATAAATTGAGCACTACACCGACTTCTGGCCTAAGCAAAATTTTACTTTTACCTACGCTATATGAAATCCCTATCGGAAGATTCCAATTCCTATAGGTGTTATGGTTCCTTATTGATCTAATGGCGGTCCCTTCTTGCGTGATCAAACCGGTTACGAAGGTACTATCTCCTGTTAGTGGATTTATCGTTATCGTTTGTATACCATCTACATCTCGAGATACATTGGTCGTATAATTATGCTGAAATATTTCAGTGAGAAGTTGATACTCGAAACCTGTATTAATGTTGATGCTATTGGTGACTGAATATTCCGTTACAACTGCTATCTGAAAGGTCTCTAATGGCGATAAAAGTTGTGGGTCTAAATCGCTGCTTGCTGAACTGAAGTTGTGATCCCAAAATCCGCTTCCTACCC
>CAZPUF010000369.1:0-2088 GCA_964589705.1 uncultured Saprospiraceae bacterium | reverse complement strand
TATATAAATGTGGCGACCCTCAGTCGTGGTTATAAAAGAAAGACGAAGGGATTCAGACTGGTCAGACAAACAGATGATGCCATGATAGCAGGAGATGAACCACTTCAGTTCAAAATCAAATTTCCAGGCATACCTGTAGCCGTATCTGAAAGTCGGAATATTGGCATCCCAATGATTCTAAAATATCATCCCGAAGTACAAACCATCCTGTTGGATGATGCGTTTCAGCATCGGTCAGTTATCCCTGGACTCAATATTTTACTCACTGCATATCAGGATCCATTCTATGATGATTACCTGTTGCCTATGGGTCGCCTCAGAGAGCCAAGACAATCCTATGAAAGAGCAGATGTAATCATAGTGACTAAGTGTCCGCACTATCTTTCCAAAATAGAAAAGGCGTCCATAACTGACAAGATAAATCCCCTTCCTCATCAACTCATTTGCTTCTCCTTATATCAATATGACCAACCTTATTACATCTTCGATAACAATATCAAAGTAGAACTCAGTAAAGATTCTCAAATCGTCCTCATCTCAGCAATAGCCAATGTAGATTATCTGGTAGACTATCTATCAGAAACAGCAACAGTAGTCAATACTGTCAAATTTGAAGATCATCATTACTTTTCTGATCTAGAGTTGGAACAGTTTAGAAAGATATATGAGAATATCGGTGAGGATAATGCCTTCTTTATCACTACTGAGAAAGATGCCATGAGGCTAGCTTTACACAGAGATTTTTTGATGCAACATAACATTCCCATTTTTGTCCTTCCTGCAAGAGTGTCCTTTCTCGAAAACGATGCCAGTGTTTTTGAAGAAAAAGTAAAAAAGTTCTTGTTGGATTTTAAAGTGTAAACCCCACTACCTCCCTTCTATCCTACTTAGCCTTCTTGATCCCATTGCTCCTATTTCATCCATTAATATAGGTTGTTAACTCAACTGCTTTTCAACAAACTTTAACAGCAATTAGAAAGTGGAAGTCAGAAGTAATAAATACGCTGCTTATATAAGGTACTAGTCCTACTTTTAGTCAAAATACATGAACAATTCAGCTTTATTGTGGTCCTTATACCGAATGCTTAGTTGTATAATTACTTTTAGTAAATCATTACAATATGAATACTTATAAATATCTAATAACCTTCCTGGCTGCATTGACATCAACAATGGTCATTGCGCAAGGGCCTTGGAGTCAAGGGAAAGGACATGGATATGCCCAATTACTATATAATACGGTACCTTCATACACTTCCCTTTTTGGTGGAGAAAATGGTAGTCGCCAGTCTGAAAGAGTATTGTCAGAAACAGATATTGCCTTATATGCTGAAGTCGGGATTTCTGACAAGTTGACCTTAGGGACAACTGTACCGATCATCTCTGTAACTTCTGGTGATAGAAATCCAAGACTATCGGAGGTTCCCTTATTGCCAGCAGATAATTTAACGAGCTTGGGTAATGTTAGTCTGCTAGGAAAGTATACGTTGCTAAATAAGTCTTGGAATGTGGCGGTTATTACACAAGTGGATTTACCTACCAGTTCTCGTACAATTGAATCGGGTTTGTCTACAGGTGTTGATGCCTTTACTTTCCAGCCTAAAATTTCTGCAGGAAAGAGTACGCTAAATGGGTTCTTCTATGGCTTCTTTGGGTATGGCATCAGAAATAACAGTCACCATGACTTTCTCAATTTTGGTGTAGAGGCAGGATTGAAAGCCGGAGAAAAAGTATCTTTAATTATTAACATCAACAGGCTACATAATCTCGATAACGGCGACCCACTTGTAGATAGTCCTGAGAATATTATAACAGGTTTTTACACCAGCTTTCAAGAGTACACTGGCTATTTGCTCAAGCTTTTTGTAGAGGATATTTATAAGGGCATCGGAGGTTTTGCTTCACTAGGTGGAGGTGGTAATGCAGATTCAGTGGCGGCTTCGCCAGCTTTGAGTTTGGGTGTTTTTTATAAGTGGTAAGGGTGGAGGCACAGGTGTACGGTTTAGGGTATATGGTGTACGGATTAGGGTGTATGTTTTAGGGTGTAAGGTTTGCGGCATACGGTGTATGGTGCAACGGTAATTAATT
>CAZPUF010000368.1:0-2091 GCA_964589705.1 uncultured Saprospiraceae bacterium | reverse complement strand
ATAAATTCGATTTAGTTTATTAGTTACTAATTCACAACCAAAGTACAAACTTCTAAGTGTTGTTTTTTCTTTTTTCAGCAACTATCTTGGAATAGTCAAAACCTAAAATTGGTCTCGAACCAAAAGATTTATAACCAACGCTAATAGAGCCTTCATCACCATAGAAAAAATTGAAAATCCTGTCATATTTTTCCGAATGCTTATGTTCCAAATAATAAGACTCGGCCTCCACATAGTCAGCTTGATTATAAGTCATAGCTTGGCTGTTACCTAATTGAGCTACAAATATTTCTTGATTCAGATGTTCTTCAAGCGAAACTGGTTGAGGATTATTTATTCTGTATAGAGTTCTAGACAGATAATCTAAAGTTCGTGTTTCAATTTTTTCCTGAGAATAAGACTCACTTGACCAGAAGTAGGGTACACAAAATTGACGCTTCACAATCGCATTGATTTTGAATTTGCTGTCAAAGTCGGTTGTATAGTAATTGGTCCAACTACCTTTTAGATCATCGGCTATATTAAGGAGAACGGTGATTTCATCATCATTTGAATCTTTGAGAATTGCATTAAATTTATTAATAGATTCTTGCATGATGTCTTCGGCAGCTAACTTTTCCAACGCTTCTATCTTCGTCAAGATATGATCCTTTGCCATTGGATTAAAGCCAGTAATTGGCAAGGCCAAATCTCCTTTAGTGCCTCCCTGTAGCTTGGTTATATATGCTTTGAATCTGTCAGGAGATGCTGGCTTAGAGTAGAGCTCTTTTACTTCGGATAATATTTTTCGTAGACGAAAGATCACGTGTGTGCAAATGAAATGAGACAAAGAGGACTATAGTTTATCATAATCACTGGAAGTAAAGCAATATATAAACAATCAGGGTCTTACGCCGTTGTCTGTATGGATTAAAATAATCATACTAATGATAAGATTCTTTTTCCTGCTAGTAATACTATTGTCAGCTAATGCTATCAGTGCACAACAAGATGACCCCAATATCAATTTGATGGTCACAGAAGATAGCTGGCGCAAAGAGGCTTTTACTTTTCCCAAGCCATTTGCGCCCGAGGTCAACTTTAAAGGAGTTGCTGACGTAAGATTTACTAAAGGATGGTCAAATGTAGAGAGTGACCTTTTTTGGTCTTATGCCTTTGCATGGAAAATCGAGGAAAAATTGACGGAAGCAGAGCTAGAGCACTATCTGCAGTTGTATTTTGATGGTTTAATGCAGCTTGTCAATAGAGATAAAACAAAGGAAGTACCCCAAACCAATGCACTGTTTATATCTACTCTTAATGATGATAGTCAACTTGGCTACACAGGTAAGATTAGATTATTTGATGCGTTCTTTACATCTGAGATGATTACCCTTCATGTCAATGGGGAATATGACTACTGTAGTGAACTGGATAAGCATGTCTATATATTCCGATTGTCTCCAAAGCCTGTTGGAGATGCTGTCTGGAATCATATCAATAAGACTGTGATGAGACAGGATATTTGTAATAAGTAGATAGTCTTAAATCCACTCAACAAAACTCTTGCTGCTATTCAAGTCTAATTTAACTAAGTGGAATTGGATTTCATCTTCTAACATGCTCATGTAGATGTAATGCACGCTGACATTTAATTTGTATTCAAAATAAGTTATGTGCAAACTTTCTGACGGTTTCAAATTATGTACTTGCGGTACAATTTTACAAGATAAGACACATTGGATTCTAAAGAAAGCCAATGAAGCTAATCCAATTGTCATAGGCATGATTAGAGAAGGATTTGAAGTTATAAAGAAATATAGGTGGGTTCAACAAAGTCTTAATGAGCATTCTTGTTTCGACTTTGAATACACGCCAGAGCATGGCGACAGATTAATATTCAATATAATAGCAGACGACATCAAAGAAAAAGTCACTTTCAAGTATGTCCATAATCGCCATGAGCAAGGGTGGCAAATCGAATTGATACCAAATTATAAGTCTAAGAGAATAATAGCTTCCGGCTTGATTCGCTAGAGACTTGCATCCATTCTACTCATTGTCTTTGTTAAAACAGAGCGGCGGTTTTATTTTGAGGACGTTCTTTTTAGT
>CAZPUF010000367.1:0-2091 GCA_964589705.1 uncultured Saprospiraceae bacterium | reverse complement strand
CATGATTACGATAATAGATAAAGAAGGAAATTTTCGACAATTCAGTTGCTTTGAATTTAATAAAGAACCAATTAAGGAATTTGAAAGAAAACTAAAATTAAAAAGCTTAAGAAATGTTGAATGGGAAAAATTCTCATGGGACGAACATGAAAATTACATAACAGATAAAGTTGTTTATCCAAAAGAATTATATTGGGAAGATTTATTCATTAAGCCTAAAAAGTTGAAAAAACCAATCATTCAAATTCTAAAGTTTCTTTCAATAAAAAAGTCAATAAGTGGTAAATTAAATCCCAAAATTGAAAATCATTTAAAGAATTGAAAAAGAAAAAAAACTGTGGCTAACAATGTATATGACGTTCATTGCCAGCAAAAACTGGCAACGCTGCATACATGGGGACGTTACCTATAATCCAATAGAACATGAAATTCAGAAAGGCAAGAGAAAAAGATCTATCAGATATTGTGAGAATGATAGCAGATGATCAACTAGGAAAAAAAAGAGAAGACTTTAGAATTCCGTTACCGATAGTATACCTTCAAGCATTTAAACAAATCGACTCTGATCCCAATCAAGAATTAATCGTTGTAGAAAATGAAGATCAAGAAATAATAGGAACACTTCAGTTATCATTCCTAAAATATTTAACCTATCAAGGTGGAACAAGAGCACAAATAGAAGCAGTACGAATCAGAAAAGATATGACAGGTAAAGGAATCGGAAAACAAATGTTTGAATGGGCAATAAGCAGAGCAAAGGAAAGGAATGCACATCTATTACAATTGACCACTGATAAGCAAAGATCAGATGCAATTAGATTTTATGAAAACCTAGGGTTTTCTAAATCACATGAAGGCATGAAAATGCATTTTAGTAAAAGTTGAAAATGTATTTAGGCGAAGGGAAAGAGCAAATTTATGGATCTCAAATTTATGAAAATGAGGATGGTTCATTCTATGTAAAGGATATACATGAGCCAGCGTATGTAAGTCAAAGAAGAAAAGAAGTTGGACTAGGACCAATAGAAGACTATGGAAGAAACTATGGAATTGAATGGACAGTCAAACAGAAAGACAAATAAAAAACAAACCGAAAACAATTTAAAATGTTCACACCTGCTAAACACAGCTACGCCATTTACATCAATAGTTAGTGGTAATTCAAACCAAAAACTAATCATTGTGAAATATGAAATTGAATAATGTAATATCAAATCTCTTTTAAGTCTTACTTTTTCGAATTTATCCTATAATGAACAAGTTCTAATAAGATGAAAAAGCGAGTGTTATAACCAAGAAAAAAGAAACTAAAAAAAATATAACCCTCGCGCAATTGGACCTTAAGAGAATTCTTCATGCCATAAAGCCTGCAAATAATAATTATTAGACATCTTACAAAGACTCAACTTTTTTCTCTATCTTTTTTAGGACCGAAGAACTATACCCATGTGGCTCGTATACAATGTTTCCTTGTTGGTCTACAAGAAACATTCTAGGGATGTTAGATATATCCAGCTCTTTGACCAGATACCCATATTCATCATGAAGGACTTTGAAGTTCCAATCCGTCTTATTCACCATATCAAATATTTTAGAGCGATGTGTTGGCGCATCGATGGAGATGGCAAGGAATTCAAAATCATACTTTTCTGACCAATCGCAATGGACCTTCTGTATTGCCCTTAGTTCAGCCCGACAAGGTCCACACCAAGTTGCCCAAACACTAACTAAATAAATTTTGCCTTTGGGCATATGCGCTGAAAGATATGACTTCTCATTCAACTCATTTTTTACATGGATTTCTAGAGGTGCCTTAGTAGTACCATGGACAGAGTTAAGCGGAAAAGGACTTTGAGACATCACAGCGTTAGTGCACAACAATAAAATGAAACTATAGAGTACTCGCATATGGTAATAAGTGATTGAAAAACGGAATCACAAGATATGCAATTTCTTACTTAGCTGTTGCATGTACTATTGGAACCAATCTATCGAAATTAGAGAACGTAAAAGAGCTTACTTAGCAATAGAAAAGTATATAGAAATCAGTATTATAATGTAAAGAGAAAGTAGAGTCGTTGCCTATTAATT
>CAZPUF010000366.1:0-2093 GCA_964589705.1 uncultured Saprospiraceae bacterium | reverse complement strand
TGGTTGGGGGGGTGGGGGGGGAGGAGCGGGGGGAAGTGGGTGGGGGTGGTGGTGGGGGGGGGGGAGGGCTGGAGTGGGGGTGGGAGAGGGGGTGGCGAGGATGTGATAGCGCGGTTCGGTGGCTAAACCTCTATTTTGAACTTCACCAATATTCTGAAGAACACTCACGAATCCTGAAGTAGTTGGGATAGGTCTATTTAGTAGAAGATCTTCAGTATTTTTCTGATAGAAATTAACCAAACCATTTAATCTATTATTAAGGAAACCAAAGTCGATACCAAAATCAAGTGATGTCGTTGTTTCCCACTTAAGATCAGGATTACCAATCTGTGAAGGAGCTGTTCCAGGTGTATCTAAGAAGTTATTTCCACCTGCAAATAACTGTCTAGATGAGAAATTACCTACATTATTGTTGCCAGTCTGTCCCCAACCTAATCTTAGTTTCAAATCAGAAAAAGGCCCACTTGCTAAGAAACTCTCATTAGATAATCTCCATGCGACAGATACGCCTGGGAATGTACCCCATCTATTATTAATAAATCTAGATGATCCGTCCCTTCTAACAGAGGCTGTTACAAAGAATCTTTCGTCATAGTTATAATTAACATTACCAAAGAATGACCTTAGGTTGTCTCCACTAAATTCACCAGCGGTTGTCAATGGTTGTGCGCCAGAACTCAATCCATTAAACTCATCAGTTGGAAAATCTACTGACTCAGTGAACGTACTCTCTTGAGAATCCTCTTGAAAAGATGTACCTACAGTGATATTAAATGTGTTTGCAGCATTTTCGAAAATATACTGAAGGAAATTGTCGTATACTACTCTTTGGTTGTCAAAATTACCAACCACAGCTCTACCAGTTGCAGAACTTTGCAACACACTTGGTTCAAAAATTGATTCTCTTACATCTAAAACATCTACACCTACTCTAGAAGTAAAGCTTAAACTAGGCAGGATTTTAATTCGAGCATTGACATTACCTTGTAGTCTATTTCTACCTACATTATTTTCATACCTCGTTGTAGCTGCTACTGGATTTTCAAGACCAAACGATGATCCAAAACTTCCGTCTTCATTCATTACTGGAACTACTGGGGGCAGTAGAATAGCAGTAGATAAAGCACCAAAAATGTTGTTATCGTTTTGAATTTGGTCTGTACTGGAGTTAGTAAATCCTAGGTTCATTCCAAAATCTAACCAATCATTGGCTTTTTGCTCCAAATTCAAACGTGCAGAATATCTCTGAAAACGAGATCCAACGATAATACCTTCATCACTGTTATAACCTAAGGCCGCAAAATATTTAGTTTTATCTGTACCTCCACTTAAGTCAACACTATATTCTTGTTGGATACCATCTCTAAAGATAAGATCTTGCCAATCTGAATCAGCCTCAGTACCTGCAGGGTTAGCTCCAAAGACTTCATTTATATACTCTAAATATGTAGGCCCATCTACTACATCAATTCTTCTTACAGGCTCGGATGTACCTACAGAAGCATTGAAATTGATTCTTGTTTCTCCTTTCGCACCTTTCTTTGTTGTAATAACAACAACACCATTAGCAGCACGTGACCCATAGATCGCAGAAGAAGCGGCATCCTTAAGTACCTCTATTGACTCTATTTCATTAGGATTAAGATCAGAAAGAACACTTAATTGTGCATTTCCTACACCTTCCTGGGTAAAGTCTGTATTATCATCGATGATAGGAATGCCATCAACAATATAAAGAGGCTGGCTACTGGCATTAATCGAAGTAGTACCTCTCACCCTTACGTCAATTCCACCTCCTGGAGTCCCTGAGTTTTTGGTCACTGTCACACCCGACGTACTTCCTTGAAGCGCAATTTGCGCTGCAGGCAAAGCAACATCGTTATAGTCAGCTAAATCAACACTACTCACTGAGCCGGTTAAGTCTTTTCTCTTGGTCTGAGAATAACCCAATAAGACAACCTCATCTAAGAAAGTACCCTCACTCAGTGAGATATTGTAAAAAGAATCAGCCCCAAGAGTGATCTCTTGAGTACCAAAACCCGCATATGTAACGACTAATTCGTTAACATCTGCTGGAACTTCAAAACTAAATG
>CAZPUF010000365.1:0-2104 GCA_964589705.1 uncultured Saprospiraceae bacterium | reverse complement strand
TCAAATCAAAGGCAAACTCTACATCAGTCGGTGGCAAGCATTTAGAAGCATCACAAGCCATGTATGTCAAGTAACCTTTTAACTTGTCTACATCTCCAGCCTTAATCTTATGGGTGATAACGTAAGGCTCATCTGCCAACATCTTAATCACTTCTACTTCAAATATTTTATCGAAACCTTCTTTCTTATGACCAGACTCCGTGCCCTTGCCCACTTTCTCTATGTCTGGTGACTCATATGTTACCTCGGTAGGATATGGACCATCATCAGCGGTAAACTGTGAATATACCGTCCAGCCATTTTCTATGTTACCGGTATAAGTCAATGCGTACTCATCTCCTCCAAGTGCTTTTAAGGCAATGTCCCATGATACTGGCTCTATCAAATTATTACCAGGTGCTTCTTCTTGAATTGAGCCAATTGCAGGTATAGATAACGGTTCAGAAACCTTATTAACTATTGTATTCTTGACCTCTGAAGTCTTGTTGACCACAGTCTCTTTGACTTGTTCGGCTTGTGTACTAATGGTATTTGATACCTTGTTGACCTGCTCGGTTGTGGCTTCGGCAGCTTGATCCACGATACCAGTCACCGTACCTATTTTCCCCAGCTTAGAGGCAGATTGCGTTTCTGTATTTCCTTGATCTTTGTTGTCAGGTTTTGCTTTGGTTTCTATCTTATTGGATGAATCTGCAGTTAAAACCAAAGTAAAATCGACATCAGTAGGCGGCAAACATCTTTCACTATCGCAAGTCATATATGTCAGGTATCCAGAAATCTCAGTTCCTGAAGCTGCCTTCACTTTCTGCTTGATAATATATGGTTCGTCGTGTAAAAACTTGATGACATCTACTTCGAACATTTTATCGAAGCCTTCTTTTTTATGTCCAGTTTCTTCGGCTTTACCTATTTTTTCAAATCCTTCTGTTTCATAATTTACCGAGGTCGGGATAGGGCCATCATCAGCAGTATACTGAGAATACACTGTCCAGTTATTATCCATATTGGCCTCATAGATGAGTAGGTGTTCGTCACCCTGTAAGTGCTCTGATGTGATTGTCCATTTGACGGGCTCGAACATCTGAGCTTGGACAGACACAGATGCTGTCCAGATTAGTAGGAATAGTGAAATCAATCGCATTGCTCGCTTTTACTCTGGGCCTAACCTAATTAGGCCCAAATAGTTATTGTAGTTTGAAGAAAAATCAATTCTTGGGTTAGTCTATAGTTTTACATCAAAGGTAACCGTTTCAGGTGGCAAACACAGCTCGTCATTGCAGGCCATATAGGTGACATGACTTTTGATGACTTGACCTGGTTTCCAGCCTGACTTCAGCACCTGTGCGAATGAGGCTTCAGATTTGAATTTTCTGACCGTTACCCCGAACATCTCAGAATGCTCTTCTATCACTTCAGTCAATTCTGCTACATCCCCATCTAAGGTGACGCCATCCGCAGGCTCGAATTCAAATTCCAAAGGTATTGGGCCTTCTGGATCTGTAAATTGGCTATATATCACCCACTTACCCTTTATATCTGCCTTGATATTAATAGTCTGATTCTCTCTATCAAAAGCGCCTGACCACTCGACAATATCTTTATGCTGTCCAAAAGCAGCAGTCATAGAACAGACGAAAAAAGAAATTAATAGAACTCTCATTGCTAAATGCCTTATTGTAAATAATACACAAGTTCTTACTCATCCATGATTTTTGCTTGAATTCAGGCCATGTTATTACAAAATTAACTTTTTACGAAGTATTTCGTAGATAATTAACGAATGTTGTATAAACAATGGGAAAATGTACCTTTACGACCTACAAAACGAACATAATTATGAGTTTACTTACCGTCGGAACTGTTGCCTTTGATGATATCCAGACACCATATGGGCATGCTGAGAAAGTAATTGGAGGCGCTTGCACCTATATCTCCTGGGCTGCCTCGTACTTTACTAATGACATAAGATTGACCTCAATCGTCGGTGCTGACTTTCCTACTGATGAGATAAAGACATTGGAAGCTAGAGGTGTGGCGATGGATGGCCTAAAGATTGTAGAAAATGGTAAGACCTTCTTTTGGGCTGGGAAGTATCATGAGAACA
>CAZPUF010000364.1:0-2108 GCA_964589705.1 uncultured Saprospiraceae bacterium | reverse complement strand
GGATAGAAATATTTTGGGATAGAAATTCTGTATTTATTTGCGCTGCTGTTAATGCGCTTATGATTATATTAATCATCATAAAATAAAACACAAAAGTTGCTATCATTCTTGCGGAAGGTATACCTAGGGAAGTCAAACCACTCTGAACCACTCCTTTCAACATATCAGCAAGCAGTGTGCCCACTACCAGAACAATCATGGCTACTATCAATCTTGGAATAAGATTAAAGATACTAAGCACCAATTCTGAAACGGCTGGCATATTTAATACATCAGTCGCTGCTACCATAAAAAATAGTATCAAAAAGTAGTACACTACTTTACTGATGATCTTGCTGAATTTCAATTTGATCTTAGACTTTTCTACGATCTCTATCTCATTAAGCTTTTCTCCTAGCACATCTATATTGACGGCCAGCAGTGCTTTTTCGATCAGTCTTTGGAGAATCTTCGCAATGATAAGGCCGATTATGGCTATCACTACGGCAGTTAGGAATTTTGGAACGCCGGTTATAAAACTTGATAACAAGTCTTGTAATACGCTATTCTGTTGCCAGAAAAAAAGTAACATTTGATTCAGATTAGGGGTGCTATATAATATTATTCACTCTGGTTGTCGTCATCTGATGACTTGCCTTTAGTCATTGCCACCATGTATGCCGCTATTTTTGCAAAGTAAATATCTATTATGTTAGTAATGAAAGAAAGTCCACTAAGATTACCATCTATGCTGTTTTTCACTTTTTCTACATTCTTAGCATAGGTCTCCTCTTGTTCTTTCTCTAGCTCCTTAAAGCTATTATATTCATCACCGCCCTCAATCATTAAAATTTCTCGTTATACGTCTTTTTAAATTTTTGTTTTGCCCTTTTGATCTTCATCTTAATGGCACTTTCCGACTTATCTAAAATTTGACCAATTTCTTTGATTGACATTTCATCCTGATACTTCATCAGAAGAATAGACTTGTCAGAGGTAGGAATTTCTTCTAGAATGATTTTTAGTCTTTTGACATTCATTTCCAGTAAGAAAGCATCTTCTATATCATCCTCTACATCCATATTATCTAGAAAATCATCTACATAGATGCTTGGATCTTTCTTTTTCCTCCTTATAAAATCAATGCAGTAGTTATAAGTTATGGAGTATATCCATGTAGAGAATCTACTCCTGCCACTAAATTTGGACATGTTGAGAAGAATCTTCATCATAACATCCTGTGTTGCATCTTCTGCCTCATCTTCATGCTTTAATAAAGACAGGCACTTACCAAAAATCTTACCTGAATATCTTTTATATATCAGGTTGAAATAAGCAACATTTTGGGTCTCCAAATAGAGTTTTACTAACTCTTCATCGGTGACCTTTTTATTCAGATCAGTTGATAATAAGGGATATAACAGATTGATCAAAATGAGTTACTTTTAAGGGATTCTACAAATTAGACGTTAAATAACGCTAAAGTTACCTATGTGTGGCAAAAAAAATCACAAAGAAGAACAATCTCGTGTGTTAAGCTTAGATTTTAAGCTGATTTTAGTCTTTTCAGATCCTATTTGACCTCCTGATAATGCATAATTAGGCGCCTATTATGAAACTTGTTATTACACTATTAGCACTCATTTACTGCTCCAACCCTTCATTTAGTCAAGATAATCATGCTTTTTTTATCAAAAGCATCTATGACCACACCCTAGAAAAGGCTCAGTGTGACCATTGGCTTTCCGTATTATCGGATAGTATAGGCGGGCGGCTTACTGGCTCTGAAAATGCTGAAATTGCAGTGGATTACACCCATGAGGTCCTCTCTAATCTATCTCTAGTGACCAGAACTGAAAAACAGCCCTGTATGGTCCCTAAGTGGGTCCGTGGCCCTGAAGAGGTAGTCAGTATTCGATGGGGTGATTTTACCAAAGGAGAAGATAAGTCTAAGCGATTGCATGCGCTTTCTCTTGGAAATACAATAGGCACGGGTGATAAAGGGGTAACTGGCCAAATAGTAGAAGTATTCGGCCTCGACACCCTGGAGTTATTAGGTCGAGAGCACCTGGAGAATAAAGTGGTCTTTTTTAATCGACCTATGGATCCCAAAAAGATACAAACAGGAC
>CAZPUF010000363.1:0-2120 GCA_964589705.1 uncultured Saprospiraceae bacterium | reverse complement strand
AGAGTAGGGGAGACCCTAAGTGTTTTCTGTTATCATCCCTTATTATTTAGAGGCTCTATATTAAGCTTACCTTATAGTTTGCTTCCAAATATCTAGCAGCTTAGTATTTTATTTGCCGTTATATTATTGGATTTTCTTTATTGGTTGGATCTTGATTTAAAAGGTTGCTTATTAATTTATATAGTTTGGGTACTTCTTCTTTGAATCTCTCCGATTGTTCGAAAAAACTCTCAATGCTTACAGCAAATAATTCAAGTAAATTATGTCCTGCATAATCTCGAAGAAATTTGTGTTTATTTGTTCTTATAGCAACTAGTTCTTTTTTGGCTTCATTTGTCCAATTTTGCATTCTGGTTTCATTAAAGATATTCCCGAAAGAAAACCGCTCTTCATCTTCACCTTGAAGTGCATGCGCTAATTCATGTAAAGCGACATTCATTGCATCATCAGGAATTATAAATCCTTCTTTAACGCTAGGCCAAGACATCGCAATTACATCATTCTGATGATCTACATGTCCAAGTAAGGCAGGGAACTGTGCAAAGCTATAGGTGTTAGGAACGACGTATATTTTCTTGAACCTCTTCAATACGAATTTCTTTAATCCGAAAGTGATTTGCACGAGAGCGCTGGTGATTAGAACTCTCATCTCTCTTGTAACAGTCTTGAATTCAACAGGTAGAAACTTTACAAATCTACTGCTTAGATACACTCTTTCTCTAAATCTCTTCTGGAGCGGCTCAGATAGGTCATTATAGTACTCGTTATATTTAGACAGAATGTCATGATATTCTGTAGGAATATTCTTTAGAAAAAATGAATAGTAGATTATTCTTATTTTTATAAACATGATTAAGTCTTTGCTTGGAAGTTAATTACAATTTAATTATTGTTTCCTCATCTAACTGACCTATTGGTAGATTATTGTCTTTTTGAAATTTCACCAATGCAGCTTTCATCTTATGGTCATAAACTCCATCAAGTTCTCCTGGAGAATATCCTCTTCTACTTAATGCTGATTTAATTGAGTTAATTAAATCGGCATTTATAAGCTCGTCGCAGACTACATTTCTGTACTCTGTGAATCCTCCTTCTTTAAATATTATTTTTGATTCTATGGTTTTGAGTTTAAAATTCTTATTTATAAAAGTATCAGTAACTACAAGAATATTTTTCATTGGACTGGGTTGTTGCATAGGGCAGCAAAGAACGATTGGATCAGAGAGTTGTGGGGCACCCATCTCCTTGAAGCCTCACAACTTAGGAAGAACTGAACAGTATACGTTCTGAAATTAGTTTTGGAATATTTGTCTTGAACAAGTATAGCCTTTACTTAAATTAGGTGCTAGCCACGAGGGTGGAAAGAGTCTTGTGTTTATGTATGCTGAATCGTCGTATTAAAAACGGACAAGACCAATAAGGTCAAAAGACTTTATTTTCTTTTATACGTTTCTTCTCGAAGTTCAATCCCTGGAGCAATTTGATCTGGACTAATTACATCTGTTATTGTATGATATTTAAACCGTAAAGAATCATTATTTAAAATTGCAACATTGGGCCATTGATATTCATGTTGTATAGTTGTTGTTCGTGTTGAAGTGTCTCTGTTAATGCTTTCTCCGTCATAAATTTGGATATAAGTTCGACTATTTCTTATAATATGTAAATAGTTATCTTCTAATGAATAAATTCCATTGTGAATGGTTATGGAAGCAGAGTCAGTTGGATTTTGATTTTCATAAAAGCCAAGCGTAGTATATCTATGTTCAAATTCACCATTATTTTCAAATTTTACCTCAATATGATATTCACCTCTTTCAAATGCTGGATTTCCATGTAATGCTCCAAACTTTATTGGTGTAGATCTAGTCCAAGTACCTATTATTTGATTAATATCTAAAAGGCTCTTTTCATACCCAAAAAAAGATTCTTGAGGTTCATCTTGAACAACTATATCATTCTTTTCACAAGAAATAATAGTTAATATTAGCAGTATAGTTAGAAAGTTCTTCATGATATTTGATTTATTTTAAAGATAGTACTTATTGAAATATATTGCTTTCATTTCATGCTTAATTGTCCTTCAAAAAATAATGTATGATTTTGAGCGGTGTATGAAC
>CAZPUF010000362.1:0-2124 GCA_964589705.1 uncultured Saprospiraceae bacterium | reverse complement strand
AATACTAAAATTGCCACAAGAGGCTGAATACACCAATTTTATATAGTTAATTCAAACCAAATGACAATTAGTTTCCAACTTTAAGACCCTTCTATAAAAATGTAAATCGACAGTGTAGTATCTTATGCAAAATCATTGATAGGAATAGATAAACACATAAGAAGACAAGTCTTGTTAGACCTATCCAATAATATAGACACGAAAGAACGTGAGAACCCTATACCATATATATTTATTTTACATATATTTTATATAATAATATATAAAGATTTATCATATAGATTCTTAGCGATATAAAAAATAAAAAGAGGGCTGCATAATTAATGCAGCCCTCTTTATTTTAGTAGAAAAATCTTGTTTTATAAAGAATCGTTTTAGTTATCTAAAACAATCAACTTTTTAGTTGTCAAAGTACCATCTATAAGAACTCTTAGATAATAAACTCCAGAAGGAAGTTCATCAGTTTCTAACAAATACGAGCTTCTTCCTGGCATTATCTCCTCATCAATAATGTCTCTCAACATTGAAAGACCATCTGCTGAGAACATGCTCACTTTTAGTGATACTCTCTCACTAACTGATACATCCAAGGTCGTATTTGAAGTAGTTATATTAGGATATAACTTTACATCTGATTCAACTGCAGGTCTTACATAAACCTCTGTCAAATCTTCAAACACTATAACTCCACTACTATTAAAAGCTCTCACTCTGTATCTGTTGACACCATTCTTGAAATCTAAGTCATTGAAATCATAATCACTTGCACCATCAATAGTACCTTTAGATAGCACTTTACCTATTTCAATGAAATCCTCATCGTACCTCTCTATGGTATAATACTCAATATCAACTTCTACATTTGCTTTCCAGTCAACCTTATTTGAACTACCTAAGTTTACTGCGGCAATTCTAGAGATATCATCACTTTGAATATCTCCTAATGCAGAAGACTCAGTTGTATTACCATTGGTTGCTCCAGTCAATCTATAACCCCCATCGATATCACATCTATGCGCATCTCCAGAAGTAACAGTAAATGCACCAGTAGTATTAGGACCAAATGAGCCTGTTACATTACTATCACCTTCTGTTCCACCTGAATTGGCATTAACTGGTGATAATGAAGGTGAAACTTCAAACTCAAGATAATATTCACCAGGTGGTGCACAGAATTTGAAGTATCCATCATCAGAAGGTGTTCCTGGCTGATGATCTGTATAGTCAAAATCAAATAAGAACCCTTGTCCATTAATTATTCGGAAAAGATTAACTCTAACACCATTGATACCATTTTCGCTGTTATCCTGACGATTGTTACTATTAGCATCTAACCATACGTAGTCACCAACAGGTGTACATAGATAATAACCAGCATCCCAACTTAAGTCAGTTTCTGCAGGATCAAGGAATGTAGTCGCTGTAGTTCCAGGACCATTGCTTGAATCTACGTCACTATCTGAATTATCATTATTGCCTCTATTGGAATCTGTCAATGTGAATCCATTAGGAGTTTCAAATGATACATAGTACTCACCTGGAGTTAACTCATCAAATAAATAGAATCCATTGCTATCAGTAAACTGGAATCCAACAACAAAGCCATTAGAATTAAATAAGGTAACTCTTACATTTTCTATACCTGGCTCTCCATTATCTTGAACACCATCTCCATCCAAATCATGCCATACAAAATTTCCAAGAGCAGAGTTAGCCATAGTTAAACAGAAAGAAGCTTGAGTGTAGCAATCTCCAAAATCAATAACAATATCAGATGTCCATCCATCAGCACCAACTACTCCCCCTCCACCAAGAACTGCAAATCCTGTAGGAAGATCAAATCTTAGTCTGTAACATCCTGCAGGAAGGTTACTGAAATCATACTGGCCACCATTAGAAGTAACCTGAGTTGCTAATGGTATAGTCAAATCATTACAATCAAACAACTCCACCAAAATGCCATCAAATCCAGGATCAGTGGGTTCAGCTATACCATCTAGGTCTGTATCCTCACAAACAACTGAGGCTATCTGGCTACATCTTACTGGTAGATTATTAAAATTAATTAATGGCGGATCAGTTGGCTCTATGTCTATAGACAAGAAGTAAGGATTCAATGCACAA
>CAZPUF010000361.1:0-2165 GCA_964589705.1 uncultured Saprospiraceae bacterium | reverse complement strand
GTGGTGGTGGTCGTGGTTGGCGCCGCCGTGGTGGTGGTGGTCGTGGTTGATGTCGGGCTGTTGATTATGGGGGTGGTGGTGGCCGGGGCCGCGGTGATGATTATGGGGGTGCTGGTGACCGGGACTGTGCTGGTGATGCCCGGGGTGGTGCTTGTGGTGGTTGCCGGGGTGATGCTCGTGGTCGTGACGGTGCTCGGCACAAAAATCGATTCCGGGCTTGTTGACGGCGGTCCGGTCACGATGACCGGTGTTGTGGTTGGGGTGTTGAGGGTGGTGATCGGTCCCGTGGTGGTGGTGGTTTCGGCTGGAGGTTGCTCGACGACGACGGCGGGTTGTTCAAAGGCGATTTGTGGTGGGGGTGTGGTGGTAGGGCTGGGGGCGATGGTGCTGAGGGTGATGGCGGTTGCGGCCATGGCGCCAGCGACGGTGGCAACGGGGACGGATGCAACGGAAGCGATGCCGAGGGTGTGGGGGAGTTCGAGGAGCCAGCCCAGGAATCCTGCTCGGCTGGTGTTGCGGATGCCGGCTTGTAGAAAGGCGCGAACGATGACGGGGTCGAATTGGGTGCCGGCGTTGTCGACGAGTTCTTTGCGTGCGAACTCGATGGGTTGGGGGTTCTTGTAGCTGCGTTTGGAGGTGATTACGTCGTAGGCGTCTGCGACAGAGCAGATCCGTCCGGCGAGGCTGATGTCGGTCCCGGAGAGGCCGTTTGGATAGCCGGTGCCGTCCCAGCGTTCGTGGTGGTGGTTGGCAGCGCCGATCCAGGGGCCGAGGAAGTTCGTGAGAGGTTCGAGGAAGTCCGCGCCCATGGCGGGGTGGGTCTTGAGGACTTCCCATTCTTCCTTGGTGGGGCGGCCTTCTTTTTGAAGGATTTCTGAGGGGACTGAGAGTTTGCCGACATCGTGGAGGATGAGGCCCCAGCGGAGTTTGTTGAGGTCTTCCTCGGCGAGGCCCATTTCGGTGCCGATTATTTCGCCGTATGCGCGGACTCGTTCGATGTGGCCTCGGGTGAGTCGGTCGTGTTTGTTGAAGGCGGTGATGAGGGTGATTGCTTCGCGGGCTGCTTCGCCCTCATCGTTGGGGAGGGTCGGGATGGCTTCTTTGAGCTTTTTGGTTCCGCCAGCGCGCAGCGCGGTGCCGAATCGAGAGGGGGCGTGGTCGGGGAAGACCAACGTCAACGACAGCAGCGAGGTGAGAGGAACAAACCGTTGGGCGATGAGCGCGAAGGTGCGGGCGACTACGAGTGACACGAGTAGTGCCTGCAGGATCCAGATGGGTAGGCGCAGCCAGCTACCGGCTTCGAAAAAGAGTGGGGCAAGCGTGCGAACGGCTATCCATGCGAACACGGCGGGCGCGATGAAGATCAGCACTCGTATGCCTCGCGCCAACCAAGGGCGCCCGTTCCATGTATTCGTAGTCACCAACTAGCCAATCGGTCTGTACATGGCTCGGCTATAGCCAAGGATTGGCACAAATCGAATATTTGCCGAGGCGCGCCGAAGCAGTGGGTTTGGATGGCCCAAACCACTTGCTCCAGCGTGTTCGATTGCGCTGCCATACAAAGTGTTTTCGACATTCGATATGTACGAACTAAAGAGCAGTTCGAACTACGCGTGTAGCGACGGGTATGTCGTATGCCCCAGCTGATGAAACGAAACGTAGGTATTTGGTCCTACAACCTGGGGAGAGGGGCGAGGGAAAACTCCTATACGCCTCTACCCGATTCGGTGCCGACAGGCGCCGGGTCAGGTCGACTCCTACGAGGTCTACGCCGCGTTGGCGCGGAGATCGGCGATATCGGCCCACTCCAGGGCCTGGGCGTGGGTTGCCTCGAGTACTACCCGCGGAGCGACACCGGCTTCGAAGGCGTCGACCCACCTGCTCGCGCAAAGACACCAGCGGTCTCCGGCGTTTAGGCCCGCAAAGCCATATTCCGGGCGAGGGGTGGACAGGTTGTTTCCTTGTTCCTTTGAGAACTGCAAAAAGGCATCGGTAACGATGGCGCAAACGATGTGGAAGCCTCCGTCCTGCGGGTGAGTTTCACAGCACCCGTTTCGGGTGAATCCGGTGAGCGGGTTCGTGCTGCACGACTCGAGCTCACTCCCGAGAACATTCTTCGCCATACCTGAGTCTGCCAACGCTCTTGCTGGTTGCCACAACTTCTC
>CAZPUF010000360.1:0-2189 GCA_964589705.1 uncultured Saprospiraceae bacterium | reverse complement strand
ACTGACTCCAAATGGTTGTCAGTTGATAGACCAGAACCAGGCACTGGTGACCCACGTGCAGATGGAGAATTCAGAAATATGTGGACTGGATTACCAGCTAATTTTCCAACTCACCCAGGATTTGACTGGGGATTGGCGTACACCTTCTTTGTACCTGAAACTCCATACAATCAGTGTCTTAATACAGTAAGATTTGGTGTCAATGATAAACCAGGAATTGCCGGCGATGTAAAGATTTACTTATATGAATGGAATCCAGAAGAAGGGTCTTCTCTAGACCCAGACAGATTAGTAGGAGATTATTCTATAACACCAGATGATCTACAATTGGTAGGCGTGATGAGCGAAAATGTCTTTGGTCAGAACGTAAATTGGCAACCATTAACGGCATCGTTATCTGGAGCTTTTGATATGACTGATATTACCGTAAAAATTGGGGCCGCTGATCCTCTTACTGGAACACCTAGATTGGGTGTTGGCGGTCATTTTATTCCTTTAGAGTTAACTGATAATCAAATGTATGCACTTGTATTTGTATACAATACTGAGCAAGAAGAGGAACTGGAAATGCTTGCAAATAATGCAGATAGTGGACCATATGACTTAGCACCGTATAATATCGCAATGGATAGCCTTTACCTCAATGGCAAAATTGATAAGATCATCAGAACAGGTGCGACAGTGACAACTGATGCAAATCCTTTTGTAGCTAGAGGAGATTTCGAAACTGAGCTGCAAGAATATGTATGGGATGCGGGGTATTGGACGACTAACCAGCCGTGGATAGAAATGAACTTTTTTCTTAAAATCGGATCTACAGAAGAGCTTTCTTCTGAGTTGGCAGCTAGTATCGATGTATTCCCAAATCCAGTGAGCGATGTACTTAATATCAATGTTAATCTTAATCAAACAACAGAACTAGTTACTTTCGAATTGATGAATGTGACTGGAGAATTGGTGAAAGTGAGGAGAGAAAGCAATGTTAGTACAGGAACATACCAAATGGATGTTGGTGATTTAACCTCTGGTGTCTATACCTTAAATGTTAGAACAGAATCCAAATTTACTAGCAAGAAAGTGGTTATCAGTGAGTAATCCCAAATCCAACTAACTATATAATAAAGGAGGCTGCAATCGTTGATTGCAGCCTCTTTTATTTTTGTTTGACTCTCCTTACATCTTCCTTAATTGGTCCAGTCTCTCTTCCAATGCTTTGATACGGGCTTGTCCATCTGATAACTTCTTTCGATCTTTAGCGACTACGGCTTCGGGAGCTCCACTAACAAATCTTTCATTGCTCAATTTCTTTTCTATTTTGGAGACAAAGCCTTGCTGATACGTTAAGTCATTTTCTGTCTTTTCTATTTCCTCTTCTACATTGATATCCAGCTCTAGATGTGCATAAAACTTAGTCTTCCCACTTATGAATGAGGTGCCTTCGACCTCTGCGCCTGCTTCCACTACATTGACATCATCCACAAAAGCCATCTTCTGTATAAGGGCCGTGAATCCATCCCTTTTCAGACATCGCTCTATCTCATCGTTAGTCTCTATGCTTATAGAAATCATCGTCTTAGGAGCCACTTGGTTTTTATTCTTAATATCTCTGATACTTGAGACAATATCCTGATATAGTGCCATGTCCGATAGAATCCCCTTATCTGCATCGGCAGTAACTACAGGATAAGACGCTACAATACAATCATCACCTTCCTTTCTATCCTTAAGTTTGTGATAAACCTCTTCTGTGATAAATGGCATAAATGGGTGTAAGAGGATGCATATCTTTTCGTATAGTTCAATGACTGATTTTTTTGTTACAGTGTCCATTGCAGATCCATACTCTGGCTTAACCATCTCAAGATACCAAGAGAAGACATCTGTCCATACAAATGAATACAGCGTTATCAGCGCTTCAGATAGTCTATAGTCAATATAAGACTTATTAACTTTCTCTATAGTCCTATCTAATAATTGATTAATCCAATTTGCTGACAATACATTTGAAGCTGGCTGTGTAAGACTATCATCAGTTTTGATATCCAAAACATAGCTAACCGCATTCCATATCTTATTAGAGAACTTCCGACCATTATCTACGAGAGAAAGATCAAATAACAAATCTCCTCCAGCAGGTGCACAAGAAAGCATGCCATATCGAACTCCATCAGCCCCATACTCTGCTAGAA
>CAZPUF010000359.1:0-2248 GCA_964589705.1 uncultured Saprospiraceae bacterium | reverse complement strand
CATCCTCTTAGACAACTAATATTCTAGTTCATGTTGGTAGAATGGTAATTTTTTTTGATGTTTTAGAATGAGTGTACTTCTAAGTCTTATTCTTTTATAAATTTAAAAACCTGACTCTGGTCTGAATTTATGGGGTTGGCTACTAAAGTGTACATTCCAGATTGAAGCTGACTGATATCGATAGTATTAGTCAAGAAATTATTTTTGAAGTAGACCAATTGCCCTAAGTTGTTATGGATAGCTACAGACTTTGCATTGATATTCTCAGGAAGATGAAGGGTGTTCGTTGCTGGATTAGGATATAGTGGTTGCTTTGCATTTGAGATATCGTCTGATAGAGAGGAAGTGAAGTCTCCAATAGATATAATATTGCCTCTATTAAACCTATAGTCTACCCCTGGAATTCCATACTCAAAACCCTCAAATGAAATCTTTTCATAGTTTTGAGTAAAGTTGAAATCTATTTTTTCATTAGGATCAATAAATTTATCATAGAGATAATTTTGTGTTTCATCAAGTTCGTGATGATCTGTTTTGGGCCCATAGATGTTTGTAATTTTTGCACTATTGGGACCTTTGTTTTCTAGTTCAATATCGAATTCATAATCTGCATTAGTCCGCCAAACAGAATCACCATTTGAATGAACAATTACTAATTCTCTTTCTACATTTTTCTCAGTGACAGTAACTGAATTCAAAGAGACTTCATGGCGTTGGTAGTTCGGTGTGTAGCTGACAGGAACAGACCTAAAAAATGATTGTGCATTATATATATCTATGGGATTATAGGTGCCTGATAGTAAGATTGTAGAATCACTTTGAATAGCTATCTGTCTGATTGTGCCAGGAGATGTAGATTGGCCTGCAGTCCACACGCTTTGTATGTCGCCTCCTAAGGTCAATCTTATAATTTTGTTTGTTCCATTTTCTGTAAAGCCCGCAATTAAATATGATGAAAAGAATTCAAACTGATTGAAATTGGTTACAGCTGTAGGAATATCCCAGCTTGATATTATTTCTGAGAAGTCATTATTATATTGTCTGAGTTCGCCATCTAACAAAAGATATTTATGGTCACCAAATTCTTCAACGCCATGAATGAACAAATCGGATATAATTGAATTAAATTCTTCTCCATCAAAAACATATAAATCAGACGTCCTTCTAGTAGATGGAGAAAAGCCATAAATCTTTTCTTGTTTATCAACGAAAATAGATCCCACAGAAGTAACTTCATGAGTCTCTACGATTTCGTCATCGACAATTTTTATCAGGTTATCATTACCATATAAGGCCCAGTATTCTCCAGAAGAGGTTCTTTCTATATCATATATTGTCATATTATTAGAACGATCTGAGAATACATGTTCTCTGGATAATATTGTAAAATCATTCATTGTATACCTGATAAATCCTGGAACAAAATAATCATAGTCAAGTAATGTATAGAGAACGAATTCATAGTTGCCATTCTCTAGTTTATTCATTTTGGACCTGCCAATATAATTGGAGTAAATAGCATATTCAGGTCTGTCAAGCGTATCAATGTTATTATTATAACCAACCGCCATAATATCGGTTTCTGACAACCTCTGAGAGACAAATACAATGCCTTCATTTAAGATTTTAAATCTTAAAGTAAAGTTCACACCAAATTGATGATTGAGGAATTCAAAGTCGTCAGGGACAAAGCAATTTTGTGGTTCAAAATCATCTGCCCTTTCAAGATTGAAGAAACTACCATCAAATATTCCATCCCAAAGATTGATACTATCTACACCTATTTCGTGACAAATAAATCTTGTCTCTGTTAGCCACTCCAAAGGGAGAATTGTAGGGAAATGCTCTAGTTTCCATGAGCAACCTAATTGGCTATCTTCTGTAATAATAATCTGTGAAGATGACTTAAGACATTGATTGCGATATACTTCAACATTAAGAGTAGCATCATCAATTCCTTGCGAAAATATTAACTGGTAACTTTCAAAATCTCTTGGGTATTCATCCACAATGCCTGCTATACTGTAGTGGTGACTGCTTAGTGTCCATGTGCCCGAGAAATAGTTTTGTACTTCTGATTTTGAAGCAAGTGTTACTTGGCCTGGGAGCTGAGATGATACGGCACAAGTGAATGAGAATACAATTAAAATTCTCAAAAAAATAGAAGGAATGTTATTCATGATTAATCTTTTCAATGCTTTACAAATGTATAACTATAATTGCCAGTCGATGTTTGGACGACTAAATT
>CAZPUF010000358.1:0-2292 GCA_964589705.1 uncultured Saprospiraceae bacterium | reverse complement strand
AAGGATATCAATCGCTATCATATGACATAGAATATAAAATTAAATATTTTAGTCAAGTTGACGATACAACAAAAATATCTGCTAAGGTTGACTTAATTAGACAGGAAAGTGATACAATTTTTGGTGGATACGTCTGGATAAAAGCCGATTCAATAGATAGATATTATGATACTAAGAACACTTATCTTATCAATCATAAAAATGACACCATTACAAGATATCCACAAGAAAAACCATTTGTGATTACTGGAAACACAATAGGCGAAGCTATAAAAATGTACTTTCTAAAACCAGAAAGACTGATAAATGGAGCATCAGATTCAACAATCAAAATCACAATTGTAGATGATAAAATTGATGATTTAGCAACTTGGAAATTAGAATATAAATTTGAAGACGACGAATATTCCACAAATACTTGGAAAAATATATGGATTGAAAAACAAAATGGTTTTATCCCAAAAATGAACTTTTCATCAGATATGCAAGGTGAAAACCAATATAATCAATGGGATTTGTCAGGGCTAAAGTACGACAGATTATCCGTTAGTGATTTAGAAAATAGATTTGATGAAATTAAAAAGAACTATACAATTATAGATTATAAGGAAAGATCAAAAGAAGAAGAAAGCCTATTCTCAAATGGTACTCAAATTCCAAAACTAAAAGGAACACAATACATTAATAAAACTGAAATTTCATTAGATGATTACAACGGTAAATTGATTTTATTAGACTTTTGGTATATGGACTGTTTCCCATGCATCAAGGCAATTCCTCATTTAAACGATATTTCAACCAAGTATAAGGACAAAGGATTAGTGGTCATCGGAGCAAATCCATTTGATAACAATGAAAAGGATTTAGAGAGAATGCCAAACTTTTTAGATAACAACCCAATTAATTACCCAATAATGTTTATTGATAAAACTAAACCAAAAGATTTTAAAATATATGCTTACCCATCATTCTATTTAATAGGTAAAAAGGGAGAAATACTACATTCCGAAGTTGGTTTTAGCGAGAATTCTACAAATAAAATTGATAGCTTAATTCAACTAAATATTTAGAAGATAAATGAAATGAGTACCAGAAATTGAAAACCTGCTTATAACATTAGATATGATCGCATATCTACTCGTGCCTCGTAGAGACGGCGACATATCATTATCCGTTATGTGCAAGCTTGATTTTTATAATAAAAAAAACCTTTAACTGTCCACTTTGTTTGATTAAAACAAATCACTTTTAAAAAATATATAATGAAAAAGATATTCTTCTCATTAACATTAATCACTTTAATAATGACACAGACACAAGCACAAACGACAGACCTTCAATCAATTGAAAACACGATTAATCATTATTTTGAAGGGATGATTTCTCACAATGCTAAATCTATTGAGAAAGCATTTCATCCAACAGCAATTATGAAATGGAACGAAAAAGGAGAATATATGGAAGTGAACGCTGTTCAAGCCTTATCTGAATACTTGAATTTGAATGAACCAATTAAAACAAAGACCAATATTGTAGCTGTTAATCTTGTAGGAGATGCTGCCAATGCACAGCTAGAATTAGAATATGAAACCTTCTATTTTATTGATTTCATGCACTTAATGAATATAAATGGAGAATGGAAAATAGTAAGTAAAACTTACACAACAGTTCCTAAAGATTTCTAGTCTAAATAGCTTCAATACAACAGTAAATGACACAATTAAATCTGATCAATTCAAACAAATGGAATGAGTAAAAAATTATTGAGCGAAATGGCTCTAAAAGCTTGGCATTCAACTATTAAAAGAACAAATACAATTTTTGATGAGTTGTCAGATGAAGAAATCAAAAATGAAATTGCACCAAATAAGAACAGGGCTGTTTATCTCCTAGGGCATCTAGTAGCTGTAAATGACATGATGTTGCCTTTACTAGATCTAGGTGAACCTCAATTTCCCCAACTAATAGATATTTATTTAAAGAATCCTGATAACCCCTCGAATGATGAGTACACAGTCAAAGAGCTACGGGAATTTTGGAAGAGATCAAATGCCACATTGTCAGATGCTTTCAAAAAATTAACTGAAGATCAATGGTTTGAAAAGCATACCAAGATTTCTGATGAAGACTTTTCGAATGCACCTCATAGAAACAAATTAAATGTACTAATGAGTCGTACCAACCATCTCAGCTATCACCAAGGACAACTTATATTAATGACGAAATAATAGTAAATATATCCAAAGGACAACCTATACTAAGAATTAAGGCCAGCACATAACACTAGGTGAT
>CAZPUF010000357.1:0-2325 GCA_964589705.1 uncultured Saprospiraceae bacterium | reverse complement strand
ACAATTCGTAGTTGACTAATCCTCCTTCCAATACAACTCCTTCGCATATGCAGTCGGCCTGTCAGGTAAAGTAACATTGTTTTGCTTTTCATAATTATGCCAATGCTCAATCATTTGGATCATAACTTCAGGATAACTATCTGCTAGATTAATTGATTCAGAAATATCTTGTTCTAGATTATACAATTCCCATTCACCTGTGCCATAAGGTATCTCCATCCTGTTTGCTTTCCACCGTCCTTGCCGCACGCCTATGCGGCCAAACAATTCCCAACAATGTGCAGCTGATGCTTCATGCACATGACCAGTTTCTCCTGTAATCCAATCTAGAAAAGATTGGCCTTGAATAGGATGTATGGATCGGTCTTGATAGCTGTTTTCTGGATGTGGAATATCAGCCAACTGGAGTATAGTCGGCGCCAAATCCATCACAGAAATATAGTCATGAATAATATCACCCTTTGCATGTACCGATTGTGGAAAATTAAAAATGGCCGGCACTCTAACACCTCCTTCATAAGAGAAGGCCTTATACCACTTAAAGGGAAGAGAGGCGACCTGCGCCCAAGCAGCATCCAACTGTATATACGAATTAATCCTACCTTGATTATGAAGACTATTATCGAAGGTAGCATCTACCCAATCTCCAGTGCCTTCATAGGTCATTATGGTATTTCCTTCCGCGCCATTATCTGACATAAATATGATGACAGTATTATCAAGCATCTCTTGCTTCTCCAGATTTTGTATCAGCCGACCTATCTCCATATCCATTACCTCTATCATAGCTGCATAGATTTCCATATTTCGAGAGGCTTGCTCTTGCTCCCGAATGGCAAGTTCATTCCAAGGTTTTACATTTGGTGACAGTGGAGGTAGTTGGGTCTGCTTTGGTATCACACCTAGTTCTTTAGCTCTCTCAAATCGCGTTGTAGCCAATATCTCATATCCCTCATCATACATTCCCTTATATAGTTGCAAATACTTATCTGGCACCTGTAAAGGCCAATGTGGTGCCGTAAATGACAACATATGGAAGAATGGTTTACTGTCTTCTATACTTTTCTCGATATAAGCAATCGACTGATCGACATAATCAGTACTGGAATAAAAATCCTTTGGCAAATCACCTACAAGCATAGTATCCTTAACATAGATAGATTCGTCTATAAATGAAAGCAAAGCCTGCTTGTCAAAAAAATGGCCTCCACCTCCCTGCATCAGACAAAACGATTTATCAAAACCCCTGTTTACTGGCCAATGGCTCTTCTCTGTAGGCGGCAAAGCCAGATGCCACTTGCCAGCTATGGAAGTATGATATCCATTATCCTGCAATATCTTGGGGAAGGTAACTACATCAAAATTAAGGTGCCCTTCGTAACCCTTCAAACCCTTCTGATTATCTGCCCAGTCTCCTGCCATCGTACCCAAGCCACTCAAATGTGAAGAAGTTCCAGTAAGTAACATTGCCCTGGTGGGTGAACAAGTAGGTGCAGTACAGAATGAAGTGTTGCGTATACCTTGAGCAGCTAAGGCATCTATATTGGGTGTCCTGATTTCACTTCCATAACATCCCAAATCAGTATAACCCAAATCGTCAGCAAGAATAAGTAGAATGTTTGGAGGTTGTGCCTGAGTGACTTCAGCTGATTGGCACCCATGAAGCATTACATAAAATAATATGATACAAATAGGTCTGATTATTCGAGGTAAGATATTGATCGGATTAAGCATTCGCCTTATTATAAAAAATTCAAAGAGGTATAATGATAAATATACCCCATTACCTTTAAATAATCACTTAATTGCCTCATTACAAAAGGTGTATAAAAGTCTTTGCCTTATCTAAAAAAGTTATTAGCACCAGTCAGCGCTTGCCCTATCAAAGGCAACCCCTTGATATCTGATACCATCTTACGACATCAGAAATAGTGGCTGCAATAGCCATAATGACAGAAGTTGTATATGCTTCATGATTAGTGATTTATTAGGTCACTCAATTTCTAGGTTTAATATTCGGCCTTAACCTCTACCACTAAGTAGAATCAAGGTGAATTATTAACCTTATAGGAAATCACTTTTCTTGATAAAAGCTTGTCCTCCCTTTCGCCTTCCTCATACGGGGTGCGCACATTGGTGATACACTGCCCTACCCCAGTCTGTGCTGGCACCCGAATAACACTTTCAGCTGTCTTGATATTTCTGATTCTGGAATCAGAACACGCTTATTCTTATTTTGAAATAAGAAATAAGCGTACCCTAACGGTTAAGTACGGCTATTCTATGATAAGTTACTGATTATAAGTAGTTTAGTAAAACCAGCTT
>CAZPUF010000356.1:0-2331 GCA_964589705.1 uncultured Saprospiraceae bacterium | reverse complement strand
GAATAGGTATAGAAAAGGAATATCTAGAATATATTTTCGAACCATTCAAAAAACTGAATGCCTCTGACAAATATAGGAGCACTGGATTGGGCTTGTCCACCTGCAAGAAAATACTAAGCGGCTATGGTAGTTCTATCAGAGCAGAATCTGAAGGTCTCGGAAAAGGTTCCACCTTTATACTTTCTTTTCCAATGAACCTATTGATGAATTAAATTGGGGTAGCTATAATTAGCTATCAAAATCCACCACTACCTTTTCTGAGAGCGGATAAGCTTGACAGGTCAACACATAGCCGTTTTCTATCTCTTCTTTCTCTAATCCATATGCTACGGGCATATCTACCTTACCTTCCACAATTTTAGCTTTACATGTACTACAGACGCCACCTTTACACGCATAGGGTAAATCTGCATTATTGTTAAGGGCAGCATCTAATATATTATCTCCTCCCATGGCTAACTCAAACTCCATCGTCTTGCCGCCTTCTATCAAAGTAACTGCGCAGGTTTTTCCCTTTATCTTTTCTACGACCTCTTGGGCTAAATAAGGTTTATTGTCACCTGTATTAAATAACTCAAAATGAATTTTGGATTCGTCAACAGACTTGGCTATTAAAAAATCTTTAATCAAAAAAATCATTGCTTCAGGACCACAAGTAAAATAGTGATCCGTATTGTTAACATCGCAGATGGTTTTGAAAATTGTTTCTAATTTACTTTCATCTATCCTACCGTTGAATAATTCTACTGACCTGTTCTGTCTTGTCAGGAAATAGAAAATTTCAAATCGATCCATGTATATATTCTTCAGCGCCTCTAATTCCTCCTTGAGAATTATAGAAGAGACAGTCTGATTGATATAGAATAACTTAAACGTCGCTTTTGGTTCGGCTTGAAGATGGGTTTTGATAATAGATATCATTGGTGTGATACCACTACCTGCTGCCAAACATACATAGTTTTGTTGCTTATCCTTAGCCACATCTACATAGAAGTTGCCTGCAGGTGCCATAGACTCTAATTCATCTCCTACTTTCAGTTCCTCATTGGCAAAGGTGGAAAATTTGCCTTGAGGCACTTGCTTTATACCTACTCTCCACTCATTATCCAGTGGAGAAGAACATATAGAATAAGATCGCTGCACAGACTCACCATTAATCGTGGCTCTCAATGTCAAATACTGACCCTGCTTGAAGGCAAAGGCTGCTTTCTGCTCCTGGGGCACATCCAACGTAACCAACACACAGTCTTCTGTAGTCTTATCAATTCTGCTTACTGTCAAAGAGGTAAATCTGCTCATATTACTTTAAAACTAACACTTGTTAGTTAAATGTGCAAATTATACTTTTTGTTGAGTCAAGAACCGTATTAAGACTGGTTGATACCGTAAAGTAGATTTTGGATTAATTCTTTTTTCAGGGTTTCTATATCCTTCTTTTGATATTTGGTGTACCAGGAATAGAGCCATCTTAAGGTAGAAAGTATAGAAAACAAAGCCACATCGACATCTACGCTTGCTAGTTGCTTAGCTTCTACTGCTTTTTGAATAAGTACTCTGAAATCAGCTTCATAAGCATCCCTCAATGAAATAAAGGCTTTCAAGGTAGGCTCTTCAAGATGGACCCATTCTGCAGGCAAAAGAGAAATGGCATTCGTATGAGAGACTGTCAAGTCAACATGGAGCGCAATCAATGCTTCCAACTGCTGCAATGGGGTAGCAGTGGAGTTCTTAATTTTTTCCATACCTGAGGTAAATAGTTCTGCCACCTCCATTAGTAACTCACTGATAATCCGTTGCTTAGAGGCAATATGGTTATAGAGACTTGCAGCTTCCATCCCCATTTCTCGAGCGATATCACGCATGGATGTGGCGGCATAGCCCTTTTTCCTGAATAGAGAGGAAGCGACTTTGAGTATTTCTTGCTTACGCGTGATGACTTATAAGATTGGTATAAAAGAGAAAGCCGCTATAATAAAATCAATTATAACGGCTTGATTCTCAATGTGGTTCCACAAGGGCTCGAACCTTGGACCCTCTGATTATGAGTCAGATGCTCTAACCAACTGAGCTATGGAACCATTAATCGGAGAGCAAATTTAAGGTATATTTCTATAAAGGTGTAAAGGAAAGTAGGTAAAGGTGTAATGAGGTTGATAATATCGCAAAGTTTGTATTGATGAAATGATTTATCCAGATTGAATGATCGACTACAGTAAAGGTACGACCGCTAAAGAAATTGAAAGAGATGGCTAACTAATTAGCATAATTTCTGAAATAAAAGGGAAGGGTAAAATTACCCTTCCCTTTTTTTGTTAGCTAGCTTGTTTTCTT
>CAZPUF010000355.1:0-2335 GCA_964589705.1 uncultured Saprospiraceae bacterium | reverse complement strand
CCATTGGTAAAGATGTATACATCGGCCCTGGAGCAGCAATCAGAGGTGATTGGGGTGGGATAGTGATCAAAGATGGTTGCAATGTGCAAGAAAATTGTACCATTCATATGTTTCCTGGGGTTACTGTTGTGCTGGAATCAGCCGCTCATATAGGACATGGCGCGATCATCCATGGTGCACATATTGGTAACAATTGTATGGTTGGTATGAATGCTGTTATCATGGACAATGTTGTGTTAGGTGATGAATGTATCGTCGGTGCTTTATCATTTTTAAAAGCCAATAGTGAGTGGAAAGAGAGGAGCCTAATCGTTGGTAATCCTGCCAAGGTGATTAAGTCAGTTACCGACGAAATGATGGATTGGAAGACTAAAGGGACCCAGCTATATCAGACTCTCCCTGCAGATTGTCAGCAGCACCTCACCGAAGTCGAACCCTTGACAGAACCTCCTAGCGAGCCACCCTCTCAAGAAGTCCTTTATCAGACTTGGAATCAAATCAAATCCAGTAAGTAATTTGAAAACACCGATTCTCACCCCTCAAGAACGTACAGCGTGGATTAAATCTAAGTCTGAGGAATATGGTTTTCTGGGAGTAGGTATTGCAAAAGCTGATTTTTTGGAAGATGAAGCCGAACGATTAAAGGATTGGTTGATGAGAGGATATCAGGGAAAAATGTCCTATATGGAGAACCACTTCGACAAAAGGACTGATCCAAGAAAATTGGTAGAAGACGCCAAGTCGGTCATCTGCTTTGCGTACAACTATTATCCAGAACCAATCGACAAGGCGGACAATCTTAAGATAGCACGTTACGCATATGGAAGAGACTATCATAAAGTGCTCAAGAAAAAATTAATAAAACTCTTCGAAGAGATGCAAACAACCTTTGGTCCAGTTTCAGGGCGCTGCTTTGTGGACAGTGCTCCGGTTATGGAGCGAGAATGGGCTTTGAGGGCAGGCCTTGGATGGGTTGGAAAGAATACCTTAATTATTCATCCCAAAAAAGGGTCGTACTTTTTCTTAGCAGAAATGATAATAGATATAGAATTAGAATACGATGTAGCAATGGCTGACCACTGTGGGACATGTACACGTTGTATAGATGCCTGTCCTACGAAGGCTATAAGTGAAAATGGGTATGAACTCAATGCATCTGAATGCATCAGTTATTTGACGATTGAGTTAGCAGACGAGGAAATACCTGCTCAGTTTGAAGGGAAGATGGAGGACTGGATTTTTGGTTGTGATATCTGCCAGGAGGTTTGCCCATGGAATAAATTTTCCACCCCACACGATGAAGCAGATTTTGCACCACGGGGTCTGGAAAATTTATCCAGATCGGATTGGGAAGGATTGACCCAAAATAAGTTTGATGAAATCTTTTTCGGTACACCTGTCAAAAGAACAGGATACAACGGACTCAAAAGAAATATTGAATTTGCTTCTAAGAAGAACTAAATTATTATTGTATCTAAAAAGGTCTTTTTCATTTTAGGTTATAATTAACCCTAAAGTATACCTATTTATAAAATGTATGCTTAGTAATTATTGTTCTGCACTCATGTCATCCAAAACTGGTTCTGGAAAATAATTTGTGGTGTTTTCGTTAATCACTTTTTTAAGATTATCAAAGTTTTCTTGTTCTTGCTTTTCAAAAGACCCTCCCAGCATTTCCATAAAGGCAAACATCGATTTCATCATGATATTTTTACCTATTACGTGTGACTCTGATTTAATGATTGTCTCCCCATTCTTTTTTGAAAAAATTATAGTTTGACCAAAATCCATAATGTCACTATCGAAATGCATTTTTACGTGCTCATTTTCTTTGATAGATTTCAAGGTTTCTATCATCTCAAAGTCCTCTTGTCCCTCACCTGGATTCACGATAACCTTATAAGTACTGCCTACTTTAGCTTTTTCGCCACTCAGTAATTCCATACTCTTAAATCCCTTTAACCACAATGGATACTTTGATTCATCCTGTGATACGGCCCATGCCTCTTCTACAGATTTATTGACTTTTATTTCAGCACCATATTTAACTTGAGGATTGAGTAATCCAGGAATAAGGAATAAACCTAAAATGAAAACAATCAGAATCAATAAGATTTTAAGAAATTTCATAATCTTGATATTAGCAGTTTAATATAGCGGTATTTATTTTATCACTTATAATAACCCGTTAAGGGTTACTAAGTTAATGCTATATTTTTTTATTTCAATATTACATTCTCTATATACACCAACTATTCTTCTAATTAGTCCTCGATTTCCAGGATAATTTCTATCTCGCAAGTAATATTAGATGGTAAAGATGCCATGCCGACTG
>CAZPUF010000354.1:0-2339 GCA_964589705.1 uncultured Saprospiraceae bacterium | reverse complement strand
TATGTTACTCTCTTACCAAAATAAAATATTGAATATCTTCTTAAGTAAAGGTAGTGGGGAATAGAAAGGGAGCCTATATAACTTTTGTTATATAATTAAGTCCTATCTAACTATTGAAAGAAAATTAATAGGCGAAATTTCATGAGATTAACACTTGCCCAATTGGAGGTTGTTCTATTCTACTTCATTGTCAATCCAATCCTTTTCCGCTCTACATCTATACTAACAACCTTGACATCAACGGGTTGGTTTATGCTTAATACCTCCGCAGGATCTGAAATAAATCTATCTACAATCTGAGAGATGTGTATAAGACCTGCTTCTTTGATTCCCAAATCTACAAAGGCGCCAAATTTTGTAAGATTGGTGACAGTACCTTTAAGTCGCATCCCTTCTGACAAATCACTAATGGATTGTATTCTATCATCAAACTTGACAGCCTCGGCTTTTCCTCTAGGGTCTAATCCCGGCTTACTTAATTCCTGAACGATATCTTTTAATGTAGGCAGTCCTACATCATTGCTGATGTATTGATTAAGGTCTAATTGATTTAGTGTATGCTTATCCCCTATCAGTTCTTGTAAGGATTTGCCTTCCGATTTAGCAATTTTATTGACTAGAGAATATCTTTCAGGGTGTACACCTGTGTTATCTAGAGGGTTTTCTCCATCCAGTACCCTTAAAAATCCAGCAGCTTGCTGATAAGCTTTCTTGCCCAGCTTGGATACATCCAACAATTGTACGCGAGATACAAAGCGTCCTTCCTGCTCGCGATGCGCTATAATATTTTTGGCCAATCCAGGGCCTAGGCCTGACACATATGTGAGCAGGTGCTTACTGGCAGTATTGATATTTATCCCTACAGCATTCACTGCTCTAGAGACTGTATTATCCAGTTCGGATTTCAGCTGAGCTTGATTCACATCATGCTGATATTGTCCTACACCTATGGACTTGGGATCTATCTTGACCAGCTCTGCCAGGGGATCCATTAATCTTCTACCTATGGAGACAGCACCCCTAATTGTTATGTCTTCATTTGGAAACTCTTCTCTAGCGACTGCCGACGCTGAGTATATCGATGCCCCATCTTCATTGACAAGATAAACTTGCACCTCATCAGCCAACCTAAGGTTCTTAATCCATTGGTAAGATTCCTTTCCTGCTGTACCATTGCCTATAGCAATCACTTCTACTTTATACCTGCTCATAAGTGCATATATAATTTCCTCAGCTTCTAGGATAGACTTTTGTGGTGGGTGGGGATAGATGTTCTTGCTGTCTAACAGTGCGCCAGTGGAAGAAATAATAGCCACCTTACATCCTGTTCTGAATCCAGGGTCAATAGCCAAGGTCACCTTATTGCCTACAGGGGCTGCTAGAAGTAGCTGATAGGCGTTGTTGCTGAATATGGCGATAGCGTCTGAATCTGCTTTTGTCTTAGCTGTTTTTCGGGTTTCATTCTCCAACGAAGGTTTGAGCAATCTCTTATATGCATCTTCTATTGCTGAACGTATTTGATCACCACATTCATTATTCTCTGTTCTAAGATATCGCTGAATACTTCCCAGTAATCTTTCTTCATCAATTAACAATTTTACTCTCAGCAATCCTTCTTCCTCAGCTCTGTTAATTGCCAGAATTCTGTGAGAAGGACATTTTTTTAATGGCTGACTAAATTCAAAATAATCCTTATACTTAGTGGCTTCTTCCTTTTTAGTTTTAATCACCATTGATTCTAAGATGGCATGTCCATAAGTCTTTCTGGTGATATCCCTGACTGCACTTTTTTCACTGACCCATTCTGAAATTATATGCCTGGCGCCTTCTAATGCTTCATCTGCATTCTGGATTCCCTTCTTTACAAATGACTGCGCTTTTCCAATGAGGTTGTTCGCCTTCTGCGCCATAATTATTTTGGCCAGAGGTTCAAGTCCATTCTCTCTTGCTATGGTAGCTTTGGTCTTTCTTTTCTTTTTAAAAGGTAAGTATAGGTCCTCCAAGCGATTCTCGTCATAGCAATCGCTGATCAACTTCTCCAGCTTATCAGTCAATTTGCCTTGCTCTCTAATAGCGCTGAGAATCGTTTCTTTTCTTTTCGCTATCGCAATTAGATTCTTATACTCTGTAAGAATCTCTCCTATCTGTACTTCATCTAAAGAACCAGTCATTTCTTTTCTGTACCGAGCGATAAATGGAATAGTTGCCCCTCCCTCAGCCAACTTAAGGATATTATCTATAGTGCCAGACGAATAGTTAAGTCGTTGCTTAAGAATGTCATTATTTGTCAAGTGCCCAATTTTATAGTGCAAAGGTAATCTGTATTTATTATATAGTAC
>CAZPUF010000353.1:0-2339 GCA_964589705.1 uncultured Saprospiraceae bacterium | reverse complement strand
CCTTCCCTCTATACCATTACGAAACAGTCATAGAAGAGCTACAGTTGCTCAGGAATATAGATATCGTGCTGGATGTAGAAGCCTATATCAAGATCTATACGCATATCAAAAATATTTCTGAGATAGTCATATTCTTTAGTGAGAAGGAAAATAGAGCTGCTTTCCCACTGTTATTTGCTATATCAGAACAAATTGAATTAGACAGAGATGTTCTCAAAAAGTTTGAGAAGATATTTACAGAGGATGCAAAGATTAAGAAGGATGCGTCAGAGGCGCTTTCACAAATATTTAGTTCTATCAGTTCCAAGGAGAGAGAGCTGGAGAGAGTATTTAAGACCTTAGCCAAGAAATATAAGGTAGATGGCTATCTCACAGATAACGTCGAGAGTTTTAAGAATAGTCGAAGAGTCCTCAGTGTCAATGCGGAGAGTAAGCGTAAAATCAAAGGTGTTATCCATGATGAGTCAGCTACAGGTAGGACGGTATTCATAGAGCCAGAAGAAGTGCTGGGTATCAATAATGACTTATTTGAGTTAGAAGCACGAAAGCGACATGAGATATACCGTATCCTAAAAGAGCTGGGTAATTATCTGCGCCCTTATCTTGATGATTTTTTGATCTGGCAGCGCATACTTGTTCGCTATGATCTGATACGGTCCAAAGCGCAATTTGGATTGAGCTACGATGGCAATAGACCCAATGTGTCACAAGACAATACGCTTGTTCTCAAAGAGGCTTATCACCCCTTGCTCTCTCTGCTCAATAAAGAAGCACATAAGAAAACAGTTCCATTTGACCTTACACTCAGTGAGCAAAAGCGGATACTTGTAATCAGTGGACCCAATGCTGGAGGAAAATCTGTGACACTTAAGGCAGTGGGCCTATTGCAACTCATGCTGCAATCGGGCATGCTAGTGCCTGTGCACAGCGATTCACAATTTAGAATGTATGGTAAGCTGATGATAGATATAGGAGATCAGCAGTCACTAGAAGGTGATCTCAGTACCTATAGTTCTAGGTTACTCCACATGAAGCATTTTATGGATAAGGCTGATAAGAGGACCCTTGTACTGATGGATGAATTTGGTAGTGGGTCTGATCCTAAGATGGGAGGTGCTATTGCAGAAGGGGTACTGGATAGACTGGTGTATAAAAAGTGCTATGGTGTAATAACAACCCATTATAGCAACATAAAGAATTATGCTTACAAGTCTAAGAGCATTCTTAATGGAGCCATGCTCTTTAATAGAGAATTACTCAGTCCAACTTACAGATTAAAAGTAGGGCAACCAGGGTCATCCTTTGCCTTCGAGATAGCTGACAAAATTGGATTGGATCAGCGTATCCTCAAGTATGCAAAGCACAAAGCAGGAAAGGATAGTAAGACGGTAGATCAATTATTGATAGACCTGCAGCATGAAAAACAAGCCTTAGAAAAAGAACTCCTTGATGCTTATGATGAGAGGCATCGCCTCAAAAAACTCATAGAGACTTATGAGAGCATGAAGGACTCATTGGACATAAAGAGGAAACGATTCAAACTCGAGACCAAGGAAAAAGACCAATACCAAATCTCAAAATATGAACAAGAAGTCCAAGATCTAATACGAGAACTAAAGAAAGAGAAGAACCTAGAAAAAGCCAAAAAGGCGTCAGAGAAACTAAAGCAGCAGCGCAAGCGACAACATGAAGAGATCAAGGAGATTTCTGATGAAGTCTTTAAGGTGGAGTTAGAGAAGGTAAAAGATTTAGAGATAGGACAGTATGTCAAATTTAGAAACGGCAGTGAGCCAGGGAAGGTAATCGCCATGGATGATAAGAAAGTTAAGCTGGAGATTGGTATCATGCAATTCGAAGTACCCAGACATGATCTCATAATTGCCAACTCACCCATAGAGAAAAAAACGACTATTAATCTAGATACTTTGTATACGGATTCTGGTATAGATACGGAATTAGATATCAGAGGTTACACCAAAGCAGATGCCTTTGAGGCCATAGAAAAATTTATAGATGATGCCTTAATGTCCAATGCGGTGACGGACCTTAAAGTCCTGCATGGTAAAGGGACAGGTGTACTTAAGCGTACATTATGGCAAAAGGCCAAAGAATATAAGGATATAAGACGGATCTGGCATCCAGAAGAAGAGTATGGAGGAACTGGGGTGACCTATATTTCTTTTTGATGAAGAATGGAAAGTGGTGAAGATGTATTTTCATAGAGAGGCAGAAGACCTTCTATTGAGTAGCCTAATTACAACTATACCTGAGCCAAAGGACTCCAGTCCTCCATTAGATTAGCAAAAGGAATTCTTTATTCATATTGCTATTATTACTAT
>CAZPUF010000352.1:0-2341 GCA_964589705.1 uncultured Saprospiraceae bacterium | reverse complement strand
TCTACACATGATTCACAGATATGGCCTTCCACTCCTGCTATCATCAGAAGGGTTTCTCCTTTGTCTCTCCCACAGAAAGAACATTTTTGGCCTTTTCCTTTGACTTTAGACACTAATTAAGATTTATCTTTTTTTCTTGAATTATCTCTATTCAACACCTCATCTACAAGACCATATTCTTTTGCTTCAGTAGCTGACATCCAATTATCTCTATCACTATCCTTTTCGATGTCATCAAATTTCTTACCCGTGTGAGTCGCCATAATATCATATAACTCCTTACGCAGTTGTTTTATAAGTCTATACGAAATCTCCATATCTGAGAATTGTCCCTGCATACCACCAGATGGCTGATGGATCATTACCCTACTGTGAGGAAGGCAAGTCCTTTTTCCTTTAGTTCCAGCACATAATAACACAGCGCCCATACTTGCAGCAAGTCCTGTACATATAGTTCCTACATCTGGCGTAACATATTGCATTGTATCATATATTCCTAATCCCGCAATAACAGATCCTCCTGGACTATTAATGAACATTTGTATATCTCTTTTAGGGTCTGTAGACTCTAAAAATAAAAGCTGGGCCTGTATAACATTCGCTACATAATCGTTTATACCCACTCCAAGAAATATGATTCTGTCCATCATAAGCCTAGAAAATACATCCATACCAACGACATTCATTTGACGTTCTTCTATAACCTGGGGTGTGAAGCCCGTAATTCTAGGTATAGCATTTATGGCACCTAAGTGGTGATCTACAGCATCTTGGTTTATATTCATATGCTTAGTAGCATACTTTCTAAATTCTTCTGTTAATGACATATTATACAAATGAGTATTTTTTTTTTTAAATCGTTCGTGTATTTACTTACTACTATCGTTTAGAGACTTGATCATCTCATAAAATTCATCCTTATCAATAGGTTTTTCATCTATTGTGACATCTTTTCTGACTTCAACAAACAACTTCTCTGCATGAATCTGCTCACTTGCTCTATCAACTTGTTCCTTATTATCTAGCAAAGACATTGCCGTACTTTTAAGCATATCACCAGTTATTCCAGGAGAATACTGTTGTATCATCCTTATAAAATAGTTGATGATTTCTTCTTCTGTTACTTTAACATCGTAACTCTTCGATAGTTTCTTCTTCACCAACATCCATTTCATTTCTTGAAGAAAATCTTCCCCTTCCTTATCAGTTATAGGTTGTTCTCTGTTCTGATTGACCCATCTTAACAAATGTGTCTCAGGCAAATGAATAGAATTGACAGACATCAATACTTCCATTATTTCCCTGTTCAAGACATTGGTTGACTCCTTGTCAAAATAGTCACTCAAATATCCTTTAATCTTCTCTCGAGCTTCTTCTTCAGACGTTACATTACCTTCTCCAAAACCTTTATCAAACGTCGTTTGGTCAAGTTCTGCCTTTTTCATCCTTACGACATCCGTTATTTCTAGTCTATAATCTGCACCAATTACAATAGAATCGTCTTCTGGATCTATGCCTAGGAGATACTTATCTACTGATTCTGTGGGCATTTCCTTTTCTAAATCATAGATGTCTGCATCGAATTTTAGTCCTTTGCTTTTTCCTAAAACCTGACTTTGATATTCTTCTGATAAGCTATTATAGCTAGATGAGAAAGTGCAACTATGTCCACCCTCTTTTTCATTACCATTTTCAATTTCAATTGCACTGAAGTATATTATATCATCAGCTTGAATGGGTTCATCTACACTGCTTTGGGTCCCCAAGCGTTTGAGCATACTCTCGACTTCTTCGTCTATCATCTGCTCAGATATATTAACAACCTTTCTTTCGTACTTATCTGATTTGGATACACCTAATACGTCAAACTCAGGTTCCAAGCCAATTTCAAACTTATAGGAATAGTCGGTTGGATTCTTGTAATCTATGTGTGGCAGATTATCTTGACCTACTAGGAAAGGATCTCCAATAATTTTCATATCCTCACTATTGACGAGCTCGTCCATTTTTTCACTTAATAGCTGCATTACGGATTGCTGCATTACTGATTCGCCATACATTTTCTTTATAACCGAAATAGGAGTTTTACCTTTTCTAAATCCCTTTAGCTGTGATTTTTGCTGATAGGATTTTAATTCCTTATTGAAATTTGCCAGGTAGTCGTCTTTTTCAATTATCAATGTGACTTCCGCATTCAAATCGTCGATTTGGTTCTTCTCGATTTTCATTCAGTTAGTACGTTAAGATTTTAGTTTTGAAGGGAGGTATTTGGAAAATTTTCATTTGAGAGTGCGGGTGGAGGGACTCGAACCCCCACGCCGTGAAGCACTAGATCCTAAGT
>CAZPUF010000351.1:0-2350 GCA_964589705.1 uncultured Saprospiraceae bacterium | reverse complement strand
GTTGCCGCAACGGTCCATTGAGCACCAGCGCCTGCGTCCGCCTCGGGAGCTATCCCAAAACCACAAGATGCACGTCTCCGAAGAGCAGCACCGAAGTCGATCAGCATTGTGTTGCCCGAGTTCGAGACCATTGAGAAGGGCGTCGGTGGCTAACGTGTTTGTGGGGCGGGTCTCGACGTGGCGCACGTGAAGTGCTGTGTCCTCGAAGTGCACGCGCACGCGTGTGGCAGCGAGCGCGTTGTCGATAGCGATGCCCAGAACTGCGGGGTCTTCGTTTTCTGAACCTGCCAGGACGTCGAACAATCGACGAATGAGCCGCCGCGAACTGGCGAGCGATTTTCGGATCATCTCTTCGTCTTTTGAACCATAGGGCGCCCCATGATCGAGACAGAACTGTTCCAAGGCTCCCGGTGTTTCTAGCCAATCGAATTCGGCGCCGTCGTTGTTCCAGATGGTGTTTGCAAGATCGACGGCGAGCGGACCGTCGGCGAGGGGACGCTGCATCACTTCTACCATCTTCACATCCTATCGCACTGGTAAATAGCTCTATAACGGTTAGGCTAGCAACCTAACCGCGAAAGGATGAGAGAGTTGGATACACAATTCGAGCACTTTCATGCTGGCGAGGTAGCGGTCCACTCGGATTGGGGGATCGACACCGACGGATATGAACAGGCGTCGAAGCAGATGATGTTGCCGGAGATGAACCCGGAAGAACGTCTCTTTATCTCTGCTCTCACGTTCTCGTTTGCAGGAACCGTTGACGACTCGGGCCGACCGTGGGCGTCGCCATTGTTCGCGGTTGGCTCTCAATCATTGTTCGACATCACGAGCCCGACCGGTATGACAATCAGGACCGGTCTTGGAAATGGAGATCCACTTCTTTCCAACATCGAAGCCAACAACGAACTGAGCGTTGTCTTCTTTGAGACCTCGACACGGCGCCGTGCAAAGTCGATCGGGACTGGCACCGTTGGTGAAGCTGGCGAAATTTCCTACGAGATGAAGCGCATCTTTGGCATTTGTCCGAAGTACATCTTCAAACGCGAGCACACGCCTTCGATCGAAGCTTCCGAACATCGGCCTGAGGCACGTGTCGAGCTCGACGCAGCGGACCGCGTGCAACTGCGCCACGCCGACACCATTTTCTTTGCAAGCCATTCGCCCCATGGCGCGGACGTCACCCATCGCGGTGGGCCTCCGGGTTTCATTCGTATCCTCGACGCACGAACGTTGGAAATACCTGACTACCTCGGCAATGGCATGTTCAACACGTTGGGCAACCTTCGCCTAGATGACCGGCTCGCTATCACGACAGTCGACTTTGAGAACGGCCGCACGATCCAAATGACGGGACGCGCCACCGAAGAGTCCACAGGCCTCGCTCTACCGGAACCGGAACGGATGGTGGTGTTCCACATCGACGACGTGTTGGTCTCTTGGGCTCCGGTTGGCCACTGGGACCACATCGAACCGTCTCGATACACCCCGAGCCCCTGACCATCGCACCTACTTACTCACTTACTTGTCACACCCAACTCACTACCGAAGAGGAACAACACATGGGAGCACTGCTCATCATCAACTACGAGACAACAGATCTCGATGCCATGGAAACATATCGAAAGAAGGGCGGCGAAGAACTCGTCGTTAAGGGCGGCGGAAGGCCGCTTGTCTTTACTGATGACACACTTGACCTGGGCGAAGGTCACGGAGCGAAAATCTCCACGGTCATCCTCGAGTTCGACTCAGTCGACGACGCCAAAGCTGCCTACCACGGCGAGGGTTATCAAAGCATCGTGGGTGAGCGTCTCGCCGCGAGCAACCCGGGTTACGCCCAAATTGTGGAGACGCTGTGAGCGCGCTCACGATAGGAATCAGTCATCTTGGGCTGACGGTTCCCGATCTAGAGGAATCGGTCAAGTTCTTCACCGAAGGCCTTGGCTGGGATGTCCTCGGGGGAGACCCCGAATACCCAGCCACTTACATCGGCGATGGGACTTCTGTGTTGACGTTGTGGCAGGCATGGGCCGACGAACCGGTTGCGGCAAACCGCGAGACGAACATTGGGTTGCACCACCTTGCCCTGGCCGTCGCCGATCTCGAGACGTTCGAGAAGGTGTTCGCAAAGATCGCTGAGTATCCCGGTGTCGAAGTCGAGTTTCCGCCACAGCAGAACCCGGTTGGTGTTGGGCCGCGCGTGCACTTCATGGTGTACGAGCCAGGTGGAAACCGAATCGAGATTCTCGTCGACCCAGAGGGCTAACGGGGTGTGAGAACTGGCGTTCTCGGCCACTACATCACCAGCGCCTTGCGCTACTCCGGTCGCAAACCCAGCTTGTCCACGAGA
>CAZPUF010000350.1:0-2359 GCA_964589705.1 uncultured Saprospiraceae bacterium | reverse complement strand
AGACACGTCAATCTTATTACTACCAGGCAATTCAGCGATTAACTGACCATCTAAAGCGTATATATAAAATGCAGCATTGTTGATATCTTCCTCAGTGCTATTGATAGTCAATACATCTTTAACTGGATTAGGATAGACCTGTATCGACTCAGGTAATCTGTCTATAACAGAGGTTGGTCGTCGACCAATTGTCAGATAAGATCCTGCCACACTATTACCATTAAAAGCATTAGCCAACAATACTGGTTGACCCTGATTGTTCCAAACCATATCTACAGCATTATTAATATCTGTAATCGACGAAAATCTAAATTCTTCAGTGATATTCCCGTCAGTATCCATATGCATTAAGACAGATTCAGATACACGTCCTGATCTGGAAACACCTCCTGCATCTGCTACTAAAAGCAATCTATTGGCATCGATTTTCTCTATTCTATTTATGTGTAAAAATGATTCTTCAAAACTTCTGTCATCGTTAAATGGAGAATCGTAGCTCCTTCTCCATATCTCATTTCCGTCTAGGTCATACTTAACTACAAACCCTTGGGTGTGACTTGCATCCTCTTCATCCTCAATAACTCCTGCAACGAAGATATCAAATGTGTAAGTCGCAATGGCATTAGTCAATTCCACATTATTCCCTTTGGCAACTTCTCGTGACCAGATCAGTTCTCCTCTAGAATCACGCATATCTAACTGCCCAATATTATCTCCATTATCATCCACCAAATTAAACCCATCTATGAAGCTAGAATCATTAAATCTACCTATGCCAATAGATCCGGTAATATCAGGAGCATTAGTATTAAAAATCCTAACAAGCACACCAGTTTCATTTGCATCCATCAAGGTATATAAGATACCTCTAACACCATTCTGCACAGAGGTAGATGTCAATACTACCCAGTTACCATTTTCCCAGTAATCGTATACGTCTGCTGTTTCGAATAAGTCTTCCTTGATATTAAATATCCATTCAGATTCTGAAAGGTCAGATGTAGAACGATAAACATCTCCATTACTAAAATAATGGATTAGATCGCCTAATGAATTTTGATTTGTGTAGACAACTTCTGCTGATGAGCAGACTTCGCAAAGTGATTTTCTGGTAATCTCATTACCACTCCCATCAAGTAATATAATTAGATCAGCCTTAGCTCCAACTTCAAAAGTCCTTCCAGATACCAGATAGTTGCCGTTTGTCAGCTGTCTGATATGATTAAGTTGTTCTCTATTCTCAAGATTTGTTAGCCAATATCCTTCTTGTGCTGATATAGCACTACATAGAAAAAGAATAGCTAGAATAGCTGTGCTTTGTATTAAGCGTATCATGTCTCAGGTTTTTTCTCAAACCTGAACTATCAAAAAACTAGCCAAAAATGTTAAAACGTCTAGCTACACTGTGCACAAATGCCAGAAAGAGCAACCTGTATACTATTTAAAGTGTAATTCTCAGGCAAATTGATGGACAATTCGCCCAATGATTCTAGACAGTAGGTTTGTTCACAGTTAGTGCATAAGAAATGTGGATGATTGACACTTCCTCTATGAATTTCACAATCCTGATGACATAAGGCATATTTGATATCATTGCTGCTATCTGATACTTTATGTATAATGTGTTTCTCTTCAAAAGATCTGAGGGTTCTATATAGCGTTATTCTATCATGTTGCCCTATCTGCTTCTCCAAATCATGGTTTCGGACTGCCGCGTGCGGATTCGATTGGAAGACTTTCAGTACTTTTTCTCTAAATGGAGTGACTCTCAGACCTGCTTTTTTCAGAATATCACCATTGCTTTTTGACATGTAACAAAAATAAAATGTTTTAGTGGAATATGTATATTTGCAACATTATTGCATAACTTACTGTTCATAATAAGCGTAGAAACCAGACATTGAAGATTACGGAGACTAAAATTGATTTTCTTGGAACATCTACTTCACTTCTTTGTGCTGTACATTGCGCCGTGTTGCCATTTGTTTTGTCCTCTGGCATGGTTGGATCTCACTCATTTTTAGCCAATCCAGTTTTTGAATTTGGCGTGATCATCGCTACGCTGATTTTTGTGTTTATATCTATTTGGAAGCCATTTCTAAAGGATAGAACTAAGAAAATTCCCTTTTTCCTTTCTTCAGTAGGATTGATACTGATAATGATTCACCATGCGGCTACTGCTTTTGGGACATTCATAATCGTTTTGGGTGGCGTGTTAGTAGCAATGGCTCATGTTTTAAGTATGTTAAGCACATCTCATACTCACGATTAACCATATAGAAAATACCATTTTAGCCCCGAATTCTTTGATATTGTAAGAATTTTTACAATTATCTGAACTTTTGAGAGATATTGACTG
>CAZPUF010000349.1:0-2386 GCA_964589705.1 uncultured Saprospiraceae bacterium | reverse complement strand
CCGATTGCGCTTGATGATGAGGATTAGTAGCTAGGTGATAACTATAAGATTGTTAACTTGAGAACAATTAAGATTATGTCACAGCAGATATACAAAACTCAAATCTTAGAATCTTTTCCTGAGTTCAAAAAATCTCAATCGTTTATAGATGAGTTAATGGGCGCTGGAAAGATTATGGATATCAAGGCTGGCAATACGATTATAGATTCTGGAGATTATATCAAGGTCATTCCATTTCTGATGGATGGACTAATCAAAATCTATCGTGAAGATGCTGATGGAAATGAAATCCTACTCTACTATATCAAAAGTGGCGAAAGTTGTGTGATATCTATTACCGCTTCTCTAAAAGGTGAAAAGAGTTCTATTAAAGCCTATGTAGAGGAAGACAGCACCTTAATTGCTATTCCAATAAAAGACTTTGAAAACCTCTTGAACAAATACAATTTATTGCACACGTTCACCTACGATTTATTCAATATAAAATATAACCAACTCATTAATTCTATAGACAGCCTAGCTTTTACAAATCTCAGAGCACGGTTATATAATTACCTTACCAATGAAGCCAAGTCAAAAGAAACTAATGTGCTAGTAGGTCTGACTCATAAAAAAATATCTACCGATCTTTCTACCTCAAGAGAAGTCGTTTCTCGATTAATGTATGCATTACAAAAAGAAGGATTAATTGATATCTCGAATAAAAAAATCACACTTCTTAAGCTAGGTGACTAATGTCACAGAATTTCTCATCCTAAATAATCCATTTTTGCAGGCAAAAATGAAATATACAATCATCGTCTCCATAATTATTGGAGCCACTTACCTTATGTCATGCAGGAAATCTCCAGCCCAAGACACTTTTCCTAAAGATTCATTTCTTGTGGATGTAAGAACTGCAGAGGAATTTCAAAGCGGATCTGTAGCCAATGCAGTGAATATTCCACTTAATGAAATAGAATCAAACCTCGGTAAATTTTCAGGCAAGGAACATATTGTAGTCTTTTGTAGAAGTGGAAATAGAAGCAACAAGGCAAAGAAAAAGCTTGAAAAAAATGGCATTTCTAATGTCACTAATGGCGGGTCATGGCAGGATGTAAAATCCTCAATCTCAACTCATCAAATCTCTAATAAATAAGATTTAACTTTTTTGTCCTCTGTGACCTAGGTCACAAAATCGCACAGCAGTTCCATCTATGTTTGTTTTCGTTAATGATAACTCATTTATTTTTTTTAGAAAATAAACATTCAATACAATGGAATATGCATTTCAGTTAAAGACAAAACTCTTATTGTCATTTGTAATCTTCAGTGGTATACTATCTGCACAAAACGTAGGTATCGGAACCAGTACTCCAGGAGCTAAGCTGATGGTTGTGGGTGATAGCGGTGCACCTGCACTTAATATCCTCAATGATGGAACAAACCCTATGAATCCAGGACTCCGTGTCAATGATAATGGTCGTGTAGGTATTGGGACAATTACCCCCGGTGCCAGATTTATGGTCATTGGACAGGATGGTGCACCTACCCTTAATATCCTGCATGATGGTGCTTCTCCCATGAACCCTGCTTTAAGAATAAATGACAACGGAAGAGTCGGCATAGGTACTACGAGTCCAGGAGCTAGATTTATGGTAGTAGGACAAGCTGGAGGTCCAACTCTTAATATACTCCATGATGGCACCAACCCGATGAACCCAGCTCTGAGAGTCAACGAGGATGGCAACGTAGGTATAGGTACCACGGCACCTACTTCTAGATTCGAAGTCAATGGTATGCTGACTGCAAGCAACTTAAGATTGACTAGTGGTGCAGCTGCTGGAGCAGTGCTGACCGCTGATGCAAATGGCGTGGCAACTTGGCAAACGCCAACAACGGGAGGGTCCTCCAGTTGGATAGATAGCGGATTCAACATATTATCTACTAACACTGGAAATGTGGGAATAGGAACTAATACGCCAGGGGCTAGACTAATGGTAGTCGGCAACCCAGGAGCTCCGGCATTGAACATCTTAAATGATGGATCTAATCCAATGAATCCTGCACTAAGAGTCAACGATAACGGAAGAGTGGGCATCGGAACAACAACACCTGGAGCCAGATTTATGGTGATCGGTCAGGATGGTGCGCCGACTATGAATATTCTCAATGACGGCGCTAACCCAATGAACCCTGCGCTCCGTATCAATGAAAATGGTAGAGTGGGTATAGGTACTACAGCCCCAGGTGCTCGATTTATGGTCATCGGTGAAGCTGGCGCACCTACGCTAAACATTTTACATGATGGCGCTAATCCGATGAATCCAGCCCTACGTGTGAATGATAATGGCAATGTTGGCGTTGGCACTACGACACCTTCGTCTAGATTGGATGTCAACGGTAC
>CAZPUF010000348.1:0-2388 GCA_964589705.1 uncultured Saprospiraceae bacterium | reverse complement strand
TGTTCTTATTTACTAATCATAATTCCTCTCGGTAGATATTCTCAATCTCACAGAATAATAGATTGACTGCTGATATAATTCGGCTACTATCTATTCGTCTGTTTGATAAGTAGTACGGGTTATAAAGGAAGTGTTACCGGGGTGGTATAAAATAAATCGACCATGAGAAACGCTATTCTCCTTCTCCTCATTTGTTTTCTTTTTTCGCATTGCGCCACCTTGGTTAATCAAGGAGCAGATCAAATTAGCATTCTGTCCATTCAAAATCAAAGCAAAAATGCTAAGACGAGAATAATATTGATAGAGGATTATATGGAAGCTAGTTTCAGACAAGGGAATTTATATCCCAAAAAGAAAAAGCGTGTTCAATCTAAACTTGATAATTTAGGTTTAGAGCTTTGTCAGGGTTGTATAATTCCATCATGCTGTCAGCCACCATCTTGCGATCCGAACACTGGAGCTAATTGTCCTACACAAGATTTTTTAATGGGATCAATTCAAGGAATCGATGTAGAAAGGATCGAAATACGCGATAGGGATGGCAACCCTTTATTCCAAGCTTCTATTAACAAAGTTGAGGGAACAGTATCAAGAGTTACATTCCCTCAGAAACTACCAGATAACGGCACCATGCATTTTGGCACCTCTAAAGGTAATTTTGCCGTGGATATTAGGAGAAATTGAAAGCACTTTTAAATTTTGGTCTTTTTATTCTTTGTTCATCGTGCTATGCTCAATGGACACAAGATTCAGTACGAGCAATTCAATGCTTTAGGGATTTTTATAATCCTGAAAATAAGGCAGCCTCAGAATTAAGGCATAATCTATTGGACTCTTGCCTTCAGATCACCCGGCGACATCATAAGGATAGTTGGCAATATGATATAAGCAGGATACGAACTGAGATAATCACTCCGCAGACTAGTTATGACAGTTCGATGATGTTTCTTAATCGTTTAGACAGCATCATTAATTTACTTTATCATGAAAAAATCACAACGGAATACTATGACTATAGGAAGGCCGACATGCATCTGAGAAAGGTTAATGTCCAAAAGACTCACCATTATTACAATGAAGGAATCAATCAGGTGGACTCCAGTGAGTACTATTTAAATCGAGATCCAGATAAAATTCAATTCAACGCATATCACAAAATATGCTTAACTCAAAAAGGCCTGATCTACGAGCTATTAGGTCAATATCATCAATCTGCACAGGCGTATGAACAACTTATACTATTTGAGAAAGAACTAGCACAGCGAGAAAATAGAAGTCCGTCATATCACACATCACTAGGTAGACTGTCAGATATGCTGATAGCAACCAATGATTTTGCTCAAGCCAAAAGATATTTATCCGAGGCATTCGACTACTATAAGGAAAGATTCGTTGCCAATCCGACTCTGAAGGTTTCTTGGGCCCATCACATACATAAAATCATATTGAACCATGCATATATTGCTAGTTATGAAGATGATGGGTCTGAGTTATCTTATTGGCTATCAGAATACGAAAATTACGGTGGAAACTACAGTAGTTACAAAGCAATTCTGTTGAGAGCTAAAAAACAAAAGGTAGATGAATCCATAAATATGCTTTTACAGGGACTCAACAAAATAGATAATCAGGACCTAGTAGGAGAACTATCTATCAGGTTTAGAATTACGGAATTACTAAAGCAGACTAAGGACTGTAATCTCCTATCCGAGCAGACAGGCTTATTCTTTGAACGACTCGAAAGCGAGTGGATTAAAGACCCTAATACAAGAGCTAACATAAGAGTATTAGAAATCACACAAAAAGCCATTGACCAAATTTCTAATATCCCCGATTGCAACCTGTCTAATCAGGCAGACCTTACGTGGTTGTCGAGTTACTTCGACGAGTTTTCTTTCGAGCAGTTGATTCAAAAAGATCAATTATATCTTTCAAAATATTACAGGAGATTTTATGAGCTTGGAATAAAATCAAGTTATGCCCAAAACAACTCCAAAAAGTTATGGATGCATCTCGACAAGTCGAAAGGGATAGTATTATCAAATGCTGTCGCAAATTCTAAAGACACGGAACAAAGCTCATTTAATCACATTGATAATCAGGTTGATTACATCCTCAGTCACCATAGCTCGGAAGACATAGAATTGACTTACACGATAGATGTAGAATCGAATATTAGAAAAGTTGATGAATCTATACAATATGACTTAAGTCGTCTGATTAAACACTCGAAGATTACCATCATCCCAGATGCTGTGACTTCTAACATTTCCTATGGCGCACACCTGAGAGACACCACAGATACATCATCTTTTTTGGAAAAAGACTACGTGATCAGCTATCAGCTGTCAGCATCTCTGTGGCAGGAGTTGGTCAGTAAACAAGTTG
>CAZPUF010000347.1:0-2395 GCA_964589705.1 uncultured Saprospiraceae bacterium | reverse complement strand
AAATTATAGACATGAACTCATATCAAAGATTCATGGAAAGAATAGTAGTTGTAAGGTAAAAATAAGTTCATGACAGGACTAGAATTAAAATGAAAAATGAAAAATCTACTTTCACTAAAATTGGTTAAAACAAAAATCAGACTAATTGCTATACTAATAGGCTATGCTCTAAGTATGTCCACTCTAAATGCACAGACTATAACTGTGTCTGTAGAAGATGGAAGTTTGCTGGCACTAGAGAAACTTGAAATCTATATTAGTACAACTGAAGCTAAATATAATTCACCGAAAGTAATAAGTAAGGAAAATATTGCTTCAGAATTAAACAAGATGAAACTAGAAAGTTATCTATTAAACTCTAGACTAGATACTACGTACTTCAAAAAAGGCACAAGTAAAGAGCAAACAAGAATCAGAAGAAAATCCAATTACCAATTTGTAATAGACAATTTTGAAGATCGAGACGATTTACTAAGACTGATAAAAAACCATTCAAACATAACAATTGACTCTACATCTATTCAATCAAGAAATGCAGATGAAACTTTAGAAAAGATATCAAAGGAGCTTCTTGTTAAAGCTAAAATAGAAGCGAACAAAATGGCGAAATTGTTAGATAGAAAAGCTACGAAATTAGCAAACATAAAAGTCCTCGTTAATAGGGCAGGAAAAAACACTTTTAAACTTCAAGAAGAAGCATATGTAAAACTAGAAGTGACATTTGATACAGAGAACTTATAGATTATAAGTGCAGGTTGGCTATCATTTATTCTGCTTGAGATAGCCAATACTTTAATACAATCACTATATAAAATGAAGCATAAATACATATTCCTCTTTCTAATCACCTCAGTAATAGCTTGTACTCAACAACCTACATCCAAAACCAATCATATCGAATCAGAGCTAAAGATGCTTACGACAGATAAACTAAAAAAGGAATACCTAGAACAAATATTCGTAGATGATCAAAAGGTAAGAGGAAGTGAAGGACAAGAATTAATGATCAAGTATGGCAAAAACTCTATCGAACATAATGACTATATAAATAGACAAATAAGACAAGATTCCATTAATCTCGAAAAAATAGAGAAATACTTAATGATGCACGGATATCCAAATAAGTCATTTGGAGATAGAGCAACGACTACACCGTGGGTGGTTATTCATCATTCACAAAGACTGGATAGTCGTAGAAGAAATTTCAAAATTATTTATGAAGCCTATCTTGATGATAAAATAGATGATAACGACATTTCATTCTATTTGGGAAGAATGTATCAAATGAAATTTGGGGAACGACTTAGAATGAGGCGTCCCTATAAATCACATGATGAAATAGACAAACTAATTTCTGAACTTGATTTGTTGCAGATAAAACAAGAAGTAATTAACAACAAGGGTAAAAGTGAATAACTTCCGAAATACTATGAGCCCTTCATGCATCATAATTTCCTTACAAGAAAATTGCCCTGCAGCACCGCCAGTCAAAAATCAATACGTATAAATAAAATCACATTTGCACGTTTGAAGAAAGTGGCGTATATTTACACGTATTAATTAAATCACAAAAGGAAGTGTAAATGATAACGAAACTTACATTAACCATAGAAAAATCTGTAATTGAGAAGGCTAAAAAGTATGCTAAGGAAAAAGAGCGAAGCTTATCTGATATAATTGAGAATTATCTAAAAGCGTTAACAGAAAACCAGAAGGATGAAGACATTGAAATCACACCTTTAGTAAAGTCTTTAAAGGGATCATTCAAAGCGCCAAAAGATTTTGAATATAAAAGTGAACTAACAAAAGCTTTAGAAGCAAAATATCTCAAGAAATGAAAAATGTATTGTTAGATTCAGATATAATAATGGATTTCTTTCTAGACAGAGAACCACATTCGAAATATACTTCCTACATTCTTTCACAAATTGAATTGAAGAAATTAAATGGTTTTATGACCGCTGTCATAATTAGTAATGTTTACTATTTATTACGAAGAGTTTCTACTCATGAACGCGTGATTAAAAAACTAAATCAACTTATGACATTAACAGATCTTTTAACAATTGATAAAAAGGTAGCTTTAAAAGCAATGAACTCAAAATTTAAGGATTTTGAAGATGCATTACAGAATTATGCTTGTGAGTCAAATGGTAAAATCGATTTGATTCTAACTCGAAACACTAAAGATTATAAGAAAAGCGAAATTAGTGTCATGACTCCTGAACAATACTATAAAATGAAATCCAGAAGCTAGCAATACCATCCCCACATAATCACACCACTCACTTATGACTAAATCAAATATCGTATCCCTCAGCCTAAGCATCAATGCCCTCCCATCTAGGGTCTGGCACATAATCACCGATAAGTCCTATGCCAAAGAGCTAGGTGC
>CAZPUF010000346.1:0-2395 GCA_964589705.1 uncultured Saprospiraceae bacterium | reverse complement strand
TCTTGCAGATTATCTATGTCTTGCCAATCTACAGTTATGGAATTTGTTGTAATAGAACCACAATTGAGTATTGGAGCGGTTGGGTTGAATCCTTCGTCTGCAACACCATCACAGTTATTATCTATTCCGTCACATAATTCGATACTGCCAGGAAACACATTTGGATTTGTATCATCACAGTCTCCACCTATGAGCACAAATCCAGCAGGAGGATTACAGGTTGTTATTCCAGATCCTATGGATCCAAAACCGTCCATGTCAATGTCTGGAAAATAAATGAAAGTAATACCATCATCTATGGTGCCATTACAATCATTGTCCTTGCCATCGCATATTTCAGGATTATTGGGAAATACGTCAGGGTCGTTATCATCACAGTCTACATTGGCTGATACACCATCCCCATCTTGATCCAGAATTATTTCTTTGATCACACAATTATTAAATACAGGATCATTATTGCGATAACTTGCAGTTACACAAAATTCTACGATATCACCTATGGCTAATCCGTCAAGTGTAAAACTACTGTCATTGGGTCCTGGTACATTCGCAATTGGTACCCCATTTATTGTAATAGTATACGCATAATCAGCTCTTGCATCTATATCCCATGTGTAGTTGATAGATGAAGTCATACAAGCAGCTGTTATATGAGGGAAGACAAAATTTGGAAAATCTTCGTCGATTATGCCATCACAATCATTATCTATCCCATTACAACAATAATCTATGCTACCTGGAAAGATTAGTGGATTGGTATCATCACAGTCATCATCATTTAATGAAAAGCCAGGGTTGTCTCCACACATAAGTAATACGGCTGGTCCTGCACCAAACCCATCCCCATCATTATCTACATAATGATTTATGGTTAATCCACTTTCTACAACCACTTGCAGACAAATGCCACCAAGTTTGGGATCACACTCGAAATCTATTTCTGCTAGACATATCTCATATAGACCTTCTATCTCGGGTAGAGTAAGTGGCGGTATAAATCCTCCGCCATTAGTAATTGGATTATGCTCTATATCTCCTGCCCACGAAGTCGACCATAAATAGGTGGCATCCAATTCTTCTGAGTATTCACCACAGGTTTCTCTATGCTCAGCAATACTATTACGTGGGTCTCCTTGATGTATTACCCCAAACTGAATTTCTTCGCCAGGGCAGACAGTGATGCTACTCGCTTTGCCACAATTGCCTGTCATTGCTGGATTAGAAGGATCATTGAGGTTGTCAGTTAGTATCTCATCTCTTGGATTACTGAATGCTGTGATGGCATCTATTTCTGGGAGACCTAAAAGGTCCAACCCAAGTACTGTCACTGTGTATTGACAGTCATCTCCATTACAACCATCCACAAACATGTAATAGGTCTGACCAATTACAAAGGTCGTCGCACTCAAATCTTGCTGGGTTGACGAACACCCTCCTGTCCAGACGACACATTCGTCAAAGTCACAACTATCGTAGATGCCTAATTGTACTCCCTGGTTGGTAGAGCACATATCTAGGTCTAGTATGATATCTAAATCTTCTGCACTAGCAACAAAGGCGAACCAAGACATATTTTGTGGCACATTACCAGCATCATTACATAATGGCGTTGGCTGGGATCCATCAGATATTGGCTGGCATCCTGGATTAATAAGCTCACACTCTGGATTACATGAGGTATATCCCTGTTGTAATTCTATGGGGTCACAAAGCCTACAACCTGCCGGAAATATAGGGTCAGCATCTTCACAGGTCTCACAGAATATAGCACCCACATCTCCACAACTACCACACTGCAAGTTGAATTCAAAACAATGCTCCAATACTCTACCATCACACATATCTGTAATGGTTATACATACTTCTGTAGTAATTATCGAGTTGGTGCCAAAGTCTATGAGCTGTGCTGGTGGATCTTGCGTCTGATTGACGATCTCTAATGCTGCTTGGCAAGGGACATGTGTATAATTAATCTCTACATCGCAGCCTCCACTCCATACAACGTCCTCTATCGCCTCCCAACCCCATATTTGCATATCACGATTCATCCATACACATGGATCAAAATCATTGGTGCATCCACTGTCTCTAAGATTCAGAGTAATGTCTTGTGGGAAGTGATCCTCGGGCTCGCCTATCCAGTCTAATTCTTGGCTAGATAACGTACTAAAGAAAATAAGAATAAAACTCGTAATGAGATAGAATGGAAAATGTCGCATAACTAGAAGGTGTATTAATTGTTGATTAAACACTTCTAATATAAAGAAATAACGCGGCTTTGCTCGCTGTAATGTTGGTCAGCTTGGCGGAAGAAAGAAGTTATTAAGAATGATACGCCTCTGAACGTTTCCAGAGGTCGTATCATTAACACCCTTAATATTGAGAAATTCGT
>CAZPUF010000345.1:0-2399 GCA_964589705.1 uncultured Saprospiraceae bacterium | reverse complement strand
AGTCGAATGGAGCCTGCCCTGAGCGGAGTCGAATGGGTAGAGGGTAGCGTTGGCATACGTTTGCCACAAGTTTATCTACCTCACCCAATAATACTTAGTCATACACTCCACGCAGGCACTTCCATCCCGAGCTTCAAATTGAATCTCAAATAAAGCGGTTTTAAGCACTTCAGTTATTTCTGGGTTATCTCTGGTGTCATATTCCATAGCGACAATCTGACCAGCAGGATTAAAACAACTCTTAGTCACTAATCGGTTGCTGTGTGTATCTGACTTCGTGCTTTGAATCACAGTGCCATCAGTATTGACAACACGTCTGGGTAGTCTGTCATCCTTATCTCCGGTATGATTTTGCATGATTGACATGACTAAATCATCTCCTTCTGACTGATGAAAGCTACAGTCCTCTATTGTCTTATCCTGTCTGATGAGGTAGGTAAGCGGACCGCGTTCCAAACTTGTTATAGGAACAACGGTCGACTCTACTATTTCCTTCTTTGGAGCACAACTTAATACTACACCAATTATGATGCTAAAACATAGATATCTTTTCACCTCTTTCTATTCAAGAATGTTCTCAATTCTCATCTTCAAGTCCGTCTTATGCATCTGCTCTATGTTGCTGAACTTCCTCTTTGTTTTAATAGATTTACTGATAGTCTGCAGCGTGGCAGTAGCAGCTGCTTGTATATCACTAATCATCACATCTCTGTCATCCATTTCTTTGATATCCTTTAGTTTCTCTACATAGATCCTTTGTAGATTTCTTTGATACAAATCCAGGTCACCTCCTTTAAAGATTGATTTTCTTGTGTCTTCAAATAATTCGTATACCGTATAGGCCGAGTTGCCATTAAGTGCTTCATTTTCACTCAGACGATTAAGTCTGGCTGTATTGAATAAAATATTCAAACTACGAGATTGTAGACTCCCTATTCTATCTACCAAGCCCTCTGCTTCGAACTTCCTTGCCAAATCCTCATTAAGCAACCAGTCTGGCGTCGTAAACAAATGTCTATCAAGAAATTGCATTGCTCGTTTCTGTTTAGATTTACTAACGTGGTTATAGACTACATCATCCTGGTCATGGGTTTTACTTATTTCTACCACTCCGCCTACGTTGGCGATCACATGCCCTACATATCTTCTGAATTGGTTGATGACCTGATTGTACAAGTCTTCTGTCTCATCAAAATCCTCTCCCTCTTCATAGGACCACTGACCAATATTAGGGATGATACGCTTCAGATTCTTTATCCCATACTCACTTGCCAACATAGAATCATCGCCAAGGTCTTCTGTCTGAGAAGTAGGATCCAAAGGTAATCCCCGCTGTCTACCATATCTGTAGAGTGGATCTCCTGATCTTTTCTTTACCCAGTTATTCAACGTTGATTTCTCTTGTTCCTTATTCATTCCATCCACTAACTTGTAACCGTATTCGATAGACCACGTATCATATGGACCTATATTTGGCATAAGTCCTACATCGCCATCTTCCGGTTGTGCCACATAATTAAATCTGGCATAATCCATAATAGAAGGTGCGGTGCCCATTTTCTGACTAAAAGTTACCGACCTCAATGAATCTACCGGGTAAGCTACACTGGAGCCCATATTATGTGGCAATCCTAAAGTATGCCCTACTTCATGAGCAGCAACAAACTGAATGAGTCTACCCATCACTTCTTCCTTAAAATTGACACCTCTGGCTTCTGGATTGATAGCGGCTGTTTGGATAAAGAACCAGTTTCTCAATAATCGCATCACATTATGATACCAAATGATATCCGACTCTAATATTTCTCCTGTTCGCGGATCGTGTACGTGAGGACCCTGAGCATTTTGGATATCTGTGGCTACATATCTGATCACAGAATATCTTGTGTCTTCTGGAGACCAATCAGGATTTTCTTCCTCGCTGGGCGCTTCCAGGGCATATATCGCATTTTTAAATCCTGCTTTCTCGAAGGCCACTTGCCAGTCATTGACACCTTGCATCAAATACGGTACCCACTTAGTAGGTGTAGCTGGATCTATGTAATACACAATTGGTTTCACCGGCTCTACCAGTTCTCCTCTAGCATACGCCTCTGGATCTTTAGGCTCCAATCGCCATTTGGTTATATACCGATTACTAGTTGTAAATTGATTATCTGAGCTATAGTCAGTCTGTCTGACAGAGAAATATCCTACACGGTCATCATAGTAACGTGGTTGCATAGGCACTTCTGGAAGGGTGATAAATGACTGGTTCATCTCTACTGACAGCGTACCTGTTACTCTATTATCAGGTAACTTATCTCCACCTTTATAAGTCAATACATGCTTGACCTCTACATTGTTAGGAAAGCTCTTCATAGAAGTCACAAAACTTCTTTTGCTATCTAAGCCCTTGA
>CAZPUF010000344.1:0-2402 GCA_964589705.1 uncultured Saprospiraceae bacterium | reverse complement strand
TTTTTGTTTGACTGTGAGGATTCTTGCAGCCCACCCTCGACTGATGTCGAGGTTCCCTCCTTAGCCAGTGACATTTGGTCACTAGCTTGCCTTGCGGCACCAGTCGGTCATCTCCAGTCTCACAACAAAGATCCCACTAGCATAGAGATCTCCAACTAGATTGCTCTTGAAAGCCTTCCACTGGTTTCGTCTCATCTTGTCTCGAGTAACTATTCATAAGTGTACTGACGTCATTTCTTAATCTTACTATACAATTATCTATCATAGCTTGATTAAAACCACTATTACTTAATGTTAGCACATGATGTGCCATTATCACCTTCGCCATCGCATGACCAAGTAACACAAGTTTACGCTGAGGCTGTGCTTTTTCAAGAGTGATATTTATTGTGTCTTTGAATAGATTTGCAGATTGAGAAGACAATTCAAAGGTCGTCATGTAAGCTAGCAGATTCATCTGTTTGGCTCTTGACATACCTTTGAGCATCATCTCTGCGAGTTGGGTAAAGAGCATCTCATTAGGTCCTTCAAAAATCTGGAAAGGTCTTGAGTCCATAATAGATCTGGCACCAAGACTCTGAATAGTGTATCCCTTTCCTCCCAAAAGTTGCATTAAGGTCTGCGCAGACTCTTGCATCAGATTGGAAGCTATGGCTTTAAATGTATTCGCTTCTATTCCACATATAGCTAAATCGTTATCTATGCTTGAATAGTTAGCTGATCTAAAACACATAGCAGAGCTTAACGTAAATGCTGTCTCCATCTCGACGAGTTGTTTGTTGATCTGGTCGAATTGCAATAAGTTGCTCCCTCTGATGATCCGTTCTTGGCAGTGCCTTGTGGCTTCTTCAAGTGCTCTTTTCAAAAAACCTATTGCCATTCCTGGAAACTGCAAACGACTTCTGTGCAAGGTATCCATAAGCATCTTAATACCAGTCGTCTGAGGTTCCAATCTATGGGTGTGTGGTAAGTTGATGTCTATTTCATTGACGCCATAAGGGATAGGATAAAGACCGTAGTTGTTATATAGTTGCGTCACTTTTATATGCTGAGAAGGCTCATAATCCTCAGTTACAAACAAATCAACGTCTCTGCTGAGTGCTCCATTAGTTTTTTGGCTTCTGGCAGCAACCAACCAATAGTCTGCCATACCAGTTAGACCTTGCCAATGCTTTATACCTTGGAGGTGATAGTCACCATTCTCCTTTTGGGTATAAGTTGTTTTCATATTGAGTGCATCGCTACCATGAGCAGGTTCTGTTATCATTAGACCTCCCATGGCTTGTGACTTCAAGAACCTATCAAATACATGCTGCTTTATATCCTCATGTCCATACTTGGCGAATGGTTCTATAAAGAGTGCTATGTTAATACCGAAAATCAAAGTCAACGGAATCGACTCATAGGAAGCTGCCTCTAGTAAACTGATGCATTCTTTTGGCTTAGCTCCCCTACCACCATAGGCTGAAGGAATAGCCACTGATAGCGGTGTATGACTCATCAACTTATCATAGAATACTTTCGAAAAGGAGCGCTCAGTAAAGGCCTCTCCATTTGCATTTCTCTCAGCAAATAACTCCGATAAGGTTAATTTAAACTCAGTAATAAATTTATCTAGTGATGTTACTTGGAAGGGTGCTTTTATACCTGTTTCGATCATGTTTAATTTTGGACCCTTTCATTGAAACTAATCGAATGCAAGAAAGATGACTTATTTTAAACGTAAATTAGGATAAAAATTATGATATCCTGTTAGCACGCCAAGGCAAAATTTATATCGGATAATTGGCATTTTAAAAATTCAATATTTGATTAATACATAAAATGGGATAATAAGCTGTTGCTGACCGTTTTTTATATTAAATATAATCATAATATAAAAGGAGTTAATTCTCTTTGACAAGAGAATTAATAGTCTATATTCGTCGACTTTTCTACCTAAAAAGTTGTGATGACGGCGATGTTGCAGAATCTTACACAAAATCCTAAGAACGATATTTTATCTGGACTAACTGTGGCACTAGCACTGGTACCAGAAGCTGTAGCCTTTGCTTTCGTCGCTGGCTTGGATCCATTGGTAGGATTGTATGGTGCATTTATAATGGGAATTATAACGGCCATATTCGGTGGAAGGCCAGGTATGATTTCTGGTGCAACGGGAGCTATGGCGGTCGTCATGGTGCACTTGATACAAGAAGGTAATGCAGTAGGTCTTGCATTGGATGAAGCTATACCCAATTTGGGTCTGCAATGGTTGCTGGCCACATTAATCATCGTAGGATTAATCCAGATACTTGGAGGTGTTGCGAGATTAGGTAAGTTCGTGAGATTGATACCACATCCTGTGATGATGGGATTTGTCAATGGATTGGCCATCGTCATATTTTTATCTCAGTTGGGTA
>CAZPUF010000343.1:0-2417 GCA_964589705.1 uncultured Saprospiraceae bacterium | reverse complement strand
ATTAATGTTATCTTGTATTATTATCTTAATGATAAGGTATGATGATAACAGCAAAAAGACGACTTCCATATATTCTAGTCATATCGCTGTGCATCCTATTCAGTTCTGAATTATACGGTCAAGAAATATTCGATAGCACCTATGTAAAGTCGCAGGAGGTGATCTACTTTGATTCTGGAAAACATATACTGGTAGATTCGCACTTTACCATTCTAGATACATTTATAAACAAATTCAATAAATCAAAAGACTATTCCTTATATATAGATGCGCATACAGATGATGTAGGTACCGCAGCATCCAATCTCAAGTTGTCTAACAATCGCAAGCAATCTGTATTCGATTATCTTATAAAGCAAGGCATTAATGATTCTCTAATTGTATCCAGATTCCATGGAGAAAGCCAATTGCTCTCCACAAAAAAAGACGCCAATAGTAGACAGATAAATCGCAGAGCCGTCATTAAGGTGATCGCCAAAGAATCATTTATAAGACTGACTGGCCAGCTGATAGACAAAGTATCTAACGAGGGCATATCAGGTCTTGTAGAATTAAACACAACGGATTATAATATCAAAGTCAATACGAACCTGGACGGCAGTTATAGTATAACAGCGCCTTTAGACCAAATAGCCACCATAGATTTTTATGCCAAAAATTACTTTTTCAATACGCGTACAATTAAGATATCAGACAAAATTAAAAGCCTATCTCCCATCTCGCTTCAGCAAGTAAGCGCTGGCGGAAAGTTTAGACTGCAGGATTTAAATTTCGTACCCAACACAAATATAATAGTCTCCCATTCAAGACCAAATCTGGACAAACTGAAACAGTTCATGACTACTAATGATACAACCTGCATAGAACTGGCAGGACATATTAATTCCAACAAACACAGCCTGAGTAGTCGGGGACATCTTAGTGCTGCACGATCATTAATCATATATGAAAGATTAAAAGAGATAGGCGTTGATGAGGAAAGGATGATAGCCAAAGGATATAATGATCAGTTCAAAATATTTCCTGACCCACAAACTTTTGAACAAATGAGAACAAACATGAGGGTAGAAGTTTACATTAGACCCTGCGACAGCATTAAGCATCTAGCTAACGACCTACCCTCACAACCCCAACATTATAATAACATTGTTATTAATAGAAATTTCAATCAAAAGACCTTTCAAGAAGAAATAAAGTTCTTTCATTCCAAACATCAATTAGATATTATGATGCAGGTGAGAGCACTTAAGGACAGCGGAGAAGATGCCTCTATCTATACTTATGGAGAACTGAGGGAAGCAGGAGAAATGCTAAAATACAAAGACAATAAATTAGCAATCCAACTGCACAAAGCGTACAATTCAGATCAAGCGCTTAGACAACAATCTAAAGACATAGAGAATAAGTATGGAAAAAACTCAGAAGAATTCTCGGCACATTGGCATAAAATAAATAAACAAGATGCTGAGAATCTAAAATTGGTAAAAGACATCTTAGATGAACATGGATGGTTAAGTGCTCATCAAGTAGGTGAAAATGGGAATGCAGCACTATTCCTCATATTACAACATGCCAACTTGCCAACACAAATAGAATATCTGCCCATGTTACGCGACGCTGTAAAAAGCAAAAAAGCCAATCCCCAGGACCTAGCGCTGATGGAAGATAGAGTCGCCGTTAGACAAGGAAAGAAACAAATCTATGGTAGTCAGATTCATACCAATCCAGAAACCGGAGAATATATTGTAGCCCCCCTACTCAATCCTGCCAAGGTCAATGAAAGAAGAAAAACAATAGGCCTAGTGCCAATAGAACATTATGTGATGAGATGGAACATCAATTGGATAAAAGAACTTAAGAGACTCACAGCAGAAAAATGATCTCTAATTGGGTTTGTTACAGTTACAATAGATTGGCAAACCATTTTCTAATAGTTGGATTCGATCAGAATTCCTTACTTTAGATTTGTATCATGTCTATACCACCATGTCAGAAGAAGTCTTAAGTAAGTTAATCCCCACAGTCGCCCTGCTAGTGCTTGGCATAATAGAAGCCATGGGTGGTCTTTACTTCGAAGACAAAAGAACCAAAAACGATTATTCTATAGAACTGATCAGTTTGGTGACACTACCTGTACTTGTACAACCAGGTATCTTCTTACTCACCTTCTGGTTAGGCAGTACCTTCTTTACACAATATGACAACAGTCTTGCCGGCTATTCCCTGTGGCTGCACTTTGGCGCCTTCCTCATATTGGATGATATGATGCAATACTGGTGGCACAGATTTTCTCATAGCAATCGAATGATGTGGAAATTACACAGGCCTCATCATGTAGTAGAAGAAATGGGAGTGCTCGTCACCTACAGGAATGCCATTATGTACTATGCCCTTATGCCGGGCATCTGGTTTTCTGG
>CAZPUF010000342.1:0-2433 GCA_964589705.1 uncultured Saprospiraceae bacterium | reverse complement strand
AGATGGCCTGGTTAGGTTATACGGTGACCTTCTTTTCAGGTGCTAAAAGTGAAAAAATCTCTTGGATTAGATATGATGATTGGAAGCAATTCAACGGCCTCAAACTACCTAATACGATGAGCTGGTACAAGTCAGAAGAAGGCAAGATTACTGAGCTGGCTAATAAAAGAGAATTCATCAACGTAAAAGTTTCTGATCAAGCTTTTGCGTCAGAGAAACTAGCTATGCCAGAAGGCGCGAAGGTATTTGAGTAGAAATTGATATAGATCTAAAAGCTATATAATCGTAGGCTATTTCCTCTGGAGATAGCCTATTTCTATTATATAAATAGGCTCACTAATGATATTTTATCGTCAATGATTGGATTTCTGGCCTATATTTGTTTACAAGAACACTAATAGTAAAAATCATCACTATGAAAAACACCTTACTTTGCCTCACTATGCTGATCACTACATCATTAGTCTATAGTCAAAGATCTTCTTTTGACCTATCAGTGCAGGTAGGCAATTCATTTCGGTCGTTGCAAGTGGAAGAATCATTTCTGACAGACAATAATCTTGTCGAGGCACATTGGCTTCACGAACGTAAGATGAACTATAACATTGAGCTTGGGTACAATTATAAAATCAATAATCAGTGGGTCGTCAAAACAGGCGTGAATTATTCTACATTTAATTATTACACCTCCAACCTAACTGATCTAAGATGGCCTAGTGAGCATGATGGAATGGGTGGTTTCGAGGATGTCCCCAATCTGCCTAATAACTTAATATCTACCATAGATCATAGTTTTGTAGGTGTCCCACTTCTAGTAAGATATCAATTATGTAACGCTGATATATCACCTTATATAGAAGTAGGTCCCTCACTGATGTTTCTGGCAAGTTCTACTTATAATGATGCTAATGCACTAACATCATCAGTGATAGATAACTACAACAACTTCAATGTATTTGGCCGTGCAACTTTGGGTCTCAATTATACGCTATCAAGCCAAGCTCAAATGTTTGGAGGCATCACCTATAATCAGCAACTGAATAACATCTGGAAAGAGGATTTTTCAGAAAGACTCAATAGTTATGGCTTGCAAGTAGGGATGAGAGTGAAGTTTGGCCAACAAAGAAGGTGCTGTAAACCTAAGTCTTGCTGCCCTAAGTCAGAGGCTAAGACCTGTGGCGAAAAGCCTGAATAGACACTAAGTAATAATACATATTAGAGCAGTATCTCCATTGAGGTACTGCTTTTTTATTCATTAGATGAGACTAAAATCTGTAGCCCAACTTAAGGTCTGCATTGGCGTCAAAAATCATGGATGAATTCACTGCTCCAGTTCCCACTCTAAAATATCGACCATATATAAAATTAAGTTCGATAATAAAATGAGACTTGATAATCCATTTATATCCAAAATTTACAGCCAGAGCTAGTTCTTTTGGTCCATTAGTCATGTCACGTTCAGTCAGATTTCCCTCTGCTTCTAATTTGTCTATTAAATCAGGATCATTACTTAATATAGAATCTAATCCTACATAAGGTCCCACAAATAGCCCATTAGCATATCTCTTATTAAAAAAGAGATAGTACTTACCAGTGATGCCAAGATGCATACGCGTAATTGAATAATCAATACTTTGGAATGCAAGGCTATCATCAAAGAAAAACGATGTTTCTTTAAAGCTAATCTGCCCAGATGCTTCTATGCCAAAATTCTCAGTTAATAATCTTTCATAGTGAAGGGAATAACGACCATCTACTAATCCTATATCTGTCTTAATCTCATGCTTACTCTGCCCATATCCATTAAGGTTAAATAATAGCAGAGCTAAAAAAATTATAAGTCTCATTGAGTTCATAACTAATTAGTTCACGTTTAATAATTGTCCTACTGAAGAGAAGTCTCATCTCCCCCCACGATCCTAATCTCTCTCTGAGGAAACGGAATACTCACCTTATGCTCTCTGAATAGTCTATCTATTTCTAATCTAATATCACTCTTTATATCCTCTATGACAAGAAGATTTCTTGTAAAGAAATATAATTTGAATTCCAATGAAGAACTCGCAAATGATTCAAACCTGACAAATGGTGCAGGGTAATCTATAACATAAGGATTCTGCTTAACCGACTTAAGCAGCAGTTTTTTGACCATAGTCGTATCTGTACCATAAGCTACACCTATGTCTATCACAAATCTTACTTTATCATTATTGTGATTCCAATTGACAACTTTTTCATTGACGAGTTTGTGATTGGGGACTACGATGGATACACTCCCCCTTGTCTCCATGACAGAAGCTCTAAGGCCTATCTGTTTGACCGTTCCTATCTCACCATCTACTTCCAGTATATCACCCACAGTCACACTGCGCTCAAAGAGGATGACTATGCCAGACACAAAATCATTAAAAGTCTGCTGCAGTCCCAATCCAA
>CAZPUF010000341.1:0-2487 GCA_964589705.1 uncultured Saprospiraceae bacterium | reverse complement strand
TTACACGATTCAAAGGACTTGGAGAGAGATGAGCTAGAGAAGTTGGAGAATTTAATTGAGATGATATTCGACTAGAATCCTGAGAGCGTACGGGTGGTTCTATACCTGATATTCTGCCTTACTACAGGGGTAAGAATACTATGGAAAGACAACAATTTATAATCAATAATTTGAAAGTAGACTTGGATACCTTATCGGATCAAGACGTAGATGAGTTAGAAAAAGAGCCAGAGATGGCGTAACATAATTATATATGAAGAACAAAAAGGGCTTGCATTCTGCAAGCCCTTTTTTATATCAGTATCTTATAAAGACTATTTTCTTTTAAAAGAATTGGCAAATTACGCCTGACATTAAACTAAAAGTTACCAACCAATATCCAAAGTGAATAAAAATATACTTGGCTCCTCTTCTTTCAAACAAGGCATTAATGGTGATTAAGGGCAGTGCAAACATGACAGCACCTATAATACCATGAACAACCCCATGACCAAAAGTTCTATGTCTGTCGCCATACTCATTCATTAAGCTTGTAAAAAGTGTATTTACCTCTGTGCCTGCTGTCTCAAAATCAGGATGCATGGCAAACAGTTGTGCTATGGCACTCTGATGCACAGTAAGTCCAGAAATACCAGCAGCCAATATGACACTCAGCAAAAAAGACAATCCCAAAATCAGTAACATATTAGATCCTTTGAGATCTTCTTCTGTAAAGCCATTTGTACTCATCCATGCTTTCCCAAATAGTGGACCATACCAGATGCTCCCAACCAACATAGGGATAATAGCTGCCCCTAAAAATATAAGTGGGTTTCCAATCATAGTTTTTCGTTTTTGTTTCGATAATTAATAATTGGACGTTGCCTAGATGACTGCTAAGCTAAATTACCCATATACATTCACTACGCATAATGCAAATTGATTTTGGAATTGCTTGTTTATATTTTTGTCAATAGTCTCGTGTATATCACTTGGTCGACTTTGACCTGACAGAGGAACAAACCTTGAGGTAAAAAACTAAGGTCTAAGTGATTAGAATTTTCTGTAAGCTGCTTATCCAATAACATTTCGCCATTTAGAGATATGAGTCTCACATGAGCCTTTTCTAAGGAGATGTCTTCAAGTTGTATCTCAACACTAGTTGAAGTCGGATTTGGATATAAAGTAAAAGCTATATCTATTAAGTCATCTGTATTGGATATGCATTCCACCTCTGGAACTACTGTCAGATCTAAATGATCCATATAGCTACATCCATTAGCATCCATCTTAACTAGGGATATAATCGTTGACTCAGTATATATTTCGCCATTCCAGAGCAAAGTATCTCCTTCACAAATTTCTTCTGTGAGAAATTGATCATGTAAAAAGGGCAAAACTTCACTTATAGTTGTCACACATCCTGATGTCTGAGTAAAGACTCCTGGGATTGAATTTCTGTCTCCACATACCGTTTCGAAAACTTCAGTTTCTTCGACGAGCTCAACTGTGAGTGTAATAGAATCTACACATATCTCAGAGCCGATGTAATACAAATCATATATACCAGATTCTTCTATTATTTGATCTCCATATATCAGTGAAGTGCCACAGACTATGGTATCTCCAGTTATTCTAGAATCATTTCCTTCTTCCAAAATTAAAGACTGGAATAAGGTACATCCATTTGCACCTGTGAGATTTGTTGTATAGAAACCAGGTTCGGTTAGAACCATATAATTCCAGTTTATTGTATCTCCTTCGCATATCAGCATAGAAGTAGTGTCTCTATCCAATTCTAAGAAAGTCAAATCTAATGTCAATGTATAAGGACAAGGCCCCATATCAAATTTCTCTATTCGATAAATGCCACTTGAATCAATAGTCTCATTACAACCAAACAATATTTCTCCTTCACAAAGGGTAGCCTCTTGGAATTGATCGAGAGGCTCAAAAAACACATCCGTAACTAAAGTATACTCACATCCATTTGAATCAAGTAAAGTCTGAAAAAAACGACCTTCGGTATTCATAGGATCTTCTACCACACATTGCATCTCGAATATAGTACCAAGTCCTTCCAATACAATTATCTCTGTTGTCTGAATAGTACAAATGCCATTACTGATAATAGTGTCTAAGGTAATGGTTGGATCATTAGGACCTGGAGCCTCTTCTTCACAAACTTCTTCTTCTATATGAATAAAGATCACTGTGCCTGTAGTATCAACGCTGGACGCTGAGAGAGAAAAATGAAAGCCAAGCATTGAAATAAATAATAGGAATTGTATTAAGCGTTTCATAGCAGATGTAGTAATGATTTAATAAATAGAAAGCAGGGTCATGGACCCTCATTCGAGGTTGGGAAGCGCTTCAATCAGTCATAGAATCTAAAACACAACTGCAAAGAATAAAGAGTTAGAAGCGTCAATAGACAGATAATGATATCTAAATATAAAGATAATTTATCCTTATAACAACTCCCCCTATAAGTATATAGTTAGTGAG
>CAZPUF010000340.1:0-2487 GCA_964589705.1 uncultured Saprospiraceae bacterium | reverse complement strand
TCGACCATGCAGAACTCTATGGTCTCAAGAATGCCAAACTAAATCTAGTCAAACAAGCGTTTCCAGAACTTGATATTATTTCCAGAGGTTCCAATCTCAAGATCAGCGGAGAGAGTAAGAAGCAAACACAAAAAGCTAAGTCCAAAATAGAGCAACTTGTGAAGATTCTCCGATCACAGGATGCGCTTCCAATTCATAAGGTCAAAGATGTGCTTAATGGTAATCTTGCTTATGAGTTAGAGGAGAATTCGAATAGTTCGGGGAGCAATAAGATTAATGCGAATGTCATTGTACACAGCAGATCTGGAAAGCCTATAAAGGCCAGAACTCGTAATCAAAAACGCCTGGTTCAGTTATCAGAAGATAATGACGTTTTGTTCGCCATTGGGCCTGCGGGCACAGGAAAGACATATACAGCCGTAGCCTTAGCTGTGCGAGCACTTAAAACCAAAATGGTTAGAAAGATTATACTTACCAGACCAGCAGTGGAAGCAGGGGAGAGCTTGGGTTTTTTACCTGGTGATTTGAAAGATAAGATAGATCCTTATTTGAGACCGTTATACGATGCCTTAGAAGATATGTTACCTGGCGAAAAGCTAGACTACTTTATGCAAAACAGAGTCATTGAAGTGGCACCTCTAGCTTTCATGAGAGGACGTACATTGGATAATGCTTTTATCATATTAGATGAAGCACAGAATTGCACCTCTGGCCAGATTAAGATGTTTCTGACAAGACTTGGTCCTTCTGCAAAATGTATTATTACTGGTGATCTATCTCAAGTGGACCTTCCTAGGAATCAGAAGTCAGGCCTTTATAAAGCACTCAATATACTTGGAGACTTGGATGGAATCGCAAAACTCTTTCTCACGGCAGAAGATGTCGTACGTCACCGGCTGGTTAAAGATATTATCAACAGGTATGATGAGGCTGATAATAAAATGAGAGCCATGCGGGACAAGCGAGAAGCAGGAAATAATTCAGAAGACATAGAATAAACCCAATAATACAATGACGTCAAAAGTTACTTATCAAGGTGGTCTGAGAACAGAGGCAGTACATCTTAAATCTGGCAATACCATCATCACTGATGCACCAGTCGATAATCATGGTAATGGAGAAGCGTTCTCACCTACAGATCTAACGGTAACCTCACTGGGGTCATGTATACTCACTATAATGGGTATTGTAGCATCTAAAAGAGACATAGACATTAAAGGCGCAACCGCTGATATCAAAAAGGTAATGGCATCTGATCCCAGAAGAATTGCTCGAATAGAAATCAATATAGAAATGCCTGCAAATGATTATTCAGATTCTGAGAAGAAAATCCTGGAGAAAGCAGCCCATCATTGCCCAGTGGGACTCAGCCTAAATGAAAACACCGAGGAGGTTGTCAGTATTACATGGTTATAGATAATTAAGAGGCGTTGGAGAAAAAAGAGACAATTATACGATTGACCCATGATGGACAGCCAGTACATGGGAAGATAAAAATCGGTGGATCAAAAAGTATTTCTAATAGAGTTCTTATTATCAATGCACTGGCAGGCGCTTCTAAGCCCATACATAATCTATCCAATAGTGATGACACTCAAACACTGAAGAATTTGTTGAGTACAGATAAGCGTGAACTGGATGCCCATCACGCAGGCACCACATTTAGATTTTTAACGGCTTATCTATGTCTGCAAGAAGGCTCTCATGTATTGACAGGTTCTGAGCGAATGCTTCAACGTCCTATTGGACCACTTGTTGATGCGCTTAAGCAACTAGGTGCAGATATCAAATATATTGGACAAGAAGATTACCCTCCGCTTAAGATATCAGGCCCCATGAAAGTCAAGCAAAATAAGGTTGCAATCAGATCTGATGTAAGTTCACAGTTCTTGTCCGCCTTATGTATGATTGGGCCTATGATTCCTGGAGGATTAACGATAGAACTCACCGGCGAACAAGTATCCAAATCATATTTGGATATGACTTTAGCTATTATGGAAGAATTTGGCGCTGAGGTTACTTATAAAGAAGGGCAGATACGCATTACCGATAGGCCCTACAAACCAATAGAATACACCGTAGAATCCGACTGGTCTTCCGCGAGCTATTATTTTACGATTGCGGCGATTGCAGAAGAAGCATCTTTAGAGTTAACTCACTTTAATGAAATCAGCCTTCAGGCGGACAGTGCGATGCGTAATCTGGCCAGAAAGTTAGGAGTTGTATCCAGGGTGGTGGATAATGTACTACATATCCATTCTACTATGATGACGTCGGAGATGTTGTGTCATGACTTTGTTTTGCATCCAGATATAGTACAGACGGTTTCTGTAGCTACAGCTGCTTGTGGAATTCCAATATCTTACAATGGATTGAAAACTTTATTTATCAAAGAAACAGACAGAGTCAAAGCCTTGCAATCTGAATTAGGGAAGGTGGGGATCACCATAGAAAAAGATGTTGGCCAATTTGAATACAAGCAGCATG
>CAZPUF010000339.1:0-2500 GCA_964589705.1 uncultured Saprospiraceae bacterium | reverse complement strand
GATATCTACTATTATAATAAATTAGGTATTGAAGTGAAACCTACGAATATGGGGATGCCACTCAATAGTGCCGGTGATGACTTGCAATTTAGATTGCATCAGGATGGTCAGTTTGCAGTATTGTCATCTAATCGAAAGTCGGGATCAGGTGCCTTTGATATATACAAGGCCTACTTGCAAGACTTCAAACCCATGCCGATAAAGGACACGGTTCAGTTGGAGTATGTGACAGATTATTTGAAGCAATATCAACCAGAGCCTATGGTTGCTGTAGACAACAAAAAGGTGACACCTCAAGCTGCTGAGAAAGATGGCAACTTGGACAAATCCAATCAAGAAGATGCCATCACAAGCGAAATAATAGAAGAAGCACCCAAGGTAGAGAAAGAGGATATGGAGAGTAAGGGAGCAACAGAAATACAAGACAGTAAGGATAATGATGAAGAGGTGATTAATGTAGCGGAAGAAATTTCTGAATACAAGACTGATGAAGAATCATCAGAAAGCCTGTTCGAGAGGATAGGAAAATTGAAGAAAGCGGAGAGTCAAAATGATCAAGTCATCATAGGTGCTCAGTCAGATGAGGCAAACTTAGTGGACGCAGAGACTACAGAAGACAGCAACAATGATCCTGACGTCCCTGCAATAGAAGAGAGCTCTGAAGTGGCAAATGAAGAAGTGGCAATTGAAGTAGTGACAATTGAAGAAGTGGTAGAAGAAGAGACAATGAAAGAGGCGGATAATGACGCAATAGTTGCGCAGGAAGATGCAGTTGCTGAAGAAACGAAACATACTTCTACTACCGAAAGGCAAAAGCCTAAATACTCTAGCCCATCTGGATTCAAGAATGCTTTATTGTATCAAGATCGGCATGACTTGATGAATGAAGAGAACAAAGATAAGATGGAAAACCTTAGGGCATATCTGAAGCAAAATTTGGATCACTCTGTTCACCTTATTGCGCATACAGACCATTTAGAGCCTGGCCTTGAGGAATATATGCAGTACAATACACTTAAGAGGGCAACACTTATCGCTAACCATTTAATGGAAAACGGAATTAGCAGACAAAGAATCAGCATAGAAAGTGTATCAAATAACTTTCCTGTAGCTAAGGAAGAATTAGCAGGAGAAACCAACCAGAAGTATCTCTATTACAATAAAAGAATAGATTGGGAGATTAGAGACAAGAATGGGATTGTGCTAACTGATTTGTCAGTTGACCCTTCAAGCTTACCTGGCTTTGCTTTGGACAGACGATATGAGTTATTTCATCAGATACGCGAAGACGTTTATTTTTCTGTTGAGATTGCAAGTTCACCTACTATATTTAAAAATGCTGTGCTGAGACTATATGATGATATTTATATTAGGAAGAATACACCTCTAGCTGACAATCTATACTACATTGGCATATTGCCAAACTATGCGGATGCTGTACTTTTAAAAGAAGAGCTAGAAGTATCATCAGCTCCCTATGCTAAGATTGTTGCCTTTCATCATGGCAAACAAATTCCTAGAAATAAAATTAACGAGTTTGTAAAAGAATTCCCCGAATTGCAAGCCTTCAAGGATGCGCAGCAATAAGCGTTATATGGAATCTAGGCCATCTATGACTTGTTTGTCATTGGAGTGGACAAGAAAGAATCCACCACCTCCTGCACCACACAATTTAAAATAATAAGTATCACTTTCCAGACCTTTTTGCCATATAGATTTTACCTCAGTTGGGATCATTTTGTCAAAATGATGAAACTGGATATGGGAAATTTCTTTAAAGGATGATGTATAATTTTGGGTATTAATTATTTCACGAATAATTCGGGCATTAAATTTTGCCAGAGCTTTACTGGTGGCAAGAAATGACAGATCTGCCTCACGCATCATCTTATAATATTCTATCAGTGGTTTGCTTTTTCGAATTATGTGACTGTCATAGATGTATATATCCGTAGGAGATTTAAATTCTGACAAAGCTAGAACTTCTCCATCACATATATGAATAGGTTTTCTTAGATGAGATGCCAATGGATCCATTCCTGAAGAACTGCCGTGAAAGAATGATTCTATTTCAGCTAATTTGTCTTTTGTATCTATAAGATTTTTATCACGATCAAACAACAGTTCATATATAGCCGCAGACAGTGCACCAGAGCTACCTATACCATAGCCCGTTGGTATGGTAGAATTAAAGCTCCATTTTTCATCCTTTATTCTTTTGACTTTAGATAAATTACAACCAGATAGGGACGATACATAATTTAGAAATTCGGAAAGATCTTTTTGGGGTAGTGGTTGAGCATGACTCACTTGCCATCGTCCAAACAGTTTGTGGTAAGGCAGGACAAGTGCATCAGAACCGTGAATGATGCTGTATTCACCAAATAGTAAAATCTTAGCTGGATATTGTGTAGTTGGTACATCCATTATTCCTCTATATTAAGATAGTTGGTAATAATTGTTATAAGTAACAGAGTCATAATTGTATATGATAAGAAAC
>CAZPUF010000338.1:0-2503 GCA_964589705.1 uncultured Saprospiraceae bacterium | reverse complement strand
GGCTTTCATCTAAGTAGCTAAAACCACTTGCGATTGTCACAAGTAATGACTGTATTGGGGATGGGCTTCTAGCCGAAAGACTAGAATCTCACAAAGATACATATTATATATTATTTTAATGTGTTAAATTTGATTTGCTTTCAATATTCAAAGATTTAGAGCAAATAATGACTTCTACATGTGCCTATAAAATTGAGCTTACTGGATAGGAAGGATATAGATAGAAAAAGAGGCCAGAAATACTTCCATCCTCTTCATAATTTTTGTTATCTAATTGACAACAACAATCTTCTTCAATTAGGGCTTAGTCCCTATCGTTAATTGTACATAATATTAGCTGGCAACAGGAAGGATCCACGATGGTCATATCTTAACCTCTATCATGAATTATTTGATGATTCATTGATCAGATCATCATCTAGAAGATTATAGCCACTTAATGAGTTTGTCATAGTTGCTTGTTTGTCGAATCTTCGCTTGAGAAATTGATATAATCCCCATGCGGTCAATAGTCCAAAAGGAACACCTGCAAGACCCATCAATGTATCATTCATCTCATCGATAGATCCAGGAGAATTGAACTCAATGATTAAGGCAATAATGATGGCAAATACAACTGTACCAGCATAGTAAGAAAGTACACCGAGGATGGCATAGCCCCAAGCGCTACGGTTATTATTGATTGCTAGCTCGTAAAAGTACTTTCCTAAGAAGTATATAAATATTAATCCTAACATGATAAAATGGATATGTGACTACAATATTCATGTTAAGCTACAATCTTTTTTTGTTGATTAGAGTACTAATGCAATAATAATCAAGTGATTATACAAAAAATGCGGTCAAGCACTAGTGCCAGACCGCATATTAATTATAAAATTAACTTTACTTATATTGCAACAATACCTTGTACGTTATTGGCTGGTAAATTTCCTCCTGTTTCGTTTTCTATGAAGTTCAGGTTTTGTCCATTGATTTCGTACACACCAATTGTACCTCTATATCCATGAAGTTGGTATAAGTGATCTCCATCATCAGAAATCCACATATCAATCCATCCTTCTGTTGTTCCAAAAGCAGCTGCAGGATCAGTTGTATTACCTGTAGCTCCAACTCCTTGTGCAGCAGTTTGATCCATAAGTGCAACTTGCCCTTGATCAAAACTGTAGCTAGCTAATCCAGCTTCTATAGCATTAGAAACGAAGAATATACTCTCATCTTCATTAAAATCTAACCAGCAAGCTGTTCTTCCTGTATTATTAACTCCTGACGCTACATCTAAGCTAACAGCTTCCAAAGAACCACTATCTGTAATTCTCCATGTAGATACAGATCCATCCTGCAATCCTGGGAATACTGGCGGTGTGCCATCTGGTCTAAATTCTCTTGCTTCTGTAACAACAACATAGTTATCACTAACGATTTGGAATCCTATAGCTGAAGGTAAGTTCCTTCCTTCTGCATTGTCTCTGAGTGTAGAAGCAGCACCATCAAGAATCTGTGCACTCAAGGAACCATCATCATTTACGCCGTAGACTACTATCTCGTTCTGATCGTTAGATGCTAATGCAGAAGATCCAGAATTGATAGAAGCTACTACTAGGAATCTGCCATCTGGAGAAAACTGAACTGCTGATGGTCTATTAGCTAAGTCTCTTAATGATCCTGCTATAGGTGCTAATGATCCATCATCCATCAACCAGTAACCCATTAGGCTACCTTGATGCGCTGGCTCACCTTGGTCTGCAAATTCTTCTCTTGAGATATTAGAGACATAAACCAGTCCGTTTACACCATCAATGTCTCTTTCGATGTGAGCTATACTGTTAGGACCAACGCCATTTGTACTTTGTACATCTTCTTGGTCGAGTGAAAAGTCGTTCTGTACTGACAAAGATGTGATGCTATTACTTCCTGCATTGACTGCTAATACAAAGTTGTTATCTGCTGTCTTCGTTAATGCATATGCGCTGATAAGAGGATCTAATCCCTCTCCGCCATCAAAGTCACCACCATTTCCACCAGTATCAGTTGCACCAATAACTTCTAACGATCCGTCGTCATTTCTCCCGTAAGCTACTATAGAATTCGACCCTTGTACTGCTGTTCCTTCGACTTGTCCATTTCCATTTGTCATGGCATAGACTGCACCTATAAAGTTCGAATCACTACCTGGTTCTTGTCCTGTCGTTATTACGTCGTCCTCACCACAACTAGTGATAATCATTGCACTTATTAATGAAATTGCTAAAAATTTAAAAGAAGATTTCATAGTTTTAAATTGTTTGATATTGAGAAGCCTTCTAACCTTCTCAATAGATTAAAGAAAATTTTATGTTTTCGAATCCACTTTCTTAAAGTGGATTTTTTTGCTTTAAGAGCTTTAGACACTTCTTTAAGTTCCCTAGTTTGAAGTATCTAATTTTTTATTTACACCACTGTATATATTTATTTAGTTGTTTTGGTTGCCGAGAACGTACCATGTAGATGTGGCGTCACCTCT
>CAZPUF010000337.1:0-2508 GCA_964589705.1 uncultured Saprospiraceae bacterium | reverse complement strand
CTAATTGATTATCAGAGCTATATAATATCTTAATTTTTTCTTAATGTAGATACACCTCAATCCCAATAAGTCAATTATTGGCCTGACAATGAGTGCATATCTATTTGGTTTTATTCTTCAGGTAAGTCTAAAACATACCATTTTATGGCATCTATATTGAGATTTTGACGACGGCCAACTTCTTGAGGCGCATAATGCTCAGCTAGGTATGTTATTATTTTAGACTCATGTGAACCCAGATCTGAAAGTCCTTGTGTGGCTTGCATCCACTCAATCATATCCTTCCATCCTTGTCGGGTCGCTCTATTCTGAGTGATGAGTTTCGCTGAATGACATGAGGTACATTGGCTAATAACAATTTGGAGATGCTCACCATCTCTCAGACCAGTCTTTACATGGATTCCGTTTTCAACGAAATCCCAGTTATCTGCTCGCTCTTGCTTTTGGATTTTCAGTCTACGTTTTGTTAGCTCTTCTAATTGATCTTCAGGATATACCGTCCTATTTAGGTAATCGCTAATTGTATTGGAAAGGAGCAAATAACTGAGTGCCCCTATCCCAATTATTAATAGGAGGTAGAGCAATGTCAAAAAAGACTTCCAAAGCGGTTCTGTATTGTAGTCCTGCCCCTGCATGTTAGATAACTTTGACGGCTATGCGGTGGCAGGCATTATTAAGATAGCCTTTAGGATTCCATCCTGGGAGTATAATCGGTTGTGTCTGTCCATCACTATCTACAGCTCTGGACCAAACTTCGTAATACCCAGTCTCTGGAAAACTGATCTTGGCCTCGAATTGCTGCCAAGCAAATCTGTTAGCCGCATCAGATACTGCACATTCATTCCAGCTTTTACCAAAGTCTATAGAGTAATGCACCTCAGTTATGTTTTGAGCTGCTGTCCAAGCATGTCCTTTGAAAGGTAATTGTTGCGATAATTTAATCGTGGCGCCAGATTGAGGATAGGTAATCAATGATTTGACAGGCATCTCTTCTATTATGCACATGTCATTATCTTCCACTTTAGCGCCAGGGGCAACTGGGCTACAGGGCACACGATAAGAAGTACCTGTCATCTTTTGTCCATCATGCACTTTATGTCTAATAACAATTCGTTCTAACCATTTACCAGAACATGAGGCTGGATAGCCACCAAAGACCAACCTCAATGGATGACCATTAAGGATAGGCATCTGTGTGTCATTCATGGCCCAGGCGATGAGACTGTCCTCATCCAGTGCTTTAGCTATCGGAACACCACGGCTGATAGGATCTTTATCCACTGCACCTGACAAATGAATGTCTGCCCCATAATACCCTATATATACGGCATTGCTTTTAAGACCTACATCATTGAGTACATCTCTGAGTCGGACACCAGTCCACTTGGCACAACCAACAGCACCTGTGCTCCATTGGTTACCTTTAGCGGGTGGATTAAATTCTTTTCGACCATTGCCGCCACATTCCAAAGTGATATTGAGACTAACATTCTCAAATTTGTTTTTTAATTCCTGAATCGTAAACGATTTTTTGCTCTTAGCACTCTCTCCGTCTATAGTTAATGTCCATTTATTTACATCGATTTTCTGGGGCGGTAAACCGTTGTTTCTGACAAAAAATAAATTATTTGGTGTTAGCACATCATTGAGTAAATGCGCTGGAGTCTCCATGTTGACGGGTCGATCATTGAGCACAATCATCTCCTGGTGCTTTTCAGGAAAACTATCCATACCAGGTGTCAAGCCTAATAATTCTATTTGTTCTGGTAGATACTTTCTATATACGATGTTCAGGCCGGCCAAGGAGCCAGCACCAGTGAGCAGAGACTGCTTTAAAAATTCACGCCGGTTACTCATTATCTATTCTTTCGTAGTCGCTGGCTTTAAATCCCTTATTTAGTACACCTAAGGCAATTTGCTCCTGGAATGAATTCGGGAAATGCTCTATGCCAGGAAAGCCCAATCTAATATCTTTACCATTGTGAGGAATGTAGGCTGTACCAAATATATAATCCCATACAGATAATGTTAAGCCAAAATTAATTCCATATCGTCTCTCTTCGGGCAGCTCGTAAGAGTGGTGCCAGATGTGCATCTCAGGGCTATTAAAAATATACTTCATAACTGGCCCAATAAGTAAATAACCTATCCCTGCCGCACCTCCTATCCACATCAATGAAGTCACCAATGTCGGAGTTTCTACTAGGTGAAAGCCCAATAAATTTTGACTTAATATGATCCCTAATAAGCCCAACACAATAGCACCTGTATATCTGTGATTGATAGATATGTTGGAATGGTTATAGTGCCCCCAAGCCAGAGTGAAGATGTGGATAATAAAAAAGTCATGAAGTCCTATACCCAGTAGAGCCAGAGGAATGTACTCCAATGTACGATAGACAACGTTTTCCATCCAATGATAACGCAGATGTGCTGCAAAACCCATTTCTTCAACGGAATGGTGTACCTGATGAAACTGCCACAGCCAATCAAATCTATGTAATAGCC
>CAZPUF010000336.1:0-2518 GCA_964589705.1 uncultured Saprospiraceae bacterium | reverse complement strand
TGATCTACCAACTTGTCCATAAAGAATCTATCGTGAGAAATGACCAACAAACAACCGGGGTACGATTGGAGAAAATCTTCCAGTACATTTAAGGTTAATATATCTAAGTCGTTAGTCGGCTCATCGAGAATAAGGAAGTTAGGATTCTTCATCAGTATTCTCAGTAGCAAAAGACGTCTTTTTTCTCCACCGCTCAGCTGCGACACATAGACTTGCTGGTGTGACCTTGGAAATAGAAACTTCTCTAGTAAGGATTCTGCAGTAAGTTTTTTTCCTTTTTTAAGCGGGATGAATTCTGCAATTTCTCTAATGCTGTCTATGACTCTAAGATCTTCATTGAGTGAGGCATTGTCCTGTGTATAATGTCCAAAAACCACAGTGTCACCTACGACAACTTTCCCTGTGTCTGGTTTGACTTCTTGTGTGAGTAGTTTGATGAAGGTTGTTTTTCCTACACCATTAGGTCCAGCCAGTCCTACACGTTCCCCTTTTTTGAATTTATAATTGAAGCCTTTGATTATATGCAGGTCGTCATAGGATTTACTCACATTATGCGCCTCTAAGATTTTACCGCCAAGTCTGGCCATGTCTATGGGTAAGACCATTTCTTCGTCTGCTACTTTCTTTTTGGCTTTGGCTTCTATTTCGTAAAATTTGTCTACTCTGGATTTGGCCTTGGTTCCTCTGGCTTGTGGCTGGCGTCTGACCCAGGCTAGTTCCTTTCTATATAGTTTTTTTGTTTTTTCGAGGTTGGCTTTTTCATTTAATTCTCTGTTGGCTTTTTTCTCTAGGTAGTCACTATAGTTGCCACGATAAGTATATAATTGTCCGTCATCTAATTCAACGATTTCGTTACAGACGCGTTCGAGAAAGTATCTGTCGTGAGTCACCATGAATAGTGTGAGGTTCTGATTAGACAAGTACGCTTCCAACCATTCTATCATGTCCAAGTCCAAGTGGTTGGTAGGCTCATCCAGAATCAAAAAATCAGGTTCGTCTATAAGTATCTTTGCTAAAGCTAGTCGCTTGCGTTGACCTCCAGACAAGGTGCCTATCTTTTGGGTAAAGTTGGAGACTTTAAGTTTGCCGAGAATCTCTTTGATCCTAGCTTCTATATCCCAAGCTTTGAGATTGTCTACTTTCTCTATGGCTTGTTGGATTTCATTTTGTTTGTGGAGGAGGGTGGCTAATTCTAAGTCTTTGATGGCCTTGACTTGCTTATTTTCTGAGTCCAGCGCCCCTTCTAAGACGGTGGCCTCAGGATTGAACTCTGGGTCTTGCTTAAGATACCCGATTCGAATTTCTTTGGAGACCAGAATCTTAGCTTTTTCTCCCTCTGGCGCTTCTTCTCCTGCTATCACTCTCAGTAGGGTGGTTTTTCCCGTTCCATTTTTAGCGATAAGTGCAATCTTCTGACTTTTGGCTATAGTGAGATTGAGATTAGAAAACAGGATTTTCTCTCCGAATGATTTGTTGACCTTTTCTAGAGTTAGATAGTTCATATATTGTGCTCAAGGTAGACAAAAATATGCCTAACAATTCAGAAGACACATACCATATTCTCAATGGGGATGCCTTGAGAGAACAGTTTCCACAAGATATCGGTGGACAATACATCATATTCAGAGAGATGCTGATGGATGGTCCTTTGTCTCTGTCATTGGATGACGATTTCTTAGCTCAAAGAGAAAATTTTCTCTCTCCGTATGATAGCCCTGAGGATAAATTTTACAGAAGAATGGTAGTCCCAGAGCTGAAGCGCCTTCAGCATATGGCTGTGGGATCAAAGATATATTTGTGGTTCGAGTATGATCTATTCTGCCAGGTGAATATGTGGGCCGCCGTCACATGGATAAGAACAACACTCACGGATGTGTCTTTTTATTGGGCAGCACCCAAACCAAAGGATTGGCGTGGATTTGGTGCCCTGTCTCCAGATGGCCTATCGGAGGCACACAACAGTGCTAGGCTTTTGCCAGACACAGAATTAGTGCTTATGGAAAAAGCCTTAAATCTATATATCTCACAAAATCGTGACCTGCTAACGCAATCATTAGCACAGGATAACTGGACTGATTACTTACACACAGCCCTAATGGCACAACGCCAACGTATGCCTGACAAGCAAGGCAATTGCGAGTTTTACACTAGAGTAGATGCCCTGATTGCCAAGTACAAGACCTTTCCCGATTTTTTCGGCGCCTTCTGCATTGAAGAAGGACAATACGGTCTTGGAGACTTGCAAGCAAAGCAACTCTATGAGGCACGATTAAGACTTATGTAGGCTAGATAATTTAGTTAGTTCTTCTATAAAGCTTGGATTTGTGCTTTTCTAACTGGTGACGAAGCTTGTCTCCTGCGGCATCAATCGCCAAATCATGACGAGCGCCTGAGGCTTCCACAAAGACATCCTTTCCCTTCATACGAGCTTGGAGCTTTATCTTCTTGGAAGGGTGCTTACTTCCTCTAAAAAAGACTTTTATGGATTCGATAAATGGATAATGTGAAAAGTACTTTT
>CAZPUF010000335.1:0-2560 GCA_964589705.1 uncultured Saprospiraceae bacterium | reverse complement strand
CCCCACATTCTTTGAACTAAAGCAAGATTTAGAAAATCATATTTACCTGATGTTATACCTTGTTCTAAAAATTCACTGAAATAGTCATAATCTTTAGCTCTATGAGAGTAAGCGTAAGGAGCAATGGCAGTATGTGATTTACTTTCTAACCGAATACCCTCAGGAATTATCCCTTTCATCATGCGCCGGAACAAATACCTACTCATTCCATAATTTGCCTTTTGTGTAAGTGGAATGCCAATAAAGAACTCTATCAGTCTTACATCAGATAGTGGGTATCTAGTCTCAATTTTCCAAGGAGTAGCTGCAGAGGATTCAGATGACATCCTATTTCCTACGAATGGGTTTGTAATAGCCTTACAAAGATAATTGTCAGTGTAAATTGTTGGTGTAACGAGTGCTTTATTATCTTGATAGAATTTTTGCCATTTACTAAATAGTGGTTGACTAAGTAAGGTAGAAGTAGGTTTTAGGGCTCTTACTCTCTTCTTACTTTTGTGTTTAGTTCTGGAAAACAGCCTCTTGAGGCTATACTTTTCATCAAAATATATGTTCTTCATAAGCGTCCACCACTTGCCCTGCTCTAGATATGCTCTTTTATAACCTGTGCAGTGACTTGTGACTACTTCATCACCTGTAAAGCCAGACAACATTGTTCTCACCTTGTCCCTTGAGGCAACCGCACAGATACGATCAGAATTTAGAAACATAATATTGGTAGGAAAGCCGTGTACATCTAGACAATATTCTATTTCCTTCACAAACGATTTATGACTTTGACTTATGCAAATATTATTCTGGATACTGGCATATTCTAAAACCTTTCTGACTTTCCCAAAATCATCTTTATAAGGATACACCTTTCTATGATAGGCAGATGATAATACGTTAGAATATGTATAATGCTCAAGCCCTTTGATGTCCGCAATTTCCTGAGCTATGGCTGCTATCCCACTAGAATCAAGGCCCCCGCTCAATTGGCTACCTACAGGAAAATTTGATCGCAAACGACAAGAAACAGCCTGCTTAAATAGGTGCAGCCCTTCATCTACATAAGCCTTATCAGACTTTAAGTCGACTCTAATACTTGGATCTGGGTACCAGTACTTTTGAAGCCTAGTTTTTCCATTTTTATAGATCGTCAGATGATGGGCTGGAGGTAGTTTCTTGATCGCTTCATATAGAGTGGTGTATTCTGTTTTTAAATCTCCTAAATAATTCAGCAAAAATGAAAGGGACAGCTTATGTGATATACCAGGTAGATGTTGCAACCCTCTACTGTCAGAAGAGAATGAAAATGATTTTTCTCCTTCAGTATAATACAACTGCTTTACCCCTATATGATCTCTTGCGCAGAACATTTGTTGTCTTTTAGGATTCCATATAGCAAAAGCAAAAGCACCTACAAGATGAGTGGTACAGTCCTGACCCCATTTAAGATAAGCTTCCAATATTAATTGGCTATCTGCAAGTCCTGCTCGTCGATGATATTCTATCTTAAGTTTTGTAAATAGCTCATCTCTATTATCTATACGGGCATCGGAGGTTATTACAATGGAAGATTCACGATCTTGGTAAGGCAGTATTTCAAGCAGAGATTCAGGCGTATTATGGTTCATTAAATGTCCTAGGAAGATATTATCTTTTGTCCATTTTCCTTGTCCATCAGCAGGCCAGTACTGATGAGCTTTAGTAAACTCAGAGATATCTTCCTTTATAATTGGAACTCCTGAATAATTCCATATACCAAAAATGGAACTCATGTCTGTAGCTTAAAGAAATCTGGATAATAAGAATCGTGCATCAGGATTAATGAGAAAGCAACTACTATACTACTGGACAGGTTACTACTTAGACTCATCGTGATATTCAAAGATCAAATGGATTCTGTCTTTATCACTTCTATTATGTACACTATGCGTTACTATATTATTGACTTCATATGCAATTCCCTCCTTTAGGTTATAAGTATGGGGCTCGATATAAAAATCTACGTTTATGTCTGTCTGTATGGGTATATGTATCTTGTGTAAGAAGTAATAAGAAGGCGAACCATCAGTATGTGCATCTACTTTATAGCCCGCCAATAACTTGGCTAACATCACCGCTTTTATTCTTCCATTAGAATAGCCATAGGGCTCTACCGCCTTATTCAAAATCGGCAATAACATAGGGCTCCAGACATCCCAAATAGGATTAGAGTGAACTTGAGTTCTATCATCTAAGCTGTCAGGGAATCTAAAAATGATATGCTGGGTATGGTGAAAACAACCAAAATTATTTTCTCTAGTCTCAGTTTCTTTAGCCCATACTTTATCACTGACTTTGTCTATAGTTGCTTTTAATTGAGAAATGTCGACTTGTCCCAGTTCTAGCAGGCTTTCTGTTTTGTTAGGATTGATCACCATAATTCTAGCCTTTGTTTTAAAAATTAATGATAGGAAGTAATAACTTTAAAATCTTTATATCCTTGTTTACCAGTTACATTTAATCCAGAACATCTTACCCAAGCATGTCCTTCAAATTCTCCAGTTTCGTTCTTCTTTATTCCTATATAAAG
>CAZPUF010000334.1:0-2563 GCA_964589705.1 uncultured Saprospiraceae bacterium | reverse complement strand
GCATCATTCTTACATCTCTGTATAACTGACCTATGAGATATCCTCCTCTTAGAATACGTGATTTACTTCAGGTCTTTATCTGGAAAAAATCAAGAGAAAAACCAAGTGGTTTCAGTGAGTATGAGATTCTACAACTGGTGGTAGTGGAACCTGTTGTGTGTGGATTTCGAAACGTATTAGAATACAGTCTCAGAGATTCAATGATCTCCTAATAACAGTCGATGGTACTCCTTTAATGGAATCATACCCATTTCCCTTCAAAGAGAATCTACATTTTTAAAATCATAGATCTTAAAATTCCTTCCTTCCACACCCTGAGTACCATATTCTTGATGGTAACCTGCTCTTATTAATATTCGATCCCTAAGTAGAGCAATTTCTTCACCTGAAATACTTCCTTCAGTGTACATTCTCTCTAGTGTAGGATAATATTCTAGTTGATACTCAAGCGGAGCATGCTGAATAAGGAGCCAAATCTCGTGACTTACCTCCTTTCTAATGCCGCATTTATTGATGCAAGCAAGAGCCAAGCTAATATTCTCGGTATCCATCCTTCTAAATTCTTCAGCAGTTATATTTCTTGCGCTAATTTCTTTTCTAAGAAATTGATCTCTTGTCACCAAGGAATCAAAGAAGGGTTTGAGGCGATTGCAATCTAAATCATGGGGAGCCTCATCATTATTCTGATCGGTAAAGTTGCTAGAGTGATTTAATAATACTTGTGAAAGGCGCTCTTCTATAGAAGGCCTACCAACAGTTAGCCTGCGTAATACGACATTGCTGGACACCTGTCTGAATTCAGATTCATAAAACTCAAATGGCTTGGGTGCTAAGTCATGAGGTGATATGATTCTATTCTTTGAATCTAATAAGGTGATAGTTAAATCTTGTTGTTCTTTCTTAAGGTCAATTACTTCTGGGAAAGAGATAATTGGGTAGGATACAAATGGCATGGGCCTGCACACATATAAGAAGAAAGCAAAACACAGCAAGGAATATGAGAAGTTGTTTTTCAAGGTATTCAAAAGTGTTCACAGATGACTTATTTTGCTAATCACGACAGCCTCCTTTATTATTTTCCTGGGAATGAATTCAAAATCGTATTTATATAAAAACTTCTTAGCTGCGGAATTAAGATCGGTGGCTGGTATACCTGATATGTCAACTTTAACTCTACGGAAATTAATGTCAAATATTGGGACCATAAAATGCGATGTCATACAGTCGGCTAAATCATCCGTATATATACCTGTTGCATAAAATTCATCATTTCGGATTCCACAGTTAGTTTCACTTTCGTCACTTGATAAATGATACTGTATACTTTCTGAATTGTAGTTAAAGTAATATGATAATCCAGAATAAAATGTATGCGTAAAACCGATATGACCATATTCGGATCTAGTAAATTTCTGCATTTCACTTATAAGGCTATCTGATATAAATCCAGTATCACTCAATAAGAATAGTGTATCTAAGCCTCTACTGCTGGCCTCTTCTATTCCTTGTTCTATGGCTAGTTCAAAGTTGGTGATAGCATTCTTGTTGAGCTTCGTTTCTAGCACCTTTAAGACCTTATATACGCGACCAGGTGGAGTTTGCTCTCTTCCGAAATTCAAAGCCTCTTGTGAGATAGCTTGAGAAATATCGAGCATAGAAAGTAAGGTAATTATAAAAATAGAGATATAGATTTTAGTGGAGTTTAGTTTCATAATAGTCTATTTATATGTATTCACATGAATGGTAGAATGCTTGTTTATTTTTTATTCATTGCATTACCTAAGTAAATTATTTTGTTATCGGCCATTTTGAGACAGAAATTTGGGTTAGTGCTTTTGAATAATTCCATAATGATGTCATCAGTACTTTTAGTTACTTCCACTACATCCAATACTCTATCTTCACAAGAAGGATCATATGCTATGATTAGATAAGGATACTCAAACTCATTTCTATTATAACGGGGTGTGAGATAGCTAAATTGTGATTCATATTCAGACTCTACGAAACTGCTAGAATCATAATTGTGCTTGTCCTCAGGATAAAAGACAAATATATCCGATAGCTTTTTCCTTGTGCCAGAGATAACATCATATTCACTTTGGAAACTGGCCCTATCTTCACCATTGAATATGATAAATGGTCTTTTTCTTTCTCTGAGTTTCCTGATTTCAGTGTAGTCTATTGTGTCATAATTGGAATAAGTAGCCTGGTCAATAGTTAGTGGATCTATTCTAAGTTCATCTTTTATCCAAGATGTTACTGTTTTCCAGTTGTTTATGACCTCTTCTTTGACATGACCATAGCCACAATGAATAATTGATTTACCTGCATTCTCATGTATATGATTTTCGATGTTTTTATACTGGGAATAATCTCTCCTATTTATTTCATGCTCTGAATGACTAGCATCGATATACTGTATGTTCGAATTTTTGACAAGCCAATCTTTGCTTAAAGATTTTACAATACTATCATTTTCTATGACTTGAGCTGCTGATTCTTCGTAGCCGAAAATCGTGAATCCTAAATTTGAAGCAATTTGTAAATACTTTATAAAGAC
>CAZPUF010000333.1:0-2574 GCA_964589705.1 uncultured Saprospiraceae bacterium | reverse complement strand
CCATTCATCTTCATGAGCTAAGGTGGAATTGACAAGTTCTACGCCTACACAAAGCATATCTATCTCGTGTATTTCTGCGAGTAGAGCATAGTGTCGTATCCATTTGTGATAGTGCTTATAGAACAGTTGCCAATCTGCATCTGATTTCATTTTTATACCTCCAGGCCAAGAACCACGTAGCCAGATTTGAGGTTTGAGCATCGTTGTCATCCCTCTTGCTTTGGCTTCATAAGCTGAGTGAATGACACCTTGGTCGTTCTCACTTCCTGGACGATTGGTGATTGGGAGTGGGGTAGGCTTCTGGTCGTCCCGCATATATGAGTAAGGTACGATAGCGAGGGCATTGCAACCTAAGCTGACCTGTTTTTCTATAGACTGCGTGGCAAGATTAGACATGTAGCCATTAAATATGCGGTAACCCTCGTGAGCAAAATTGAATCCTTTTAAGCCTAAATCTGTATTGGGTCTAATTTCTTTTCTTGGATGTTGCTTAGCTAAGGTGATCAGATAAGCTTGCCAGTTAGCTTCCATTTGTCCCAACTCATCTTTAGTCGGATTCCATTCAATATATTCTTTCAAAAAAACATCCTTACCCTTTTTGTCAATCAGGAAATTAACTAATGCGCCTGCCATACACTCTTTGACTAATGGAGACTCGTATTGCATGGATTCTTGATCAGTCAATTCTATCAGACTTAGCGTATTGTCAGAACTGGCTAATCTCGCAGCCCAATATTCAAACCCATACTTTTGCCACTTATCCGTAAAACGAATGGACAAACCTAATTCCAATATCTCATGGAAAGGCTGTCCAAGTAACTGTCTGATGACGAGCTGATTCTCTTTTTCTATATAGTTGTCCTTGTACTTTTTATTGATAATGGTGTACACACTATTTAAGTCAGCATCAAAATGGGCTTGAGTTGAGTTGCCTTGTTGTAGCGCTTTGGACTCTGCTGTAGAGTATATATAATAGTTGACTGTCGGTAGGTTTCTTCTGCTACCCACAAATTGCTGGATAGATGAAATCTTTGTAGCTATTGATTCTCCTAATATGGTGAGTTCTTCCTTGGGTAATTCTTCATTCTGCGAATAAATATTTACATAACTATTGGAGACATTTGGTTCCGTAAATGGATCAAAATCAAATCTTTGATCTTCTTGATACTGCCATTGTCTATCAAAGGAGCCCACCGTCTCCATATAAGTCTGTTTGTAAATTATGTAATCAAATGACTGCCAGAGAAAATTAATACCCTTGCTCAGGCTCCTCTCAAATACCTTCATTATAGCCTGCTCATCATTACCAGTAATTATTGTCAGTGGTAGAGACTGATGATTTGGATTGGGGTAATTGTGTATAGCGATAACGGCGTCATCTGCAGTAAAACTCTCTTTGTCGAAATTAAATGAGTCCTCCACTAGTGTGAATGGGATTCTCTCCGACAACTTTTTGATGATGGACTGATCTGGTGACGACCCTACCATATAAATAATTTGATCACTCAATTCAGACGCTATAACCTCGTTGGCTAATTTGAAACTGATGTTGAATTGTGCTCGGTCTTCTTTTGTTAAATTGGTAATTAGATTTGAGGTCAGACTTTTAAAATGATTTTGGAAGTCCATGTCCTTCCCATTATACACGACCATAATGTTGTGATTAGAATAGGCACGATAGAGCTGATATCTACCTGGTAGCTTTTCTTCATTATTGACTTGTTGCTTTGACTCAGTTGCCTGAGTAGATCTGTCGACCAGCGATTGATGTCCGCAAGAGGAGAAAATTAGCACTGTAGCTATAAAAAGTATTACCCTAAAGATGTGCTTCATATGATGGCTAGAGATGGAGATATGATGTATCAAACAATATAGCGTACTGAAAGTTTTATTTACCCTTATTCCAAGTAGAATGCATCATCTTCAATCGCCAGCCATTTTTAGTAGGGACAGCTAAGGCACTTTCCAGCCAACTTCCATCACCTACCAGACTGTCTTGCTGGTAAAATACGGCCTTATTGTGATATGCAATCTGTATGGATGGCCCATACTTGTCTATAGATATGTAGGTCATTTTATTGATCCGCTTGGATCGATTTTCTTTGGCCAATTGACCGCGCATGAATTTTTTGATTCTGTCATTATCCCAGACCTCTCCATTCTCCAAGATAATAAAATCCTCAGTATGATAATCCAGTATTTTTGTGGAGTCTACACCTGCCCACAAGTCATCAAATGCACCTTGTATCAGATCTTTAGCGATTTGTATTTCTTCTGCAGAAATGATATTGACTTTCTCGTCTGGATTTTGTGGCTTACAAGCCATCCAAATAAGGCTAAAGATGATTATAGTATATCTCATAATTGACGATTTCAAGCTGAATTGATTCAGTTAATTACTTGGTTCTAACCCAAAATACTAATATAGAATAGGAAAACGAATTCGCCGCGATATAGCCACTATCTATAGCTACAATCTGTGTTGTTGGCAGCTTATAAATAGTATATTTGCACTCGTTATGGCCACGTAGCTCAATTGGATAGAGTACCTGATTACGGCTCAGGAGGTTGAGG
>CAZPUF010000332.1:0-2574 GCA_964589705.1 uncultured Saprospiraceae bacterium | reverse complement strand
ACCTTGACAACGTCATGCTTATACCCAAGGTTATCTACATTTTGTAATAAGATTAATTCCATGACTTATTTCTTTTTTAGATTACTTAAGTAAGTCTGTTACGTAAGGTAATAACCCAAGATGTCTAGCACGCTTAACAGCAACAGCTACTTTTTTCTGATACTTAAGTGAGTTACCTGTTATTCTTCTAGGTAGCAGTTTACCTTGAGGATTTATGAATTGGATTAGAAAATCAGGGTCTTTATAATCAATGTGTTTGATCCCATATTTTCTAAACCTGCAATATTTCTTTTTGTCTTTCCCAAGATTAGGATTACTTAGGAATTTTATATCGTCTCTAGATGCCATAATTCTATGCTATTAAGTTTTAAAAAATGATTAGTGTGATTACTCTTCTTCTCCCGAAGCTTTTCCTCCAACTAATCTTTCTTTCATCTTGTTGAGATCAGACCATTTACCGTCAGCTGCTAATTGACCTTGCTCGGGCCAAGTCGCTGGGTCATGTCCTGCAAAAGAAGGTCCACCTTTGGTAAGAATGTCCTTAATTTCGGCAGGTGTAGAACCAGAGAGTGCTGAATAAGTTCCGATCCCTGCAGTTGTCATCAACTTAGCGATCTTAGGACCTATGCCTTCTATCAATGTCAAGTCATCCTTGGCAACTCTGTAGGAAGGCTTTTCACCTTTTTTGTCACCATCATCTCCAGATTTCTTTGATTTACCAATTAGTCCATTACGCTTGTCTTCGTTGTATTTAACGCCATACTTGTCTAACTTAACAGTAAGGAATCTCATAATACGTTCGTCACGTCTCATGGCCAATTCAACCTTTGGTATAGCCGCACCTTGTTCCGTTTGGAACTCGATACACTTATATACACCTGAATTTTTCTTGTTGATTGGATAGGCTAGTTGCTTGAGGCCCATGTCATCAATGTTGACTATGGTGCAACCTTCCTCTTTAATAAGCTTTTCGTAAGCTTTTGCTGCCGTTTGCGCTTCATCACCTGGCAGTACTGGATCGATGACGAAGGTAATCTCGTATTGTCTCATTAATATGAGTTGATTATAAACAATAATTTCAAAAGGGCTGCAAATATATACGTTCTACTATAGGAATGCAAAGTAAAAATGCACATAAAAGGTTGGTCTTCAATATGAAGGAAATTGTCAACCCCGTATAATTGTCGAGTTTTCGATGTAATTAATACATAAATAGATACTTAAGTATATGAGAAATGTATATTTATACAATAACAATACAAGAAAATTATGAAGTTCTTATCTCTATTAATGCTAATAGTAGCCTTTAGTATCACGGGAATAGCACAATCAAACTCAAATCTGAATCTTGGTCATAATATAGGTGCTCCTATTTCTGATCCAAATCCCATCACTTTCTCAACTCTTCTTTCAGAAATAGAAAAACAAGATACTATCCACATACAATTGCGCGCCAAAGTAGAAGCTGTCTGTCAAGTCAAAGGCTGTTGGATGAATCTTGTGCCTGTAGATGGTAGTGATAATGCTTCAGTATTTGTCAAGTTTAAAGATTATGCCTTCTTTATGCCACTAGATTTAGAAGGTCAAGAAGTCATTGTAGATGGCATTGCTTACAAGGAGATCACTACAGTAGAAGAGTTACGTCACTATGCTGAAGATGAAGGCAAAAGTCCAGAAGAAATTGCTCAGATCACATCTTCTGCTGAAGAGTTGAAATTTATGGCAGATGGGGTGATTATATTAACTAAGTAATCTCCTATTTCTTTAACAACTGAATCATAGTGTCGATGTCGACGTGATTGTTAATCAACTCAATAGCTTTAGAAATTTTCCAAGGAGTCCGTCGGTTAATTTTTACCTCCAGCTTTGAAATTTTAATGACTACACCGTAGGTATCTAGGTTGGTCCTTATAGTAGGTAGTGTATGTTTAGTCAGATATCCTTGGGATAATTCTGAGATAGGTTCTTCTCCCGTGATTACGACACCTGAAAGAGGAGAGTCTTCAAAACCTTTATCTTCAGAAATCTCTTTGATTCGAGAAATGGCTTCATCAAGCACTCTTGAGCTTACCACTAGGAGGTTTTCCATTGATTTTTGAAGGAGTTCAGGATCTATCAAAGAGCCTGCTAATGTCTGCTCAACTTTATTAAATCCTTTTTCGTTATGTAATTCAATTTTCCCATCTATGGCTTTGGCAATTGTCCACACAAGTGGAAACCCTAAAGTGTTATCGTAAGGAACAACACCAAGGAGTCTAAGCTTTTTACTATCCAACCAAATTTTGATATACTTCTCTACCATTTCCATCTTAGCTGGAATAACCTTATTGACTATCACTCCCATAATAGGGACATCATATTCTCGAAATAAGGCTAGAGACATGTTGAGTTTATCTATTGTGCTTCCTATTCCACCTTCTACAACCATCACAACCTGGGCATCTAACATCTTAGCTACTTGCGCATTAGAAACATCTCCTACGGAACCTACTCCTGGATGACCTGTTCCTTCATAGACTACACATTCATATTCTTCCTCCAGACTTTGACGTGCTTCCTTAATTCTTTGACCGA
>CAZPUF010000331.1:0-2580 GCA_964589705.1 uncultured Saprospiraceae bacterium | reverse complement strand
GATCGTGCTCATCTTCTATCTCTCCAAAAATTTCTTCTAATATATCTTCCAATGTAATGATGCCCGCGGTACCCCCAAATTCATCCACTACACAAGCGATGGAAGTGCCATCTTTGATAAACTGTGACATCAGATCTTTGAGGTTCATCACCTGAGGTACAAAGATGATATCCATAAATGCCCCCATCAAGGTCTTAGGATTATCTAGCAGTTGCTGATGATGGATATAACCTTCTATATTATCCACATCTCCATCAGTTACAATGATTCTAGACAACTTAGACTCCCTGAATAAATCTATCAGCTCTTGCATAGATGCTTTCTTATCTATCCATACAATCTCCGTACGAGGAACCATACAATGCGCTGCATTATTATGCCCAAAGGTTAGGGCATTAGTCAGGATCTCCTTATCTATATCATCTTGGTCATCACTAAGGGTATCTGTAATATAATGCTGAAGGTCTACCCTATTAAGCACGTCATCTGCACTCTCCTCTGGCACATCGACTATTCTTTTCAAAATGAAATTTGACAAGCCAGTCATGAAGAAGGTAGGGATAGTGAGCAGCCACTTAAAAAACAGCAATGGATAAGCCAATACATATAACATCTTATTAGCCCAAAGGCTAAAGATTGTTTTGGGTAGAAACTCACCAAACACCAATACCACAAGTGTAATGATCATTGTAATAATCAATAATGATAATACCGAGTCTCCACCAAATATTGGCTCTATATGGGGCTTAAGTACCAAAGACATGAGACTGGTAAAAGCTACTAAGGCAATATTATTACCCACTAGCATGGTACCCAGAAAGGCCTTAGGCTTCTCATAGAATCTAGATATGATATTACCTCTTCTAGAATTCTGTTCTTTCTTAACAGCGATACCTAACTTATTAGCGGATACAAAGGCAATCTCAGAGCCTGAGAAAAAGGCTGAGAGTACTAAGAATATAAAGATGATTGCTAGTAGAGCCATTTATTTAAATATACAAACAAAAGTAATGCTTCGTTTAATCATTTGAGTCTTTAAGACAAAAAGTTAATTCTAAAATTACATATGTCATTCATGACAATTTGGTCTCTTTATGCCTCTAAAAGAAGAATCTCAATTCAACAATCAGTAGGTTTATAAAAATCATTGTATGCAACGCATTTTAATTTCTTTGGCATTTTCATGCATTCTCCTTTCTTCTAATGGACAATCGTTTCAAATCACAGAAGAGATATCTATCGAAACCAATTCAGAAATTCAAAATTTTTCGATTCTAGAATCATTCGATGGGTTTACTTATTTAGTTGGGTTCGAAGAAAAAAATGACACTGTTTTTTTTACCACTTTAAAGATTAATAACAATTTTGAAATTGTAGATCAATTCAGAATCAATACAAGATATAACAATGTATATAGTCCCTTTGAGACACCAACTTCTTCTATCCAATTAATGGATGGTTCTCACATAACTACCTTTGGTTCAAGGATTATGAAATTGAATAGTAATCTTGAGCAAGTTTGGATTTCAGGTACTGATGACGGGTTTATTTATAATGTTATCGAGGACACAAATGGATTTATAGCCATTGGCGATATATCAGGTACGCCAAGTTTATTTAGATTTGGAAATGATGGAACATTGCTGGAAACAGTTATGTATTCTGATTATGATACTCGCCAACCGACAAGTGCCATTCGTATCGCAAATGGACATATCGTTATTGGATTTGAACACTTTACTGAATTTATCTTGCTAACTATAGGAACCGATTCCGAAATAATAAAAGTAACTAGTGTTCCGAAAAAAATTGGGTCAAGCTTTTTTAGTAACATAACCAACAGTCCAGATGGTGGTATACTCATGGGTACAAGTCCAGACTCTATAGAACTAATAAAACTGGATGCTGGCATAGACATACAATGGACAAAAAGGTATGGCAGCAGGTTTACAGATTTCATGGTAAAAGCTGTATATCAAGGTGATAATCTCTATGTAATAGGTCATGGGGGTCAACAGCATGGTACGGTTGCGGCATCTGATTACTACCTCAGCCAACTGGACTTTGATGGTAATGTTATAAGTGAACAATTCTTTACCTCCAACAATATGAACAACTTAGCGAGAGGCCTGACCTTCAATCAAGAGTGCTTAGTCAGCTTATGGGGTGCAACTTCTATTAGTAGTAATTTTTCCCCAACCATACTATGTCTAGACTTAGTCAGTGATGTCGAAGAAAATATAGTTATAGATAATCCAACTATATTTCCTAACCCCACTTCATCGCACATACAATTTTCAAGTCCGTCTCTGAATAATTTAACAGCTGAGATATCGACATCTACTGGTACAATAGCAGGAACAGAAATAATTAAAAATTCAAGAATAGACCTGACCAATTATCCTGAAGGCATTTACTTTTTGACTATCAAAAATCACAACGACGGTTCTAATCTTTCATACAAGGTTATTGTAAGACCTTAGAAGTCTTCTTGATATTTTGACCTTAGGTTGGGCCGAGATTGATTTTTCCCCTAGCTTTGACGCCACGTGGAAACCATCAAAACAGATATTAGAGCTC
>CAZPUF010000330.1:0-2585 GCA_964589705.1 uncultured Saprospiraceae bacterium | reverse complement strand
TAGCAGAGTTTGGGATGAACCTAAGCCAATCAAAGTTTCTCAAAACGTCTGATCTCAATAATTGTCTTAATCAAGCCATGAGTAATGTCGGCAATGACAAAGACGGGTACAGGCAAGAGTTAGTGGAGCTGATGAAGAAATATATGTCTCTCCAATCTATAGCACAACAAAATTAAAACCATGAAGAGTAGAATAGTTATGTCGTTGATGGCCCTGATTTTAGGGTCGTCAGCGATTTATCAAATGACAGGAATAGAAGGGCTTGTAACTGATGTATTTGACAAGCCAGTCTTATTTGCAAAAGTTGCTCTTTATCAAGAAGGAGTACTCGTCAGTGTGACGCAAACAGATTTAGAGGGGCGGTATTATTTTACAGGCGTTGATGCTGGATGCTATGATTTGGAATTCAGTTATATTGGTCTTAGTAATCAAATTATTTCTAGAGTTATTGTAGAATCGAATAAGGTGATTACAGTGGATGCAAATCTAGAGGAAGAATCACATGTAATATGTGAAGCCGAAATTGTGGGGTATAAAGTCCCATTAATAGAATTGGATAATACAACCTCAGGAAATACTATCAGATTTGGGGAGAAAACCACCCCTTCTTCTAGGAGGTCCAAGAGATCTAAAAAGCCCAAGAAGAAAAGAGGTCTTATAAAAGAATCTATTTCAGCCTTGCCTACAAAGTCAATTTCTAGAGTAGCAGCAACTACAGCGGGAGTAAGTGTAAGTGCAAGTGAATCTGGTATTTCGATTAGAGGTAGTAGAAATTTGGGCTCAGATTACTTTATGGATGGTTTCATGTATTCTCGTACATACATTAGTGATGAAAGTATGATCAAGGTACTTCCGAAAGCCACTGTTGAACCCATTGAATTATCTGAAGGAATTGCATTGGATATCGCATCTGATATAATAGAGCCTATAAGTAGGAAAATAGAGATCAAATCAGGATTGCTCACAGCTGCAGAATGGAATGATTTGGATGATTGGAAAGATTGGCAAGACTTGACCCAAGATGGTGTTTACAAATCAATGAAAAACTATTGGGGATTGCCTATAGGAAAAAGAGAGTCAGTATTTCTTACAAATGATAATAACATTCCATTGGTTAACGTAAGGGTGCAACTGATTGATTCTGAAGATAGCTTACTTTGGTCAACGATGACAGATAATAATGGCAAGGCAGAATTGTGGCACCCTCATCGATCAAGTAGTGATACATATATTCATGTAAATACTACTGATGATGAACTAGTTTCTAATGAAGATACCACTCAGGGATTACATATAACATCTAGTCAATCATGTCAGGAATGGAACGGATTGGATATTATGTTTGTAGTAGATGCCACAAATTCAATGAGTGATGAGATTGAATACCTCCAAGCAGAATTAGAAGACATTGTTAATAGATCATCGAATGGTAATATATCTATACGTACAGGTTCAGTTTTCTACAAGGATAAATTTGATGATTACCTTACTCAAACAAGTCACCTGACAGATGATATTAATGTGACACTAGATTTTATCGCGACTCAGGCTATAGGTGGTGGTGGAGATTATCCTGAGGCAATGGATGTCGGACTGGAAAAAGCTTTAGATGAAGAATGGAATAAGGATGCCTTATCCAGGATCATTTTCCTTCTCTTAGATGCGCCTCCGCATGATGACGCTGAGGTGCTCCAACGCCTAGCTAATCAGGTTAGAATTGCTGCTGATAAAGGCATCAAAATAATACCGATTACAGCCAGTGGAATAGACAGAGAGACAGAATATCTGATGAAGCAAATGGCAATGATGACTAATGGCACTTATGTATTCCTTACAGATGATAGTGGGATTGGTAATCCGCATTTGGAGCATGTGCTTCCTGACTACAAAGTAGAGAAGTTAAATGACCTTATCACGCGACTTATAGAAAATTACAGCCAGCAACTGCCATGTAATATTGTAAATGATTCACCTCCTGAAGAGAAGAATGGCAAGGATGCAGATAAAATTAAATTGAGTATATTTCCTAATCCCACATCTGACTATGTGAATGTGAAAATAGATGGAAGGGTAGATGAGGTAGCATTAGTATCTGGGACAGGTCGGCAGATAGAAATTCAAAAAGTCAACAATGGAAAAGACTTATTATTTGATGCCAAGGATTTGGTTAGTGGGATGTATTCTTTACTGTTTTATGTCGACAATAAAATTGTAGACAGCAAATCTATTATTGTAGTGAAATAGTCGTACACTTAGATGTTTACATTTAATGAGCGCCATTTGCTATATTTACTAGAATATAAATCGAGATATGAACAAGTTTATGATTATTGCCAGCATGCTTTATTTTGTCTTTGTTTCTTGTAATACAAGTAATCAATTGAGGCAGCCAATTTCTTTTGATGGTAGTTCCCCACAAGGACTATATGAAGAATCAATGCCTATTGAACCTGGGAAATGCTATTCAAAAGCTATAGTTAAAGAGTATTCTGATTTTGTACCAGATACAATTGCTCGCTATAGTGTTGGGGAAGAGATTCCATCTAGTTTATTTTCCTTTACAGAAGTCAGTGAGAAAGTCTGGA
>CAZPUF010000329.1:0-2601 GCA_964589705.1 uncultured Saprospiraceae bacterium | reverse complement strand
AAAAGTCGCAGCGGTCACTTAATGAGTTTTTTTAATGAGGGATTTTAGTTGGTATTTTGTATTCGACTATTCATATAATTAATTTCAATTGAGAATGACTTTAATTGACTTTAAAACTTCCAACAATCATTATGAATATAGCATCAACTTTCCTATGTATACTGGCTTGTCCTTTCTTCTTAATTAGTCAATGCCAAGAGGCGAACTTAAGCGCTTACCGATTAGATAATGAACACCGTTCTTTACGTTTGGATAGACATGGATCATTGTATACTTCTGTAAGAGGTGTGCCTGAGTTTATTAAGGGTGACGACTTAGAGGACCCATTGTTCTCGCTTGGATTTTCTAGTGATTTGTGGATGGGTGGATTTGATCCAGAAGGTAATTTGTTAATCAATGTTTCGCAGTATGGCCTACCAATGGTCAATACATTTATTAGTGGTCCTTTAATTGAAAATGGATCATTGTCAGATGAGGAATGTGAATTCTTTCAGCAGGCGTGGGATGTGTTTGGACATGAGATTGCATTATTGATTGAGTTACAAACTAACAGCTCATTGAATCTGAATGATATTCCTGAGAATATCCTCAGATGGCCAGCAAGAGGCAATCCTTATTTGGACGGCGTAGAAATAGAGAATGAGCTGGCGCCTTTTTTTGATGCTAATGCAGACGGAATCTACGACCCACTTATAGGAGACCATCCTATTGCCTTAGAGGAAAACCCCTCATTTGTTCCGTACCAAATGACATTCACTGTATACAACTCCTTTAGCGATCGACTATCATCTGTTCCTATGGAATTTCATCAGATGAGTTATTTGGTTAACTGTAATTCTGGTTCTGCATCAGAGAGAGGTATTTTCACAAGGCTTAGATATATTTATAAAGGAGATAGACCCTTGTCGAGATTTCATATGGGCTTGCATCAGCTACCGACAGTCGGCTGCCTAGGAAATGACTTTATTGGATGTCACCCCGAATCACAAAGTTCGTTTAGTTACAGTGCATTAAGCGATGAAATATTTGGAGATTGCAGATTTGATGAGATTGGGGTGCCTGGTGATGTTGGCGTTTGGCGGTCTATTAAGTTGCTGAATAGCGCCTTGCCATATTATAGTTATTTTGTCAATAGTGGAATTGCCGATCCAGACCCAGAAATGGCTTCTCCTAATATTAAAGAACAATATTACAATCTTCTTGATAGCAAATGGTTAGATGGTTCTCCATTGACAATAGGTAATAATGGATTTAATCCAGGATCTACAGACTCTACTAAATTTGCATTTCCAGATTTGCCAAATGATCCTAATGGATGGTCTATAGAGACACAAGTGAATTTCACTTTCCCTAGAGAGCCGATTACAGGATTTGTATCTGGGGATTTAGTACCTGGAGAAATTGGTGTTTTGGATTTCGTGGATTTTGTGAGTATCAATGAAGAAGTGAGCGGCTTGGAAATGTTTGATAATTATGAGATGGAATTACAAGCGATTCAAGATTTCTATGATTCAATTATAAATGGTGACATCTCCTGTAGTGCACTGGAATTTAATTGTGTGAATGAGTGTGTGTGGCCTGGGGATGTAGACTCTAATGGAATTGTACAAGGTCGAGATTTGGTTTTGCTGGGTAATATATTGGCATTTGATCCAGAAGAGGGAATTAGGAGAGATGTGATATCTTCTGAGTGGGCACCTTGGTCAGCACTTGACTGGGATGAATCTTTTCTTGGAATTAACGGTAAGTATGCTGATGTAAGTGGCAATGGTTTGATTTCTAGATTAGATGTCGAAGATGCCTGGTTGAACCTAGGTGAAAGTAGAGTGTCCAATTTTGAAAATGTATTATTAGAAGAAACGTCGGGTGCAATACCACTAACAATTGATATTGAATTGGACTCATTTGAATTAGAACCTTTTCTTATTCCCTTTTTCGCAAATCTGGATTTCCAAGTTTCAGTAGGGACGCTGAATGAACAATTGACTGAGCCTATACATGGATTGACCTATGATATTGTAATAGACACCAATGTGGTAAACTTCAGAAGGGATCATGCTGAAGCATTAACTAACCAGTTTTACTTTTTTGAATATGAAACTGAGGGTAGGTTAGATTCAGATCTTGATGTCATTGTTGATACAGATAGGATTACAGTGACAATGACTAACACAGATGGACAAGAGTTAGATTTAGGAAGTACCTTATCTGGGATTGGTTTGAGAGTAAGACAAGATGCTAGTACATCCAACTTAGATTCAAGAGATACTTTGCTATTTAGATTTTATAACGTATTTGCTACAAATGCACTTGGTGAGGAGATTATACTTGATGCTGTTACAGACTCAGTGATATTTACTAATCTGGAATTAGGTTCAATGACAACGAGCACTAGTGATATTTACGATAATCAACTTTTCAGTATTTACCCAAACCCAACAAATGATGTGATAAATTTAGCATTTGACGAAGCATTTACTGGTTCGATTTCTGTAAGAAATATTAATGGTGATGAAGTGTTGTCTCAGGCTATCACACGAGAGAAACGGTTGTCGCTTAATTTATCAGAGTTGAAAGCAGGGATTTATATCTTGAGTGCCT
>CAZPUF010000328.1:0-2624 GCA_964589705.1 uncultured Saprospiraceae bacterium | reverse complement strand
TTGCTGATAGTAGGATTTTCCTCCTCATAGCTTTGTCTTTTTTAATTGCTTACAACAGGTTAATTACCTGAGACAAAAATAAAACAGCTGGACTTCACTTAAAAGGAAAATCAACGAACGGCAATTTAAAATCAATGAAACTTTATATGACTATCATTTTGGTGTATTCGTGTCATATATATACATAATATTAAAGTCGTCGTGAACACCAAATGTTGATTATTTGTTTTCTGACAAGCAGAAGTTCTTAAATTAAAGGAATAAATCATTTAGGATAATGCAAAATTTCAGGACTATTAGTTTGGTCATAATGCTCATGTTGGCCTTCAATTTTTTGCTCAGTCAAACATTTCAAAATGAAGTTGTTGGCTCGGAGGATTGGCAGAATGGCGATTTGGTTTATTTAAACAATGGAACTTTCGTATTCTTATCAGAAGCAGATAATGTTTTAGCTCTGCATACAATTGATACACTGGGGAATCATATTGGAAGCAGTGATATAATTCATAGTGATCTTCAGTTGCAATCAGAAAATTATATCAATTCTCTCAATTTATTTCCTAATGGAGATTTGTTGCTTACTGCCGTTGGTTCTAATTCTTTGGTGCTCACCAAATTAGACCGGTTTCATAATATAATTTTCAGTGTTCAATTACCTCCAGTAAATGAGGCAGAGATTCTTATTCATGAGGACGAATCATTTACAGTTTTTTCTTTTTCAGATATTGATGGATTGACGCTTAATAAAGTTAATGCTCTTGGAAATATTATTGCCACAAGTAAATTAGATAATTCTCTAGATTGGGAAAGGAAGCGTGATTTAAAAATTGATGGGACAAATGATCATATATACATTACATATAATCATGAGAATTCTAATCAGAATAGTGGTTCATCTACATTTTTGCCAACTATAACTAAATTGGACCTTGAGTATGATGTGCTGACTTCTAGATTCTTGTCATCTACTATTGCTTTTCACGATTTAAAACTGGATTCAGATGGAATGATACTATTGCAATCAAGTTTGGAAATAATAAAGCTGGACGCAGATCTAAATTTAGTGTGGAGTAGGATTTTGCCTTTTTCATTTATTTTTGACTTAAGGAATGCTTCTTCTTTTATTATAGATTCTAAGGATGATATTCTGGCATTGGGAATTGGTGGTGTAACGGACAATTTTCGAGGGCTCACAATCTATAAATATTCTAAAAGTGGGGATGTTGTCTTTTCAAAATTGCTTTTAGATGGGTTGCATAAAACAGTTGAAAGTATATTTTTCATCGAAACAGGTATGCTAATTTTAACAAGGAGTAATAATGACTTAATTACATTAAGAAAACTAAATGTGTTAGGTGAAGCCGATGATTGTAATAGCTTTGAAATGTGCTATGATTTAGACGGTTTAATAGATCGTTTTGAAGATCTAGAAAGCACATCTGAGAGTAGAGTGGTAATGGAAGTTGACATTAGTTCTGTTGATGTGCAAGACTCCCAATTAGATCTAGTTCATTCTTGTGCACCACTCAATAGCCCAACTGGTACTTTTGGAGTATTAAAAGATACAGTTTGCTATAATGAATCTATTTTTCTTGATTCTACATCTGTATTTCCTTTGGGCCAGTCTAGTTGGATATTGTTAAATGAAGCAAATTCCGAGATCTATAATTCTAATGATAAATTGCCGAACGAATTCAATTCTGAGTACAGTGGTGATTTGACAATTCTTCACAGACTTGAGATAGGAGAATGTTTTTTTGAAGATTCAGTTAAGGTGTACGTGATTCCTGAATCAGACTTACTAGAAAACGACTATAATTATTGCACTAATGATACGCTTAGTCTCAGCTTGAATGGCTTAGATGTACAGTCTGTGTTATGGGATAATGGAGCAACTTCTTTTGTAAATCAATATTATGTAGCTGGGAATCATAATGTGCAATACACAGATGTATTTGACTGTGAATATTTTGAAGAGTTTGTTGTGAATCAACTTGATTTACCTCAAGTTACTTTACCTGGAGATACTACAATCTGTGAGGGGGATAGTATCGAGCTTAAGTTGGAAGGGAGTAATTTTACAAATCTAGAATGGTCTAGTGGTAGCCAAGATAGTAGTATTGTGGTGTCTTCTGCAGGTATATATTCTCTTCTCGCTAGTAATGAATGTGGTAATGTTGAATCATTCGTTGATGTTAATGTACAGGATTGCGTTGAGAGAATATTTGTACCTAATGTGTTTTCTCCTAATGGTAATTCTACAGAGAATTCAGTTTATAGATTGTTTAGTGTTAATGTTGAAATAGTCTCTTTTGAAGTTTTCGATAGATGGGGGAATAGTGTATATTTTTCAAACGAGCAAATTATAGAGTGGGATGGCTACCTAGGTAAAACGTTGCTATCAAAAGGTGTATATACTTATATCCTGGAATACAAGACAGTTAGGAATGAGTCCAAGTTAATGGCAGGAACAATTACTTTACTTTAGAAGGCTTTGTCGTTTTGATTAGGGGCATTATGTCATTGACTAATTCTCTTTCTCAATTTTAGGTTTAAGAAAAATGCGATTGAAATAGATAATCATGCCACATAGTCATTAGTGGAACATATTTAGACCGCAAGCC
>CAZPUF010000327.1:0-2639 GCA_964589705.1 uncultured Saprospiraceae bacterium | reverse complement strand
TGGGCGAATATACATATTAAATTATTTTATATATAAAAAATATCATAATATGTTAGACCATGACAGTCAATTTGTATCACATTACGTAATTTACAATATGTAAAGTACCTATTAGTTTAGGAGGAATCTTAAAGAGGAGGAGTGGGCTGAAGGAGGAGACAATTTACTCAGGTAGGGGCATAAAAAATGGGGTGATTCTATAATCACCCCAAGATAATGAGAATGAAACCTGGATTTATCTTTATAGGATTTAAACCTTTACCAATATTAGTCATTATCTGCAATCTCAAGAAACATTGCAATGGTTATATTAATTTATATAACATATTCATTATCAATGTAATATGTTCTTGAGCAGTGAACTTTTGAAGATGAGCCATCCTTCCTTCGAGGAGCTCTTTGGATGTTGAAAGTTGGTTGATTTTCATCATCGCATCCCTTAAATGTTCTGGTCTATCATATTCAATTATTATACCATGTTTGCCTACCACCTCGGGTAATGAAGAGTTATTACCGGTTATAACAGGTGTTCCCAAGGAGATAGATTCTATTACTGGTCGACCAAAACCTTCGTATTTGCTGGGAAACACTAGTGCGACAGCCTGCATATATAACGCATTAAGCTCCTTATCAGTCACGTAGCCTTTGAAGTCAAAGTATGTCTCAAGACCGTATTCTTTTACCTTTAGCTTCAGATTATCCTCATATCTTCGACCTTTTCCCACTACAACCACTGGTTTCCTATGAGATAGTGGTAATATATTGTACGCTTCTACAAGTAGATCTAGATTTTTGCGCTCATTAATAGTGCCCACAGCTAAGAAGTGCTGTCTCTCTTGTAATGGAATAATTTCACTAGCGACATCCATTACAGATTGGTAGATGACATGGATCTTATCCTTATTTGGTCCGTGATACCTTAGTAAATCCTTTTTTGTCGCATGACTGGTCACCATTATCGCATCTGACTGCTGCACTGCGTGAGTAAACTTTCTATGATAGATGAGTCTGTCAACTTTGGTGAACTGCTGAGGAAACACTTTATATAACAGATCATGGATAGAGACCACTGACTTGATCCTCGTAGATTTCAATCCTTTAGGAATTTCATTACTCAGACCAATAAAAAAGTCAACCTTGTGCCTCCTAAGGTCGTTGACTATACCCTTCTGCCTCCAATACCAAGGCAAAATCTGCTTACCTGGCTGCAGAATACTGAAACGCTTATTATCCAAAAAGTAGGGGTAATCCTTAGACAAAGAAGGTGTACATAAGATATACCTATGCTGGGGATTCAACGCCTGCATCTCCTTCATCAGTGTCCGAGCATATTGTCCCAGTCCCTCCTTATTATGAAAAAGCCGCTTGGCGTCAACTGCTATAGTCCATGAATCCTTCACTGCGGTAAATATAGATAATATGTAAAACCGCCACTCTCAATTCACCGAGAGTAATGGGTTAAAAACAATTGGTTATCACTTTGAGAACGTCCATTCTATTCTTGAGATGATAATCTGTCATCATTTATTGGAAATGGAAATTAACCCTCATCTTGTGAATGAATCAGTTAAAACTCAAAACTAAATCCACCATTTTCCTTAAACTTGAAAAAATAATAAATCTGGACATAATACTATGAAACAACTATTAGCACTTTCGATAGCCTTTATGGCACTCACAAACACATTATCTGGGCAGTTTTTAGAACAAGAAATTATACTGGATAGTCTCGTAGGTAGCAATGGCGTCATCTTCGAAGATTTTAATGATGATGGTATCAGTGAATACATAGTAGCTAGATTTAGCGAAGATGTGGTTACACTTGTATACTGGGATGGGAGCCAGTTTGTGGAAGAAGACCTCATCTCTATAGATCAGCCGAATGACCTTGTCACAGGAGATTTCAATATGGATGGACGTCTAGATATTGCTATCACTGCATCTAATATCTTAGGTATCAGAATACTTAGAAATCTAGGCAACTTAGAATTTTCAACTCAAACGATAAATTCATTCGATTACGAAAATGCAGGTTCTATAGCAACGAGTGACTTTGACCAAGATGGTGATCTGGATTTGATTGTATCAAGCTTTATCAGTGATGACATTGCCTTATTTGAATTAACGAACCCAGATTTCTTTAGTTACGATGTCACTATTATAGACAATGCTGTGGATTCTCGGGATATCGAAATTGGGGATTTTGATAATGATGGTCTTCCTGACTTTGCCTCCACTAATAGATTTGGTAACGAGCTCAATATCTACTTTAATGATGGAAATAACAACTTCCAAAAGACGACTTATCCCTTTACTGACGCCACAAATATTTGTACCACTGATTTCAACAATGATGGCTTCTTGGACATAGCTATTACAAGCTTTGGAGACAATAGTGTCTTCATCTTCTTCAATAACACAGATCGAACTTTCCAAGAAGCATTTGTAGATCTCAACATACAAGATCCCAACTCTATTAGTTGTCTTAATATTGATGGGGACAGCTTTGAAGATATCGTTGTAGGTACACGTTTTGGCCTTGTCTATTACATAGCAAAAGATATAAGTAATGTTGATTTTTTGAGATTTGACATTCCATTTGATGGTTGGGTTGGACCATTTGATGTTGAAGATGTAGA
>CAZPUF010000326.1:0-2646 GCA_964589705.1 uncultured Saprospiraceae bacterium | reverse complement strand
CTGTGGGATTCAATTTAGAAGACTAATATCTCTTCATGATTATTGAATTCACGGAAAATGCCTGGGAAGATTTTGAGTATTGGATAGAATCCGACAAAGACATCACCAACAAAATCAAGAACCTAATCAAATCTATTAGAAAGACTCCTTTCAAAGGAATAGGCAAACCTGAACCGCTGAAATATGGGCTCAAGGGTTTTTGGTCACGAAGAATCACTCAAGAACATCGACTGGTCTATCGAATAAGTGGAAAAAAGAGCATTGATCAGAAATGCTCAATTATCCAATGTCGATTCCATTACGACACCTGACAACCTAATGTGTGAAACGGGGTGACATAGAGTCTAGAATTTTGCAGTCTATTATTTAGCCAAGAATTTCGTTGATCCGGAATTTGTATTCAAAAAGTATACACCTTGATCCAACATATCTGTTTCGATTTTTATTTGTTGTTGGTTTGTATAATTACTTAAGACAACACGTCCTTGAATATCCATTATCTTCCATTCCCCAATTACTTGATTTCCGATAATAGTAATCCATTCTGATGCTGGTACTGGGAAAATTTTTAGTTGAGATGTTTCTATATCTATGGTACTCGTATTGTCATTTAATGTAGTCACCATTTTACTCTCTACAGTATTTGTGACTATAGCTGGATTACTATCAAAATATATATGAGCCGTATTATCTATAACTATGCCTTCTTCGATATCAGAATTTGCTTTGATACTATAACTCACAAAGCCATGGCTATCAGGTTCATTTCGAATGGAGTCGGGTAGGAAGATATTTTCGAAGACAAAGGCTAAGGCATTTCTCTCCATTCTGATTTCACTAATAGGATGACTGGCACTAATAAATTTGAATGAATTAAGATCTAAGTTTTCATTTAAGGTGTCTCTTATAACAATGTCTTCAGCGTAGTAATTACCGGTATTCTGAAATCTGATAAGGTATTCTAATTCTTCTGTTTTCAGAGTCAATTTTTCTTCCCCAATGCCTGAAGGAAATACTTGTTTGTCATTTGGGTCATAGGCGCATAGAAGTTCCTGCTCGTAGTTCTTTTCGTTATCGATAACAAGCTCATCTAATTGATTATATACTTGGTAGTTTAGATTATGACTTAGGACAGTTCCTAAAGGGACATCTGTAATATTGGGAGCAAAATATAACAATCTAATTTCGGTAGTTTGTCCTGGCAGTAAGTCAAAAATTTCTAAGAGAATTGTACTACTGTCTATCAATGTAGGTTCTAATGTAGAGCTCACATATAAACCTATTCCCTGAAGTGTTATTTCTGTATCAATGATTGTTGTGCCATTATTATGGACTGTGAGTATAGCATTGTAATCCTGGCTACATACAATAGGTTCGTAGGCTATGCTTACGCTTACATCATTTATTTCATTAATAGGAGATAATCCGATGAACATAGGATCTACATTTTCAGAATTGGGAAATGCATATTCATCTTCAGTGGTTGTTATCCAATTATTGTCTGGCATATACACCAAGTCAATGGTTCCGTCAAAGGGTGATAAGTTAATCACACCATTGTTATTGGGGAATATTCTATATGTGTCATTATATATAGTATGACCTAATGAGAGGGCAGGCTCATCGTCAAGGTCTCCATTTTCGTTTTGATCAAAGAATATTTTTTGGAAAACAGGGTAGTTGCATTGGTCTTCTACTTCTTTGATGTTGGCGCAGCCAGGACCATTATCCGATATTGTAGCATCTTGACCTTCCAATAGATGGTCGCATATAAATTGAACATGACAGACGGGCAGTTCTGGATTGTCATGTATGGTCAATGACCCTAGGTTAGCAAAAAGGTTGGATAGGGCACTAATAGAGTTCAATGAATGATTGCTTGATATGTTAATGAAACCACCTGAATTACCTTCATTCATTTTGGTTAGATTATTTAGGCCTTCTAAATCATTTAGATTTTCGTTTCCAGTTATTGATAGTTGTAACCCTAAGTTAGTAAGATTCTTCAATCCTGATAGGGTTAATAATCTTTTGTTATTATGTAATCCTAGATACCCTTGAACAGATTCTAGATTTCCAAATCCAGACATTTCTTGAAGTCCTGTATTTGAAATTAGCATTATAGCAGACTTTTCAATACTTTGAAATGCAGATATGTCTGTAAGAAGAGGGCTGTTTCTAATATGTAACGACAATATTTCCTTTGAATTGAAATCAATTGAAATATTTTGAAGCTGTGGATTATCATATAGATGAAGGTGTCCTAAATTTCTTGGGAACACAACATTTCTGAATGTACCTAGATTATTCAATTCCTGAAGAGATTCTAATGTTATACTGATTGTTATTTTGTTGATAGACTCAAAATTTATAAGGTTTTGGACTGGTCCATTTCCATGAACATAAAGGGAGCCAATTTCTGCAATATTGGATACAAATGAAATATCGTGATGGTTAAGATGTAGGTCATCCACTTTGATGAGATTATTGAAATTGTTATTCAAGTCAAGTGATGGTAATCTGTCTAATCTTAACAATTGCATTTCATCTGCTAGCTCTAAAGCATTTACTGACTCTAGTTTAGGAAGATTAAATAAATTTAAGCTAACCAACTCTTTGGAATCTATTCTAAGCTCGGATAAATTA
>CAZPUF010000325.1:0-2654 GCA_964589705.1 uncultured Saprospiraceae bacterium | reverse complement strand
CGTCGCCCTAGACCTGCTCGGTCCTTAGCAATTCGAGTCCAATCGCACGGAACGATTCCTCCAGTTCCGTCCAGCGATCTGAACCGCTGACGTACACGAGCGTCGACATGTCCGAGAAGTCTGGCTCGGCTCTGAAACCTTCGGGGTCAACCCCGTTTGCCTGAACAGAAATCTTCTCACTATTCACCTTGTGGAGAAAGTAGACGCCGCCTTTGTAGCTGCTTTCGCGTTCCGTAAAGGTCGCTAAGCCACACTCGTCGAGAGCTTGGGCTATGTCGTGCACGCTCAGCGAGCCTGACCCGTACAGATCGAAACGTTTCATCGATCAACGACAATACTCAGCGCCTCTTCGACAGCTTCGGCCGTGCTGTCGAAGATCATGAAGTTGACCTCCGAGCCCGCTATACGTCAGGTGTCGACTAGCGCAATCAGTGAAGGGTCGACGCCGCCCGAGAACAGTGAAGTTCCGTCGCTATCTACGATCTCGAGTTCGTAGCTAAGCGCCGGTTCAGAGTGGACTTCCAGAACAACGCCGATTGTGCCGATCGGGATCGGACTGCCTGGGATCTCAGCGATCGTCCGAACTGTCGCGAACTGCGCAAACGGTTCGTCCACCGCATCTTCGTTCAGGGGTGTACGAAATTTGGCGTATGCGTCAAGCGCTTGGGGGTCATCGTCAAAGAGGCGATCCCAAAATCCCAATTCCTGCCAGACGCGAGGCCCCACGCTGAAAGCGTGGTTTGTGAACTCACCAACTTCCCAACAGTCAGGTTTAGAACCATCGACCACTTCGAAGCTTGCTCCAGGAACTACTACAGGGGTCTTCTCCCCAGGCGGTTCGATTCGCAGAGTCACGCCCTTCTGGAGGCTCACCCGCATCGACTGAACAGCGAAGGTTTGGCCAGCGGCTCGCCACTTTTGATTCGGATCGGTCTCGACGGAAACGACAATCAACGGAGCCCCCTAGTTGAATTTCACCTTGTAGTCAATGTCCGTATTGACTCTACCAGTGACAACATTCCTGTAGAAGTGGACTTGGAAGTCACCGTTGGGGCTAGGGATTGTTTGTGTGCTCCACTTCGCCCAATCATTAATGTCGGAACCGTCTGCGGTCAACGCATCGATGACAGCGGGGTTGCCGAGTTGGTCTCCAGGGGTGATGATTCGAGATGTGTTGAGAATTTCGGGCTTCAGGTTTCCGGCGTCATCGAATGCAGACGCAGCTTCCCGACGCGTGAGGTCGTCACTCAACCGAGGTCCGTTGGCGGCATTCGACGCAGGACCAACATTCGAGGGTGGTGCGATGGTCGTCGGTGGAGGTGAGCCGCTTCCGACATTCGGGTCGGGTACGTCGTCTGCTGCTTCGGCGATGTCATCCGCGGCTCGGACTGCAGCTTCGCCTCCTTCGGATACGGCGCTGATTACCGTCCGTGACACTCCGGGGATTACGACGGCGGCGCAACTCAGACCGGTGTCAACCCCGTTCCCGTCCGTGAATACCCACCTGGTGCCGTCGAATGCGCACCAACCAATGTCGCCGAAGGTGTCGATACCGGGGATGCTCGTCGCGAGTTCGGCTATGCCCCGAGGAGATGTTGTGTAGTCGAGAAGAGCATCAGAAACGTTGACGAGGGTTCCACCGAGCGACTCCTCAAATTCAGCTTGTCGTCTCGCCGTTGTTTCTTCGTCGCCGAAGTGGTCAGAAATTATGTGGTCGGGGATGGCCGACACCGGAACGAGAATCGGCGGCTCGTTCCCTATTGACACCAACCAGTAGTCCTCATCGAGAGGCTGGTAGCGAACATTGTCGTCGGAACCGAAGACGGTGACGGACGGGTCCTCACCAAGAAACCGTCGAGTCGCCCATTCGGATACGGGCACGAACACTTCATTTGGCCCGGGATTTACGCGCACATACTTCGTTCCGTCTCGTGCGATGAACAGCGTTTCGTTCTCGTTCAGTCCGAGTTGCTCGCGCAGGGCCAGCATTTCTTGGGTGTCTTCAGGCGTCATCAACACGCTGTCTGCTTCCCAACGCAACAAGCCAAGCGATTCATCGAGTTCGATGGAGGCAAGTACGGCGTCGAGGTCGTAGCCGTTGTTGGCCATCGCTTCCCAGAACTCGTCTTCGGGTAGGCCAAAGATGTACGTGCGGTGCTCGTTGACATCGACTATCACCGTCGTTGCGCCCTGAATTCGCAGTTGGTCTTCAAGCGCATCTTGTTGCACTCTGCCCTGAGCTGCGTTGAGGGCTTCCTCAGCGGTGAGGCCTTGGTTGAGGCCGGCCATGATGTAGGCGGCGAGTTGCGGGTTTCCCCCTGCGAGTTCGAGCACTTCGGCTTCGAGCTCGCGTTGGAGCTCGATGTAGTCGAGGTTCCCGACCCGGTTCGTTGTCGCTTCGAGTTGGGCATACAGCTGATCGATGGACGCCGCGTGCTGTTCCTGACGGATCGCGTCAATCGCGGCTTGGGGGTCATCAGACTGGGCGGCAGCGATCGCATCGGTCAGCGGCACGCCGTCGCGCATCATCTGATTCACGAGCTCGATCTGTTCGTCAGTTAGCCCAGAGGCTCTAAACGCTGCGGCCAGATCGGCGGGAACCTCACCTGTCACCCGGCCGCTCAACCCCAACGGCAACGCGTCGGTTGTCTTCA
>CAZPUF010000324.1:135-2680 GCA_964589705.1 uncultured Saprospiraceae bacterium | reverse complement strand
GGTCGCCACCGGTTCTCAACGATCCAGTCGTTGCGATACGGCCTAGATCCCGGCCCAACGACGAAACCAGCCTCGGTCGCGATGTCGGCCCAATCGGAGAAGGTGTACCGGCAGAACACCTCGTGCATCTCCGAGAGCCAGTTCTGGGTGTAGTCCTTCTTCGACAAAAACTCATAGAGCACGCGCTTGGAAGCTCGAGCGGTACCTTCGCCAACGCGTTCCCATTCGACGAGCTCGCCTTCAACAGAGCGGAAGTCTTCGACGAACCGGGTCCAGCGACCCCAGCTCGACAGAGCGCCCAAGTAGGAATCGGAATCGGTGAGCTCTGGCGTGGGCGTCTTGTCAGTGTTTGGTAGGCCATCGCCCGTGCGAAGGTCGAACTCCACGATGGCATCGGGATTGTCAGGTCCACACACGTCCGCGTTTACCCACACCCCGCCAGGACGAGTGTGGGCGGCAATGCGATCCACCATCGTGATCACGGACTCGTGCGAGAGATACGAGTACACCTCGTGGGTCAATGCCATCGTGATGGTGGTGTCTACCGACGCGGATCGAAAGACCGGCGTGTTGAGGACGTTTCGATGAAAGAAGAACGTGTTCGGGTTGTCGAACCAGCCCATGGTTCGACGGTGCTCGCACATCTCATAGAGCGGGCGAGCAGCCTCGACCCCAAAGAGGTCGCTTTCATCAAGCTCAGGGGCGTCGGCGAGTTTGTGCAGTAGCGCTCCTGTACCGCAGCCGATGTCGACGATTCGGCCCGGCCGGACGAGATCGCGAACCAAGTCGTACTTTCGGTCCGCTCCATCGTCGAAACTGTCGGCGTAGGTGACGTAATCGCGAGTCTCGGTGAGGTCACCCTGATCGCCAAGCAACGGGTCGGCGAAGAGTTCGGCCATCGTGGCCACCCAGTCGTATCGGGACAAGATGTCATGCGAAGCGCCATGGACCTGGTCGCGCAGTGCGTCAAGGTTCTGGTCGCGGGCCAGGTCTTCGACGTGGGTCCATGGTCGAGCAGCTACGAGTTGTTGATCGTGGCCACCGGCCATCTCGACCGGTGCGATTCGATAACCCGCGTCGACGAACAAGTCGATGACTGCCGGAGAAGAACACGCAACCACGGTGTTGTCAGGGGAGAGTTCGATATTGCTGCCCGTGTGGACGCTGACCGCGTTTTCGATGACATCGACGAATCGGGTGGTTGGCGCTACATGGGGTACGGGGACGACTAAGACGTCGAGTCCGGCGTCTCGACCGAAGAGCTCGATCGCAGCCTCGCGGCGATGGCCCGGCAGCGGGTTTAACCGAGTGCCAGATCGATCCCAGGAGGTAACTGCGAAGATGACCGTCGCCCGGTCGAGATCTGGCAGTGCGTTCTGGTCAATGTCGTCCATTCCGCCAGCTTGTAGCCCCTGGAGATACCGCTCTTGATAGGTGGTCAGCAGGTGGTGCCGGCCAGGGAAAAGGATGTAGTCCACAGATGCCTCCGATCTGGAGCGTAGATCAAGCCGGCTAGGCCTTATGACTCAGTTCCAGAGGCGTTCGGCCGATCGGCACTGGATGAAGGCGACGATTGCACGAGCTCGCTATGGCCGGCGCTACGCGGAGCAGCGTAGGGCCATGTCGGTCTTCGATGAGCATGACGCGATCTTCGTGCACATTCCAAAGACCGGGGGAGTGTCGATTTCGGACGCTCTCTTCGATTCGGACACGGTGGGAGGCCACCGTCCAGCTAAGACGTATCGCCTCATCTACGGTGCCGATCGCTACGCGGAGATGTTTAGCTTCGGCTTCGCACGAGAGCCCTTCGATCGTTTGGCCTCGGCATTTACGTACTTGTCGGCAGGCGGGCGACAACATCGAAGCGACCTCGCTGTTGCCCGGCAACTGCAACCAATCGGGTCTCTCGAGGAGTTCGTGCTCGACCATCTCGGCCAGCCTGGCTACGAGACGATCGCACACTTCCGGCCCCAAGCCGATTTCTTGTGTGACGACGACGGGACCGTGATGGTCGACTTCGTAGGACGATTCGAACGGCTCGCGCAGGACTTCGCGACCGTCGCTGACCGAATCGGCGTGCAGCGATCGCTTGAGCAGCGTCTCAACGTTGGACCGAAACGCATGCCGTCCCAAGAACTCTCTGAGACAGCCCGTCGTCGAATCGAGTCGTACTACGAGGCTGATTTCGATCTCTTCGGCTATTCGTGATCGGCTCGCCAAGACGACGGTCACCCACCGGAGCTACGGCGTGGCGGTAGCCTGAGCGGATGTCTTCTCGAGGTCGTGACCAGGGCGCGTCGCGTAAAACTTCTGCCCAACGCGGCCAACGCAACGATCGCCGGAGCGGTCCGAAAAGTGGCTCGCGATCCAAGTCTTCGGGTCCCAGCCGATCGGGTTCGTCAACTCGTTCGCGGACGGGCAGTGGTGGCGACTCACGCGGTCGCAACGACCGTTCGAAGGGTTCGGGCAAGGGCCGTTACAACCGCGATGACGACCGTTCGAAGGGTTCGGGCAAGGGCCGTTACAACCGCGATGACGACCGTTC
>CAZPUF010000323.1:0-2683 GCA_964589705.1 uncultured Saprospiraceae bacterium | reverse complement strand
GTGGTTTCAGCAGAATCTAATTATAATGCAGTTTTGGCATTCTCTGATGAGAGTCGCTTCATGATAGATGACCCATCCACTAACTGGGCAGCCATGGCTACATTAGGTGAGCACGAAAGAAGAATAGCTTATAATAGAGCGCATGATATTGAGATGACGCCATCCATCGCAAGAGAATGGGAGACGTTGAACCATGCCAAAGTGAGTCAATATCTTGGAAAGAGTAATCCAGAAGGGGTAGTCGTACCACCATTAACAACGACGATATGGGGCCAAGGAGAATTCTATAATGGATTCACACCAAGAGATGCGGACCCTACCTCAATTGCAGGTGGTGCTTACTGCGGTTGTGCACCAATTGCGATGGCACAATTGATTAAGTATCATGACTACCCGGCTTCAGGCCATGGATTCAATACCTATGAAGATCCTGTGTATGGGCAAATTTCAGCAGACTTCTGCCGCCCATACAATTGGAACAACATGCCAGACTCACTTACAGCACCTAATAATGATGTTGCAGAGTTCATTTATCACGTTGGAGCGGCTACTAATTCTGAGTTTAGTATAACGTACACATCGACATTCATCAGTTTTATGAGAGATGCCTTAGTTGAGTTTTTCAACTATGATGAGGCAGCAGATTGGTTCTATGATTTCAATAATGATTTTGCAAGAGTAGCGATAAATGATTTGAATCAAGGAAGACCATTGATGTTATCTGGTGAGGCTTATAATGGCAATATTTTCGCAGGAGCGCATACTTGGGTAGCCGATGGGTATGGTTTTTTTCTGGAGCCTGTAGGAGACCAACCAGATGAGTACTTTCATTTCAATTGGGGATGGGGTGGCGATAATAACGGCTGGTTTTTAGATACGCAGAATGCAGCTTGGGATCCAATTCCTGGAACATTTGGCACAGAGCCAATCACATTCTGGTGGGAGAGATATGTTATACATAACATCTTCCCGGCTGAGAATAACTGTGGTGCACCTAAGACATTATATACATCTCAGATAACACCGAGAAGTGTGTATTTGAATACTGATTACGTTACTGAATATACCAATGTATACACATTCAGAGTCAGAGAAGTAGGCACGACAGAGTGGAGAGAAACCAATCCGTCATCTAACTTTTATGGATTTGTTCCTGGATTAGATCCAGATACAGAATATGAGTACCAAGTAAGAAAACAATGTTGCACGGGAGACTGGTCGGATTATGGTGAACTTTTGTCATTCAGGACAGCGCCAGGAGTAATGGCGAGTCCTTGTACTACTTTGAGAGAGTCAACGTTGTCTACTACATCTATAACTGAGACGGCAGCGACTATCAATACCTCAAGACCATACGGCAGTGTTAATAACCAGTTTAGATACAGATTTGTAGGATCATTCCTTTGGACTTTTTCTACGGTCAATACTGGACATTCAAGGTTTTTAAATAACCTTGAAGCAGGTACGGAATACGAATATCAAGTTAGACATGCCTGTAGTGATACTGAGTGGAGTGATTTTGGAAGCTCATCTTTCTTTACTACTGAAGGAGGTGTCGGGAATTGTGACTTGGGTGCTGATGTGGATTTATTCACAAGCAGTACTACTGAGACATATACATACATTTATACATCGCAACCTTTGGGCAGAACAGACAATGAGTTTAGATTCAGACCGACTGGTACCAATGATTGGACACAAACTGATATTTCTAATCTGTATTACAGATTTATCACTGGCCTTCAAGAAGCAACAGAATACGAATTTCAAGTAAGACACAACTGTGGTCCCAATCAGTGGTCTGAGTGGTCTTTCTCTCATACGTTTAGAACATCAGGTGGAGCTGTTTGTGATGATATAGATGGGAGTAGATTATACTTTAATTCATTAACAGCATCAAACGCCTACATATATACGCCACAACCATTTGGTCAGGTGGCTAATGAATTTAGATACAGACCAACCAATTCTTCTAGTTGGACACAGTCTGATGTTTCTACTCTATATTACAGATACCTTTCAAACTTAAGAGCAGGTACAGAGTACGAGTTCCAAGTAAGGCATGAGTGTACCATAGGTAGCTGGACAGATTGGTCAGCATCTCAGACATTTACTACCAATCCAGGAATTGGTGGAGGTGGAATCTCGCAGAGATCCGTGCTATTACCTCCAAGTGAAAGTCCTGAGTTTTCAGATGATTTATTGAATGTAAATTCAATGTCTGTATATCCTAATCCTGCAGACGCTTATATTAATATTGAGTTAGCATTTCCTATCATCTCCAATGCTCAGGGAAGCATAGTTGATTTGTCAGGAAGAACAGTTCAGCAATTTAATATAACAGAAGACAGCCAAACTGTGAGCTTAGATGTAAGTGAGTTAGGCCCAGGTGTTTACTTGCTTTCTGTAAATAGCATCAATCAAAACATGATACAAAAAGTGATTATTCACTAATCAGAATATTTTAAGAATAATAGAGCTGACTCATTGATTTGGGTCAGCTTTTTTTGTGCTCTTTCCTGTCTTAAATAAATCTATTCGATTGAAATTCAACCAATCATATGCGAGATGCATTGCATAATCTTTGGAGTGGCCATCTTGGCTACCTTAATTACATCTTCTACAGTGGTCGTTGTGATTTTATCGATAGGGTAGCATTCATTTGTTACAATCGAAAAGACAG
>CAZPUF010000322.1:0-2686 GCA_964589705.1 uncultured Saprospiraceae bacterium | reverse complement strand
CCGGGCACCTTTGCAGGCTGTTTGGTCGGGCCGCTGACGCTGCAAGAGTGGGCGCCCACGAGCTTCGTCGTGGGGTGGGCGATCGTATTTGTGGTCCAATCCCTTGCGTTCCTCGGCTTGGTTTCGTGGACCGGCAATCGCTGGATCTGGTCCTTGTGGGAATCCACCGCCGGCCTGATGTTCGGCGCTATCGCCGTTTCGGTTTTGGTTTGGGGTGGAGATAACCCGACAGCGCCGTGGATCGCAGGGGGTCTTCTGCTCGCCTACATCAGCTTTGAGCTGGCGTCCGTGCCCTATCTCCCCGTTCCAATTTGGTTCGGAGGCTCGTTGCTTGCCGCGGTCCCGTTCTTCGTGATGATGTTCCTCACCATTGGCCCGATGGTCGGGGTAGCTGTCGCCTTCGCGCTGGCTGCGATGGCCTATCTCGCTTCTCAGAATCGCGAGCTACGAGACGATCTCACCGCAAGTCTGGAGCTGACCAATGAGGAGCTGCTCACCGATCCGCTGACCGGGCTCGTCAACCGTCGCGGCCTCGAACAACGCCTTCACCAGCTGCGCGGACAAGTTGTTACGTTGGCCGTCTTCGACGCCAACAGGTTCAAGCACATCAACGACACCCAGGGTCATGGCGTCGGCGATCAGGCACTCATCGCTCTGGCCAACCATCTCCGCAAAACACTTACTGACGACTGGACGGTCTCACGGTACGGAGGCGACGAGTTCGTCGCGGTCCGCGATGGTGTCTATCGTCTGAAGGCCGACACCGTCGAGCCGGTCACGGTGGCGCTCATCGAACGCGACGGTTCGCTCAACGTGTCGCTCTCGGTCGGCGTCGCCAGCGGAATTTTGGACGACAACGGTGACCGCTTGAAGAGCGAAGCTGGCCATGCGCTTCGACACGCAAAGCGAACCGGCACCAAAGTCGTTCGCAGCGAAGGCGCGCTGCGAGAGCGCTTCGAGCGTTCCCTCGCCATCACCTCAACCGATCGCACAAAGCTCCCAATCGTCCCCGTCGTGCAGCCCGTCATTGGCGAAGAAGGTGTCACTGGAGCCGAAATTCTTGCCCGCTGGCGACTCGAGAACGGCACCTTGCTCGAGCCCGCCATGTTCATGGACATGTTGATCGAGAACGGATTCCTTGGCCAGCTCGACGAGCTCATGTTGGAGCACGCGATACAGCTAGCAGCGAGACTCGAAGGTCAAGGTTCCGACCTCGTGGTATCGGTGAACATTGCCTCATCCCACCTGCTCGATTCCGAGATCGCCGTACGAGTGAAGCAACTCCTCGATTCGCACAGCATCGAGCCGGCAAACCTCATGCTCGAAGTCACGGAGACGATCCGACTAACCGAACAACGAGACTGGGAGAGTTCCCTGTGCGCCCTGAACGAGCTCGGTATCCGGCTCGCGATCGATGACTTTGGCGCCGGCTATTCGAGCATTGCCCGACTCTCCGATTTGCCCTTCACTGACCTCAAGCTGGGCCGCACACTTGTACAGGGGTCAGCTGGCCCGATGGGGGAGATCGTCAAGGGTGTGACGCGATTCTGTGCGTCGTCTGACATTCGCGTGATCGCAGAAGGTGTCGAGACCATGGAGGAGCTTGAGGCGGTGAGGGCGCTCGGCGTGAACACGTTCCAGGGGTTTCTCATCGGTCGACCCATGCGCATCGAAGACTTCATGCGCGACCTCGATGCTCGGACCGAATCCAGTGGCGACGTCGCACTAGAGCAACCGGACGCGCTGCAGCACTAGAACTAAGTATCGGTTGACGATATATCGGTAGCCGATATATCGTGTTCGGATATGAGAGAACCGACGTACTTCATCTTGCTATCGCTGCTCGGCGGGCGCCTCCACGGATATGGGGTTGCCAAACGCGCGGAGGAGCTCTCCGATGGGCGAGTTCGCCTAGCAGCCGGGACGCTCTACGGAGCGCTCGACCGGCTGACCGATCAGGGTCTCATCACCGTCGACGGCGAGGAGACGGTCGGTGGCCGCAAGCGCCGCTACTACGCCATCACCGAAACCGGCCGCACCGACGTGGTCGCCGAGGTCGCTCGGCTCGAGGCATCGGCGGCCGCGGCGAAGTCGGTCAACCTGAACATGGGGACGATGAACCCATGACCTCCGGCTATGTGGTTGTCATGCGGGCCTACCCCAAGGTCTACCGCGCCGAGCATGGCGACGAACTCATCGACACCGCGAACGAACTCACCGACGGCTGGTCGTTTCGGCACTCAAGGTCGCTTCTCGTCGAAGGTCTGCGCACTCGAGCCCGCATGGCTACCGGTCGTGAACCTCGCGCGGCTTGGGCGAGCGCAATCGCCTTCGTGCTCGGCGTCTCCTTCATCAGTTCGTTGGGGTTTCAGGTGGCCGCGCTCTTCGGCATTGGCGGAACGTTTGTTCCGGAACCGGCCGGGATCGAACTTTTGTTGACCGTCATCCCGGCTGTTGTCGTGTGCATCTCCACACGTTGGCCAGCGGCGTTTGTCATTGCGGCCAGCCTCGTTGGGAGTCTCCTGTCCGGGTGGCTTTCCGGGCGTTGGGTATCCAACGACTTTCTCTTGGCAGGCCTGGCGCACACGGTGCTGATCACATTGCTCTTGGTCTGGTTGGCCGCTCGCGGTGACGGTGTCCGGGCGTTCTCCCCGGTGGTCGGCGCCGCGATCCTGATCGCACACGT
>CAZPUF010000321.1:0-2692 GCA_964589705.1 uncultured Saprospiraceae bacterium | reverse complement strand
TTTTCCCAGTCCAAATCTAATGGTCTACTACACTAAATTCAAATGTTCCAAATATAGGATCACCATCTTCACTTAGACCTTCCATTGTAACAATGTAATTACCAGCGTTATCACCAGTGAAAAAAGAAAAAGTATTTTCTTCTCCTTTGGATAAATGCACATAGGGATTCCAATATAAGGTAGTCCTTACATCTGGTTCGTAAACTTTAGAGACATTTTTAGAATAGTCCGGAGAATAAAATTGTCGATGACTATCAAAACCATATAAAGTGAAATTAATAATACCTGGTTTTCTCTTTGTAACTTTGCTGTCTTTATTTCTGCCTGTATATACCGCGACAACGCCGTTGGCCCCGCGCGATCCATAGATTGCAGCGTCCACACCTTTGAGTACATCTACAAACAAGATCTCGTCTATGTTTATAGCATTTAAAAAATCGATGTCAGACTGAAACCCATCTATCAAAATTAAAGCACTATTATTAGTCAGTATAGAAGAGACCCCTCTAACAATTAATCTTTGATTAGGGAAACCACCTGTGACAGTAACCCCTGGTATGCTTTGCAATATGTCAAAGACAGTCCTAAATTTTGATCTATCATTATTTTCTAGAATTACCCTGTTGCTAGGAGTAATGTAAAGGCCTTTGTCCAAAGAAATTTTGCTAAATTCTTTTTCTTTGCTTTTTCTTCTAGCAGTTATATTTATTTCCGAAAGTGAAACTTCCATATCATGATAATGATCTTTAATTGCTTGAGAATTTCTATTGGTATTAATAAATGTCTTATAAGATTCGTAATCAAAATCACTTCCTTCTTTAAATATGGGTTTTTCAAGAGTTAGTTTCTGTGTTGCTTCTAAATTTATATTTAATTTTCTGTTACCCTCTAAAAATTCTTTTTCATTTTCCTCTGCATACCTTCTTGCTTGAATTATTGCTACTAATGAATCTTTAATAATATAAGGCCCAAAAGAAAATCGACCGTCATCTTCTGTCGTGAACTCGTCTTGGCGCATATCATAATTTAAAAAGTTGAGCTGGATATTACTTTTAATGGGTTTCTTGCTTTTGATGAATCTACTTGTATGCCCTTTTATATAGAGACCTAATTCTCTTTCAAATTCTGAATTTTCAAAGATATCCTCTTGACTCATATCTTCCCAAGCAAACCTTCGCCAACCGTGTGTCATCATTACTAGATCCAACAACATAGCTTTCTTGCGACTTCTTGGATTATCAAAATAAAAAGCAGGATCATTAATTTCTCCTCTAAGGTCAGAGTTTAGTAACATCCATGTCTTTACATTATCTGAAGGAGGAGCTCCTTCTAAATTTGACTTATCAAAAACAGAAACGGAACAATCATATGATTTTAAATTCTCATTACTCACAGAAAGCCCCAAGTCTACTTTTTCTCTTTTTTTATATATAGCCTTATCAGTTTTTACAAGTGTTTCAGGTAAATCTTGATCTACAAAAAAGAGTCTCTCCGATCTTGGAACACCGTCCTTATCAAAAAAAGTAATTTGTGTCACACCAATTGGAACATCTTTAGTGTCAAGTTTCAATGCATATGAGTTCTCATCTGTATCTTCAATCTTTACATGCTGTAGCAATTGTCCTCTGCTGTGTATCAATATATCTCCACCTGATAATCCTGAATCCACATTAGATGATATAATAAACGAAACAAAATTTGATCTACTCAATGTTGTAATATTATAGCCTTTAGCTTTCACTTTGGGCAATGGATATAGTTGAGGGTCATTATTCAATTTTGCAAAATATTCTTTTCCAACTTCAGGCGCAAATGAAGCCAAGCCATATCCTCTTTCAAAAATCTGAAAGGACACAATAGTATTGCCCTGCTTATCTTCAATAACTCCTGATATGTCGCCTAACTCAGCTGAATAATTCTCAATCTTTATGGCAACTCGGCTGAAAATATCAGCAACCAGGTCACCACTTTCGGGAAAGAACTTGATATCTAATGATGGTGTAAGGGAAGTAGCTGTAGAGGATTGCTTCTCTGATTCTAATGAATCAGGAGAAGTAAATATTTCTTTATATGCTTTATTGATATCAACTATTTTTATCTCCTTATTGTAAATATATTCTTGATCTTGATTAAGCATATACTTAGTATATGCTCGAAGTTTATATCTACCGGGCTGCCATTCTCTTTTGATAATAAAATCCGAAGCGGCACCTGTATTTTCAGCATACAATTTTTTACTATCAACTTTTTTACCATTACTATCTAATATGTCCACATACACAACTTCACTTTTGGTAGCCGATGAATGATGCGTTGCATCAAGATTGTATGCTTTAAACCATACCGTATCTTCTAAAGCATAGATAGATCTATCTGTATGCAAATAAATTTTACTCGGACTGAAGTTAGCAGCATAAGCATTTAGGTTGGCAAGTGTTATATCTAACGAACTACTATACTTAATAAATGAATAAGAAAGCAAAATAGAGGCACAAAATGCAAAAGAAATAATCTTAATGGATGTTCTCATAATAATGATATAATATTGAATAATGAATTACAAGATAGTGTTGTATGCTGATTTGTTTTCACTGACTATTGTTAATTAAGAATTAAATATTTCATCTGAAAGGCCATTTAGTTAACACAATTTTTATTGATGGATAATGATTGGACGGCCTTTAGCCATTTT
>CAZPUF010000320.1:0-2695 GCA_964589705.1 uncultured Saprospiraceae bacterium | reverse complement strand
TCATGATTAAAGTTTAATCGTAAATGTAATATAAATCTTCTATGATTATATCTTAGCTGACCTTTGTAAATGTCTTAATTCCTAGTATTATAGAGCAAATATTTAAGATATGTACCCTCACCTTTTAGCTCCCCTTGATCTTGGATTCACTACTTTAAAGAATCGAGTCCTGATGGGGTCCATGCATACCATGTTGGAGGAAATACCTGGAGGTAATAAGATGGCTGCGGCCTTCTATGCAGAGAGAGCAAGAGGGCAAGTAGGACTCATAGTGACTGGTGGTATAGCCCCCAATCTTGAGGGAGTGGTAGCCACAGGAGGTGCCATCATGAGTACTGAAGCAGATGCGCATCATCACAAAGTCATCACAGAGGCAGTGCATCAAGAAGGAGGTAAGATTTGCATGCAGATATTGCATTCTGGCAGATATGCCTACTCCAAAGACTTAGTAGCCCCATCACCAATCAAGGCACCGATTAATATGTTCACGCCTAGGGAATTAACTGCTGAGGATATCCATAGAACTATAGGAGATTATGTCAATTGTGCTCAAATGGCGAAGCTCGCAGGATATGATGGTGTTGAGATTATGGGTTCTGAAGGATACCTCATAAATCAATTTATAGTAAAACGGACTAATCATCGTACAGACGAATGGGGAGGCGATTATGAAAATCGTATCAAATTTCCTATTGAGATTGTTAAGAAGACTCGAGCGGCAGTAGGTGATGATTTCATTATTATCTATAGGTTATCAATGTTAGACTTGGTTGAAGGAGGAAGTAGCTTTAAAGAAGTAGTCCAATTGGCTAAAGAAATAGAGGCAGCCGGTGCAACTATTATCAATTCAGGTATTGGCTGGCATGAAGCAAGAGTGCCAACAATCGGTTCTGTTGTACCTAGAGGAGGTTTTGCTTGGGTGACTAAGAAACTCATGGGCAAGGTATCAATACCCCTGATAGCCACAAATAGAATAAATACGCCAGAAATCGCAGAACATGTACTGCAGGATGGCTGTGCAGATATGGTGTCTATGGCGAGACCATTTCTGGCAGATAGTTTTTTTGTACAGAAAGCTATGGATGGCAAGCCACATGAGATTAATACCTGTATTGCTTGTAATCAGGCTTGTCTAGATCACACATTTTCTATGCAGAGATGCTCGTGTATTGTTAACCCAAGAGCTTGCTATGAGACGGAGCTAAATTATCTACCTACAGATAAACCTAAGAAGGTAGTGGTGGTAGGTGGTGGACCTGCAGGACTCGCTGCAGCAGCTATAGCAGCAGAACGAGGTCATCAAGTAGATTTGTATGAATCGACAGATAGACTCGGAGGTCAATTCAATATGGCTAAAGAGATTCCTGGCAAAGAAGATTATGCAGAGACTATCCGATATTATAAAACCATGCTTGATAAGTATAAGGTCAATATCTTTCTTAGAACTCATATGAGTACAAATATGCTCAATGAGTTAGAATGCGATGATATAATTATAGCGACTGGGGTTACACCACGTATGCTATCCTTTGATGGTATCAATCATCCCAAAGTGCTTACATACAGAGATGTGCTATGGGATAAAAAAGAGGTGGGACATAAAGTGGCTATTATCGGGGCAGGTGGAATAGGCTTTGATGTGGCCGAATATCTAGCGCATGATAATTCTCACACAATGGATACTGCTGCTTATATGAAAGAATGGGGAGTCGATATGAGTTACGCGTCCCCAGGGGCTACCGCAGTACCTATAAATACGCCATCCCCTAGGAAGATATACCTGCTAAAGCGGTCTACTGGAAAACATGGTAAAGGCTTAGGGAAGACTACGGGTTGGATTCATAGAGCATCTCTCAAGAAGAAAGAGGTAGATATGTATTCTCAGTGTGAGTATGTATCTATGACAGATGCTGGGCTTACAGTCAAAGTGGGAGAAGAGACTAAGTTGTTTGACGTAGATAATGTGATCATATGTGCTGGTCAAGAAAGTCGGGACGAGCTGAGCGCAAAGTTTGGAATAGATCATCATGTCCATATCATCGGCGGTGCTAAAGACGCTAAGGGCTTAGATGCTAAGCGAGCTATCAAAGAAGCAGCGCATATCGCTGCTAAAATTTAAATGGGAAGGGAGGTAGATAACTACCCTATTTGCAAAATAACCTTTCCTCTTACTTTTCTGTCCATCATTTTGCGTAGGGCAATAGGAGCTTCTGAGAGTTTGTACCTCTCTTGGATATGCGGTTTTATTTTACCCTCTTTATGCATTTGGATAATCGATAAACTATTAGCCATGTTATCCTGTGGTTGTTCTTTGGTGAATCTGCCCCAGAATACTCCGACGATAGAGCACCCTTTGAGCAATGTAAGATTCAGTGGAAGCTTCGGTATAGACCCTGCTGCGAATCCTACTACTAGATATCGTCCTCTCCATGCACAGGCGCGGAGTGCTTGTTCTGCATAATCACCTCCTACAGGATCGTAGACGACGTCGACACCTTTACCTTCCGTAATTTCTTTTAGCCGGTCTTTGAGATTTTCGTCATTGTAATTGACCATATGGTCTGCACCATATTGCTGACATAGGTCTAGCTTTTCTCTTGTAGAGGCACAAGCAATTACTGTAGCGCCCATGGTCTTGGCCAAGTCTACTGCAGCTAATCCTACCCCACCAGAGGCTCCAAGGATAGCAATTTTC
>CAZPUF010000319.1:0-2697 GCA_964589705.1 uncultured Saprospiraceae bacterium | reverse complement strand
TGAGAAAAGTATTTGGTATAATACTATTAGCCATTGCTATACAAATAGCGAAGACCAACATCTAGATTTAGGTTAGGTTATATACAATTATTGGATTTTAATGGCCAAAGGTGAGTAATCATCTTTGGCTTTTTTTGATGGAAGATAGTTTGTCACCTGAATAGGTATTATTATCAAGTTAAGTTTTGGAAACTGGTTGAAAATTAACTGACCTTTGGTATTATGATTCTGAGTCGAATTTTATTAGAAGATTTGACGTTATAGGCACATTAGAAGTAATTTATGAAGAACGTATATAAGATTGGATCACTGGTAATCATTATGCTTATCGGTATCTCTGCGACTACAGTTAATAACGATAGGCTGTATGAGATTGCTAAAAACATAGAAATTTTTGTCAATGTCTACAAAGAACTTAATAAGAACTATGTAGATGATTTGGACCCGTCACAGCTAATGAGGACAGGTATAGATGCTATGGTAGGCTCATTAGATCCATACACCAACTATATATCTGAGTCTCAAGTAGCCAGTTACCGAATCAATACCGAAGGAAAATATCAGGGTATAGGTGCCATTGTCAAAAAGGTCGGTGATTATATAACCATTGTGGAGCCTTATCAAGATAGCCCTGTCGTCAAAGCCGGGCTAAAAGCTGGTGATCAAATTGTCAAAGTCCAAGGCCGTTCTACCAAAGGTCGGTCGTTAGATGAGATGAATCAGGTGATGAGGGGTGTACCAGGTACAGAGTTGGCTATAACGGTAAAGCGCCCTTCTGAAAATAAGGAATGGGATGTTAATCTCCAGAGATCACAGGTAAGTATACCTAATGTGCCATATGGCGGATTTGTTAGCGATGATATAGGCTATGTGGTGCTTACTACCTTCACAGCAGATGCTTCTAAGAATATTAGAAAAGAAATCAGCAAGATGAAGCAAGAAAATCCCAAAATGAAGGGCATTATCTTGGATTTGAGAAACAACGGTGGAGGATTACTTAAAGAAGCGATTAATGTATCTAACATCTTCGTCCCTCAGAATAGGAATGTTGTTAGTGTGAAGAGTAAGGTGAAGGAGAGAGATGTAAAGTACAAAACGTTGGGTACCCCAATGGATTTGGATATCCCATTAGTGGTATTGATCAATAAGAAGTCAGCTTCTGCGTCGGAGATTGTATCAGGGGTCATCCAAGATTTGGATAGAGGAGTAATTATGGGTCAAAGGAGTTACGGTAAGGGACTAGTCCAGAATACAATGAATGTCGGCTATAATTCTAGAGTGAAAGTGACGACATCTAAATATTACATCCCATCAGGGAGATGTATACAATCAGTTAGGTATGAAGATGGTGAGCCAGTTGATATTCCAGATGGAGAAAGAGCCAAATTCAAGACAGAATCTGGTAGAACGGTACTTGACGGAGGTGGCGTTACACCTGATGTTAAGCTGGATAATAACGGTGCACCTGAAATCCTACAGCAATTAGAGGGTCAGAATGTCATATTTGCCTACGTCAATAGGATAGAGAATAAGCATATGACTGAGTCTGAAGAGCCAGCTGAGGTAACATTTTCAGATTATGAAGACTTTCTTCAGTTTGTCAAGAAATCAGATTTTGAATACGAAAGTAAGAACACAGATCTCATAGAAGAGCTCAAAGAGAACTTGAAGTCAGATAAGCAGATGTCTCTCTTAAGTCAAGTAGAGTCTCTACAAGATGCCATAGATAAGGAAGCAGAGATGGGCCTTGAGACACATAGATCGCTCATAGTATCAGCTATAGAGGAAACCCTAGCGGCAAGATCACATTACCAAAAAGGGAAGTTCTATCAGAAGCTGAAGAATGATACAGAAATAGTCGAGGCAGTAAACTTGTTAAATAATACTGCTAAGTACAATAGTATCTTAGGTAAGTAATTAGTCGCTTAGATTGGTATTAGTATGATTTTGTGTCTGGAGACTTCAGGGAAGTGGTGCAGTGTGGCCTTGGCCAGTGAGGGACAGCCTGTGACATTCAAGGAGTCATCTGATGAGTGGTCTCATTCTAAACAGATTACAATGATGATACAAGCTGTCTTATCAGACGCTAACATCGCTATCACCGAACTCACCGCCGTTGCAGTAAGTAAAGGGCCGGGTTCATATACAGGTCTAAGGGTAGGGGCATCTTGTGCTAAGGGCATATGCTTTGCTCAAGATATTCCACTGTTGGCAGTGCCGACTCTTCAGATAATAGCGGCTGGTGTAGATACAGGCCACTTAGATGCTCGATTGATCCCTATGATAGATGCTAGAAGACAAGAAGTCTATTATGCTATCTATAACTCAGAATTAGAAGAACTCCAAAAGGCAGACAATAAGATCCTGGATATTGATGCATTTCAAGATGAGAGCGCACAGTCTCTTGTATTTTGTGGTGATGGTGCCCATAAGATGAGTAAATATCTCAAGAATGCCTCTCCTTGGTCTATTATCGAATCTCACGCATCTGCTAAGAATATGGCCGCACTAGCCTCAGAAAAGCTAAAAAAGAGTCAAATAGAGGATACTGCCTACTTCATCCCATTTTATTTAAAGCCGCCCAACATCACTAAGAGTAAAAAAACACTCTTTTAAGGAATTCTTCACATCATTATTTTGATTAGGTATGTTATTTGATTGATTATCAATGGTATACAGATACGATAAAATCTTAAT
>CAZPUF010000318.1:0-2704 GCA_964589705.1 uncultured Saprospiraceae bacterium | reverse complement strand
CTCCGTGTCTCCTCCCGCGAAAGGGGCTGACAGTTATGTCTAAGACAATTCGATTGACGACTTCGCAGGCGATTGTGAAGCATTTGATTGCGCAGAAGTCTGTGCAGCGCGATGGGTCTGTTGCTCCGTTGTTCGGTGGGGTGTACGGGATCTTTGGGCATGGCAACGTGACGTCGCTTGGGCACGCGCTGGAGCGGGCCAAGGACGAATTGCCGACCTATCGAGGTCAGGCCGAAGAGGGCATGGCCCTCGCTGGTGTCGCGTATGCGAAGGCGACCCGCCGGCGTCAGATCATGGTGGCTACAAGCTCGGTTGGGCCGGGCGCCACCAACATGGTCACCGCCGCCGGTGTGGCGCACAGCAACCGCTTGCCGCTGCTGCTCATTGCTGGCGACACGTTCACGAGCCGTATCCCGGACCCGGTGCTACAGCAGGTCGAACACTTCGGTGACCCGACCCAAACCGTCAACGACAGCTTTCGAGCCGTCACGCGATTTTGGGATCGCATCGTGCGACCCGAACAGCTCACAAGTTCACTTCCTCATGCGATTCAGACCATGCTCGACCCCGCCGATTGTGGCCCGGCCTTCATTGGCCTGCCGCAAGACATTGGTGCTGAAGCGTGGGACTTCCCGGTTCGGTTCTTCGACGAAATCGTGCACGATATTGTCCGACCTCGCCCGGACGAGCGCCAGCTAGCTGAAGCCGTCGCCTTACTGAAGAGTGCAGAGAAGCCGCTCATCGTGGCGGGTGGTGGAGTGCATTACAGCTTGGCCGAACCCGAATTGGCGGCTTTCGCAACGGCCCACAACATCCCCGTCGTTGAGACCGTCGCTGGAAAGGCATGCCTTGAATGGGACCACCCTATGTATGGCGGCCCGATCGGCGTGACCGGCGGAACGTCAGCGAACGCACTCGCAGGCGAGGCCGACGTGGTGCTGGCTGTCGGTACCCGTCTTCTCGATTTCACGACCGGTTCGTGGACTGTCTTCAAGAACGACGCGGTGAAGATCATCGGCCTCAACGCGGCACGCTTCGATGCCACAAAGCGCCAGTCGATCCCGCTCACCGGCGATGCCAAGGTCACCCTCGCAGAGATGACCGCAGCGCTCGGGGGTTACCGCGCGCCCGACTCGTGGTCGACCACTATGGCCACCGAAGTTGCTCAGCACAACGCCTACATCGACAAGATCGCAGCGAAGGAATCGACCGGCGATAGCGGCCTGCCAACGTACGCCCAAGTCGTAGGTGCGGTCGATCGAATGGCCGACGAGAAGACGTTCGCTCTCGCTGCTGCGGGTGGATTCCCCGGTGAGGTAAACAACGGTTGGCGCGCCAAGCATCTCAACAGCTTCGATTGTGAGTACGGCTTTAGCTGCATGGGTTATGAGACCAGCGGTGGTTGGGGCGCGGCGATGGCCATGCCCGACAAAGACGTCGTGGTCTTCGTTGGTGACGGGTCCTACATGATGCTCAACAGCGACATCTACAGCTCGGTCATCCACGGCCACAAGATGATCGTGATCGTGTGCGACAACGGCGGCTTCGCCGTGATCAACCGACTCCAAACCGGCATGGGGGGCGAGCCGTTCAACAACTTGATCAAGGACAACCCCACAGTCGTCAACCCGGTCCCCGTCGACTTCGCGAAGCATGCCGAAGCAATGGGCGCTATCAGCGAAACCGTCGGAACCATCGATGAGCTCGAAGCTGCATACGAACGAGCTAAGGACGCCGACCGTACCTATGTGATCGCTCTCGTAACCGACGCCTACAGCTGGACCGAAGGCGGTTCGTTCTGGGAGGTCGGGGTCCCCGAAGTCAGCGAGCTAGACAGCGTTCTCGAAGCCAAGGCCGCCATGCTCAAAGGCAAGAAAGAGCAGAGAATCAGATGAGGGGGAACGGAGCTCGCGGAGTGACCATGTCGATTTCCGCGGATCTCGACCGGAAGAGTCGAGGACAATAATGAGGGTGTGGATTAGCGGTGGTGGCGGGTTTGTTGGTTCGAACATCGTGCAGGCCTCGCTCGACGCCGGACACGAAGTCTTAACCACGGCCAATACGTGGCGTCCGCCCGAGGGTGCGCCGTACGCCGTCGAAACCGTCGACATGGTCGACGAAGCACAGGTGCGCAACAGCATCGACCCGTTTGATCCGGACCTCGTCATTCACTGCGCGATCATGAACGACTGGGATCAGATGTACGCCGATCGTGAGGTGGCCTGGGCGTCCTATGTGCATGCCACTCGCTTCACCCAGGCCGGTGCCATCGCATCGGATGCCACCTATGTCTTGGTATCGACCGACTGGGTCTTCGATGGCACCCAAGGTGGAGCTCACGAGGAGACTCCGCCGAATCCGATCAACCTCTACGGAACGTTGAAGCTGGCCTCGGAGATGGTGGCGCTTGAACGCGGGGGAGCGGTCGCTCGTGTGAGTGGAGTGAATGGACTGCACCTCGCTCGCCCTGCCTCGCCTCGTGCCCAGGACCGTGGCTATGGCTACTTCGCTGCGTCGATTGTCGATGCGCTGTCGCAAGGCAATACGTTCACCGTGTGGGAAGCCGAAGAGATCAACATGCGTGCTACCCCGTCGTTGGCGTTGGAGTGTGGCGAGATCATGTTGTCGATCGGGGAGCATCGCGCAGATGGCGTGTTCCATTGCTCGGGGGCTGACGCGGTCACCCGTCGGGAGCTCGCTGAGC
>CAZPUF010000317.1:0-2720 GCA_964589705.1 uncultured Saprospiraceae bacterium | reverse complement strand
CATTTCTTTTAGACTCCATATCAATTGACACCATTCGTTTCTATGTAGATTCAAAGAAACCATATCCGAATTCACGAAAGATATACGCTGCTTTGTCTAGTATAAATCTAAATGCCCTGAGAAGCTCTACGCTGCAAGATTCCATTATATATGATAAGGACTTAAAAATGAATACAAGACTAGATGATGACTGTCTTCGATTCCGAGAGGGTTACTTTGAACATCGGTTTTCAGATATATTTACTTTCAAGATTGACAGAAAAGAGAATAGCCAACGAACCTATTCAGATCATGATGACGATTATTGGAATTCCAAAATTGAGTGGATTAGTAACAATAGGTTCATGAAAATGATGGCAGACAGAAGTTGGCCTAAGCCTAACTATGACACCACTATCGTAAATATTTACGAAACAACTGATTCTTCATACTACTACATGGAGAATAAACCAAATTCAAATAAGTACTATGAAGGATATATAGTCAAACCAATAAGCTCTAACTAAAAAAAGGCCAATCAATGAGCAAGGGTTTAATTAAAATATAGCATATAGTTAAGCCAAATACTGAACTTCGCCGTTATTTCGTTATAAAATAAATGACTATCGGCTTTTGAGTACCTAGCTTGACCCATCCCGTCCTTCCCTTAAAAGGGAAGGAGTAAAGTCCGCGTTTAAGGGGATTTAGGGGTCAAAAAGAGAGGGTCCTTCAAAAAACTGTTAGATTTCTCTTAGTACCTAAAAGCCGATAGGCATGTAAAAATAAAATCAACTACCATGAATAGACTATTAATCGTTTTAGTATCATTTCTATGCAGCAATGGATTGCAATCGCAAAGCATCATAGAATGTCACAATTTGATGAATCGTTATGACAGCTTAATGTTCCAGAAAGACACTGTGGGTGCTTTACACAATCTATCGGACCTACCCGATGCATGTAAAAAAAGAATCTCGGCAGGTGCTCATCTAAGAATTGCGAATGTCTTTCAGAATATCGATGAAGCAAAAGAAAAAGAACACTTGATTGCTGCTTGTAATAAAGGATTCCTCACTACTAAATATAATACTGAAGAATTCTTAAATCTATATTCAAAATTAAAAGAAAGAATACCGAATATAGATTTGATAGATCTAACAACCCAGAGCTTAGCAAATTTAACAGAGCCAAACAAAAAAGCACGAAGAGAAATAATAGATATCATAATACAAGACCAAATCTTACGGAATAACAAGAAATATAAAAATTGCAAGAGCCATGAGTTTCAGGTGAGGCTTGACTATATTGACCCTGATACAGTTGCTAACCATTTAGAATTAATAGAATGTTATAAAGAGTATAGAACATTAGATTCTACAAATCTGCAACGTTTTGTTGATATCGTTTCTAACAAAGGTTATGTACCTTTCTCCGATTCCCTCCAATTCTTAGAACTAGATGTACTCATAAATCACACATCTCATATATCATTTAAAGAAAATCTTGATAGCCTATACAAGCACTCAGTATTGATTGGAAGTATCTCTCCTAAAGTCTACGCCTGGTACAAGGGCTATAACAAAGACTACTTTAAAGCACCACATGTGTACTATTACACACATGGCGAATCATGGATAGAAGAATTGGATCTTACCGAAGAAGAGAAAGCAAAAATCAATAGAAGAAGAAAAGAAATCGGCTTACCATCCTTACCTGCCTCAGTTTGGGATTATGGTGTCTGGTAGAAGCTGGTATAAGTACTATATGGAAAAGGTCATACACCAAGGGATACGGCACATGACATCACTACACTACACACAATTAGAACTAAATGAGAAATCCAACTCGGAGAAATAGAAATATTGGAACGGCTAAACAGGGATATGGCCAAGACAACAAATTAGTTGTTCCTTATCCTTCTGTTGTGATGAAATCATTTTTCGAGAGATTAGGAGAATACAAAACCATTGAAAAAATTATCAATGGTCATAAATTTAGATTTGTTGTAGAAAAGACTCGTCAAAATTCTTTTCACGCATGTACCATAGAAGATATTGAACAAATAATAAATCAGATACCTAAGGAGGACTATGGTGAATTAGAATTAATCATTCTAAGACAACCAAAAAGAAAAGAGGAAAATTTAAAATCTGCGTGGGGTAGATTAATCTATTCTTATGAATTTGAGGGTGATTATTGGCCAGCAGTTATTATTGAAGCCGTTGATCTAGAGGCAAGTTTCAAATGGACAAAGAAACTAAGTGTTGATTCTCAAAAAGAAATAGAACGTCTAAAAAAAGACGGACATAAATTCAAAATGGGGAAAAGATTTTATGAAGCAGAATATGAGATTGAAAATATTAGGTCAACTCAACTTTATCGAACGCTTCCTCACGAATTTGGTCATTACGTTCATTATCTAAAAGTAGTAAAGCGTCCATTAGCTGATATTAAAAATCAACTTAACCGATTAGGGGCGCAGATTGACGATAATGATACTTCTGAAACGAATCCACTCTATGACAAATGGGAATCCTTAGATGACGAATACTATAAAAGCGTTGAAGAGTTGGTGGAGAAGTACTTTTCTATTCCGAGTAGTGAGAAAGAAGTATTTGCTCATTCATATGCTGACAAACTAAAAGAAGACTTAACCCTAAGGGGTATAATTCCTTTTACGAGAATTATAAATGAAAGTGAGCTTATTGAAAACGGTCTAGACCTATCAGATTTTAAAGAAT
>CAZPUF010000316.1:0-2791 GCA_964589705.1 uncultured Saprospiraceae bacterium | reverse complement strand
ATTAGAAAGGTGGATATAATTAGTGACCTAGAACAGGCAGAAGAACGATTGGCTATAGAGAAAAAACAAGAAACAATTAGTGCCTCTGTCTTAACAGGTGTAGGGGTACTTGGCTCTGTCTTGGCAGGAGGTAATGTCCTTGACAACGTCATCTATGGCACTGGAGCTGCTGCAGATATAATGGATGTAAGAAATCGATATGGTCTGGAACAAGGAAGTATAGAAGATCAGATCAACTATCATTTGGAATACACCTTAGACAAGGTGATGGTCCCGCCTTTGGGTAAGGCAAGTTATGACATACACTTCGAAAGATTGCTTGTGGATGGTCCTGCGGAGATGGTGGTATATTTTGGTGGTCAAGACCATGTGACGAAGTATCATATGGAGGTGAATCAAATCAAAGTAAGACGATAGATAAAACTGTTAAGTAGAATTAGGACCTGATATCGGTTGGGTTCTAATTCTCGTTTTAAAGGACAAGCAATCCCATGTCCTTCAATGTTTCCATAACTTCCCCATACCAAAACAAAGGAAAATCTTTAAACCCAGCATCAAGATATTGCGATTCTAATTGCCCGAAGGTAATAAGGTTGTTTTGCGAGATAGAAGAGATGAGGTTTTCTATCCAACTGCCTAAGTTGGATTCCAATTCTATGGTGCAATAATCATTTTTAGAGTAGACGGATAATATTCCCTGACCTCCTTCAGCTGTGAAACTAAGAGGTCCACCTATCCATGCCAGTTTGTTTTCAGGTTGTGCAGCTTTTCTCATATTGCTTTTAAGAAAACCTTCTATCATATCTGCAGGATGTGTGGTTGCTGGTATTGTCTGGTCAAACCACTCACTGAGTCCAAACTCAATGCCTACACCGTGCATGTAGTTGTAGATAGATTTTTTGAGTCCTGCAGTATATAGATCATGATCTGTACCAGTAGGGTCTGCATATTCGAGATCATTATTGGCGAAACTTCCTGTATCGGATAATTTTTCTACTTTAAACTTGGCAGGCGCTAAACCTACAGGACTATGTGCCGTCATCGAAAAACGATGCCAAAATCCAGACTTTAATATATCTGCCTCAAACATCTGTCGGACTACTTCCAAAGAGTCTATAGTTTCTTGATCAGTCTGTGTCGGAAAGCCATACATTAGATAAGCATGCACCATGATACCTGCTCTAGTAAAGTTATGATTGACTTTGGCTACTTGCTCAACAGTGACACCTTTATCTATCATTTTCAGAAGTCGGTCAGAAGCAACCTCAAGACCACCACTCACTGCAATACAACCTGACGCTGCTAGTAACCGACAAAGGTCAAGATGAAAACTCTTTTCAAAACGAATATTGGTCCACCAGCTTACCGATAATTGTCTGTGCAATATTTCTAAAGCCAGTGCCTTCATTACTGAGGGAGGCGCAGCTTCATCTACAAAGTGAAAACCCCGCTCTCCAGTCTGTTCTATAATTGTTTCCATTCTATCCACGAGCAACTTAGCAGAGGAGGCTTCGTAGTTTTTAATGTAGTCTAATGAAATATCACAGAAAGTACATTTACCCCAATAGCAACCATGTGCCATTGTCAACTTATTCCAACGGCCATCACTCCAGACTCGATGCATGGGGTTGGTGAGTTGGATAACAGATATGTATTCAGAGATCAGTAAATCGCTATAGTCTGGTGTGCCTACGTTCTGTTGAGACACATCGCCTTCAAGACTGCCGTTGACATATTGGACCTCTCCATCTATACGAGTAATGGTTCTTTTAAGCATGGACAGATCTCGTTTGTCTTCCAAATATTGGATAAGATTACGCAAAGGAGTTTCTCCATCATCTAGAGTTACAAAATCTACGTAATCAAAAAGCCGAGCATCTGTAACAGATCTCAATTCTGTATTAGGATATCCGCCGCCCATCGCCACCTTGATTTGAGGATGATTGTCTTTGATATATTGACCACACTTTAATGCAGCGAATAGATTGCCGGGGAAGGGGACGGAGAGGCAAATGAGGTCTGGCTTAGCTGCAGTTATATGTTTGTCCAATCTCTTGACCAATAGTCGTGTAATATATGAATCATCTCGCTGCAGATTTTCATGGAGCTCATCAAAGGACAAGGCAGACATGCTTAATTTTTCTGCATATCGGCTAAAGCCAAAGTGCGAATCCACAGCTTCCATAATAAAGTCTCCTAGATCTTCCAGGTATAAGGTGCAAATGTGCCTGGCTTTATCTCTTATCCCCATCGTCCCAAAAGCCCAATCCAAATCATCCAGTTGCTGAAATTTACTGGCTTCTGGAAGGTAATTTCTTTCAGATATCAAATAGGCCATTGTATCGTCATGTCCTTGTAGAAAGGAGATAACTGTGTCTACCGTATTTATATATGTGTCTCTAAGGTTGTAAATGTGATTGGCATTATTAGACAATTGCGCAGACATTACTTCAGGTGCACTAAAAATATCTTGTAGCCCATTTTTTGAGAAGAGATCCAAAATTACCTCCAAGCCTAAGTCTGCTTGCCTGGAATTAATGCCTAGTGTATTAAGGTAACCTTTTATGTACGCTGTTGCGGGGTAGGGTGTGTTGAGCTGAGTAAAAGGCGGTGTGATTAAAAGGGTCTTCACTATGAATGAGCATTAATAGATTGCAAGTTACATAAGATAGTTGAGTGTAGTATTTGGAGAAGAAATCAATGTGCGACTCTTAGCTTAAAGGTGGACTAAAATACATTCACGAAATTATCAGTCACTCCTTCTCTTGCTATTATAGAAAATATTGGTATG
>CAZPUF010000315.1:0-2791 GCA_964589705.1 uncultured Saprospiraceae bacterium | reverse complement strand
TCATATGGGGTTGTGACTTCGGTATAGTCATAAGGGTAGATGACTAATTTGCTGTTGGAAGGGATGTACTTAGGCGAGCTAAGACCATACAAACATATTACAAAATTTTATAATATGTTATAATCTGTGTTGTCCCACCATTTTCTTCTGAAAAGGGTGAAAACAATATGTATGAATATATAAAGCCTATTATTCAGAGGCTTGAGAGTCTAGTATGGATAAAAAAAAGAAGGCCTTCTCTGCTAAGAAGACCTTCTATATAATAATTCTAATCTTGTACTTTAAATACCAGCTCATTCTGACTATCCCTTATATCACAAGGAATTTAGAGGGGTATGGTCTCGCAGGATCGATATATGCTAATGACTTTGACCCCAATGCATGGGGTAACAACTTATTATCTACCTAGACACCCGCCCACTAGCATCTCCACTCATTAACTTCTCCACTTCTGGCACTGTCACTAGATTTGCATCTCCTTTGATCGTATGTTTGAGGCATGAGGCAGCTACTGCATAATTCAATGCCTTCTGGTAATCGCCTTCATAGCTCAAAAGTCCATAGATGAGCCCTGCCATAAAACTATCACCACCACCTACACGGTCAACTATATCCGTAATTTGATAAGTAGGTGCTTTATACAATTGTTTGCCGTCCCATAAGACCCCAGACCAACTGTTATGCGACGCAGAGATAGATCCTCTTAGCGTCGTGATCACTTTCTTGCTCTAGGAAACATCTTCATCAATTGTTGGAGTACAGATAGATACGAGTCCGCATCTACAGAGCCGCCATGCGTCACGTACACCTTCAGGGTGTAATCCAAAATGTTTTTCTGCATCCTCTTCATTTCCTAGAATGATATCACAGCCCTCTACAAGTTTAGGCATTACCTCACCAGGCTCTTTGCCATACTTCCATAGTTTCTTCCTATAGTTTAGGTCAGTAGAGACAGTGACGCCGAGCTTATTGGCTGTGCACCTTGTGATAGAATCACCTCACCGGTATAGTCTGACTCTCCAGGTGTCCAGAGTTCTGACAAGTGCGGATGATGCAGCTGTGCGAAAACAAAGTCTATGCTGTCTGCTGTGCAGGCCTGGTCTAAGGTTTGATCTAGCCAATCCAATTGTTCCTGATTGCTGAACGGATTATTAGAATCGAGTCCTATTATTCTACCATTTCCATAATCCTTATGCTACCGAATATACATTAATTAGTTTTGGCAGCAGATAGATTGAGTGATTTCAAAGCAATTAATGTAACGCCTATTCCTTCACAATACTCTTCTCCACAACTACTGAAACAAAACTATCCCCAGTCACATTTATCACGGTTCTACACATATCCAGTGGTCGATCCACTGCAAGAATCATGGTCAAGGCCAAGGGTAATTTATCTGGCGGGAAACCTATAGAATCTAACACCATCACTAACATGATGATGCCAGCGCTAGGCACAGCAGCAGCGCCAATGGAGGCCATCGCGGCTGTCGCTACAATGGTCAACTGATCTGTGATGCTTAACTCTAATCCTATAACCTGACAGACAAAAACAGCTGCGATACTTTGCATAAGACTGGTGGCATCCATATTGACCGTAGCGCCGATGGGGCAAACAAAACTGGCCACTTCATCTTCCACCTCTAAGTTATCAACAACACATTCCATAGTAACGGGTAAGGTTGCCATACTCGAACTGGTCGTAAAAGCTACGAGCTGAGCAGGGAAAATGCCTTTCACAAATTTCTTGATGGGCATCCCTGTTAGCGCACGGATTATCAGAGGGTAGAGGCACAGCATAACGGACATCGCCAATAACATCACAAATGAATAATTGAGTAAGGCTTTGAAGACAGCGGGATCCTTTATTTCTACGATCAGAGTGGCCATAAGTGCAAAAACAGCATAAGGAGAATAAGCTATAATGACATCTACAATTTTGAGCATGACCTTATTCAAGGATTCCAATAATTTGATAATCGGATTCTGATCACTCTCTGGAATCATCAGCAAACAGACGCTGAATAATACTGTCACAAAGATGACTTGCAGCAGTTTGCCATTGTCGCTGAGTGCAGAGAAAACATTGTCAGGGACCATTCTTACGAAAAAGTCCAAGTAACCACCTTGGCCATTCCTCTTAGAATTAATATCTATGCCGTCAGTAGATAATTGCTGGAAGGCTTCGAGATTAAGGCCAGAACCTGGTTTGAAAAAATTGACCAAAAACAAACCCAAGACAACTGCAAAAAAGGTCGTCGATAGATACCAGATGATTGTCCTGCCCCCTAAGGCCGATAATTTTTTGATGTCTTTTAATTCGACGATACCTTTAGCTAATGAGATAAAAACTAGAGGGACAGCAATGAGTTTTAGAACTCTTATAAAAATTGTTCCGAATGGCTTAATGAAGTTCTGAACAAGGTGAATGCCCATCTCAGATTTGCTTGCTACAAATCCGACCAGCAGCCCTAGGACTATTCCAATCAGAATCTTCCAGTGAATGGATAGTTTCTTTTCTGTCATTTTCAATTATTTTTTGCTCAGCTAGATGCTACTTCTTTTAGGCCACACTTAATATATTCTGCCTCAGACTGTGGACGCATATACCTCTGGATTAGAATAGTTAATTTCAAATCTATAACATCAATATGAAGAGAAGGGCTGGAGTTGAGTTGAAAATACATTCCCTTTTCAATAAAGAGCCCGGGAATGGGTATAGATTAATTCATTCTGAATTGAACGAATTCTTCGAAGTGTTCTCCCAAGGATACAGATGTATTCTTTCCCAT
>CAZPUF010000314.1:0-2813 GCA_964589705.1 uncultured Saprospiraceae bacterium | reverse complement strand
GCTATTTAAAGCTGAGTTAGCGTTAAGAAATGGGTACAGCCTAGAATTTTGTTTCCCGTTCGACTTTGCTCAGGACAGGCTTTTTGTATTTCAATGAAAAAGAAAACCGCCGGTAGGCAACTATTTGTATAGAATCTGATGATTTAAAGTGCATTCTAGATGCGCTATTCAGTTAACTGCATTATAATTCTAATTGAAAAGAGTCTATTTAACCTTCCTTTCCAACTCGATCGTAGCGATAGCGGAGCAGAGAGTTCTCCGTCCTCGTAATGGATTACACTGAAAAGAAAAAAGAAATTCACACTTACACACCTTCGCGAAATCCCCTCAAAGTCCATTTGAATAGCCCTAACTACCCATCCCCACCTTAAAGTATAGAGCATTCGTCCATTGCCTACCAAGATTATCCCTGTCTATGGCGTACACATTTAGCTGCCATCCCACCGCTAAGAGTAGTTTGGAATGCGTGGGTATCTGATATTCTACGCCGCCCGCTACGATGGGAATATTAAAATTACTCAAACCAAAGTTATCACTCTCCCTAATCAGTCCATGGATATAAGAGAGCCTCAGTCTCAGTGCTCGGCTTCGCGGCAGTAGCGAATAGGTCACCCCAAATGCTGATTGCAAAAAACCAAATTCTAATGCCTCATCTGGTGGTGTAAACTCATCCTCAAATCCCACATGCACCAATGAATAATAAATACCCGCCGTGAGACCAAATCGACTATCTACTAACTGATGATCCAAAACCAATCCCCAATCTCCGCCTATGGAATGACTAGAAAGCATCGGGCTAGAGGTCAGATTCACAGCGTAGCTCAGAGATAAGCTAGTATTAGAAGTAGTAGTCTCTTGAGACACTAGAGATAGTGTCAAAAAAAATAGCGGGACCAGAAAAATATATTTCATTCTACGACAACCATAGAGCACTAATCAACAATCACCTTTCGTGCATGTGCGCCATCTATAGATAATAAATAAATGCCAGGGTCAAATTCAGACACATCTATATATATCCGACCACCTGACACTGCTTGATTGTTATAGATGACTTGTCCGATAATAGAAGTCAAGGCAATATCTGCACTCATCATACCATCCCATTCTACAGTAAGCATATCTGTTACCGGATTAGGATATACGGAAAATGCCGTCTCATCCAAAATGTCTGAAGTTGGTAAAAGTTGATCACAGAAGGTCTCATTGGGTTCCAATTCTACAAATCCCATTGGGTCAAGATCTCTCCCTTCAAAGGCTGGGAAATCAAGTGGAAATCTATTGAATCTAAAAGTCAAATTCTGATTGATCATAAGCTCATCTCCTTGGGTCGCAGGCGCCGTACCGATTCTCGGAGTGACATACTCCCACACAATGTCATTATCAGGGGTCAACTCAAATGTATAACCAAAGCGACCTGACAATATCAGACTATTGCCATTAGGCAAAAACTGTACACCAGACAAAGCCGTAGACCATAGATTAGTAGAGTCTATCGGATGCGACAAATTAAAATCGTAAGTCTGGGGAAGCCAAACTTCATTATCCATGGAATACATCCAGCCATACTCCACCCACGGTGGATTAATCACACTGACAACCGAGAAGTTGTCTCCAAATTGATTATTGAATAAAGCGATCTTCCCATACTGCGGATTACTCACTGTCAAGTGATCATCTATCCACTGAACATCATGCTGAAAAAATAATTGCTTATCATCTTCGGTTCCTTGTCGGTAAGTCACAGGATTACCCCATCTATACATAAGATCTCCTCCCCTATCACTAAATCCTCCAAAGTTACCAGCTGCCTCTTCTGCGGTGGTCGTATGATCTATAATCCACAACTCATCGAAGTGAGGTACACTTACCAGTATCTGATCTATTCCTTCATTATAATCGATAGAATTAAAATGTAACCAATCAGCATCTCCTTCTCGTACATCATAATTGACATCTATGAGTTCTGGATGGTCGGCGACTACACCATAATTATTAGCGGTAGAATCAAAATCTTGTATTAAGTGATCCCACGCATGCCACTCCCATATAATAGAGTCTGTGACTGGGTCCAACTCAAAAATGACTTCAGGCCAAAGTGCGCCATCTCGCAATGTTGTTGTGTCTCTTCCAGCAGCCGCACACTCTTCTATTGTCTTTAATTCCCAAGCCACAGCCAAGACAGTCCCTTCTGGCGTCACTGCTATATCATGATGAAATCTATACTTGTCATTATTCAAGGTATAGTCCCAAACAAGATTATTATCCCAATCTCTCACTTCTATTATAGCCCCTGCCCCTCCTCTAAAGATTGCATCACCTGTCACATTGGCATCACGCTTCGTCTTATAGAGTAAGCCCTCATCTGTCAGATAAGCTGTATTACCTGGTCGAAAGTTTGGCTCATCTTCCCACACATGGACAATCTCACCACAATTATTTAGCAGAAAGACGTTGGGCTGGTTATGTGGGTACATTAGGTTATACCCATCATAAGATTGACTAGGATTGTATGATAGAAGACCGACTGTGTTCTGAGCTAGTAGTATACTACCGATCCCTAACAAGAGCAATAATGTTGTATATTTTTTCATAATGTATCTCTAATTCTCAGCTTCAATTAATTTGTCAGACAATTATTGGCTTATAAATACTTTCTGGGCAATTACTTGTCCATCTATAAAGACTACATTAGCCACATACACACCTGTCACATACTCATGTGCAAGAGGGACTATCGACTCTGTATATTCGACAGCCTCTATTCGTTGGCCATTGATATTACTTATTATTATTTGCCTTACTTCTAAAGC
>CAZPUF010000313.1:0-2818 GCA_964589705.1 uncultured Saprospiraceae bacterium | reverse complement strand
CATCCTTGACGATGAGGCCTTTGACCATCTCTTGCCAGAAGTCTATATTAGGATGGGCTTCTAATAGATTACGCCATTTTCTAGCAAACAACATACGATCACTCTGCGCTCTGGGGCTCCACATTGCAGGGCCTTTAGATTTATTGAGCATACGGAATTGGATCATCGTATGATCTGTCACTATACCGCTATATCCACCCAAGGCATCTATCTCTCGTACGATTTGACCCTTAGCGACGCCACCCATGGCAGGGTTGCAGCTCATCTGGGCAATGGTCTGCATGTTCATGGTGGCCAACATCACTTTGGCACCCATGTTGGCTGCTGCAACTGCGGCTTCACTACCAGCGTGACCGGCTCCTACTACTATGACATCGTATTCTGGAAACATGCTTTAGTGTTTGTACTAATAAATGTGCAAATATAGGGTGGGTGTAAGGGGGAAGCAAACAAGGATTATCATGTACCAATAATTCAGCGTACCTACTTTAATAAAACAGTACTTTTAATCTATGAACTACCGGCATTACTTATCCTAATGCCTTTTGGATTCTCAGACGCTGCCCAAGACTTTGATTATCACTAAATAATCTATATTTAATCTATAATCGACTTCATTATTGAAACAACTCTAATTTATGAAAAAGTGCTTTCTTTCTATTTGCAGCCTCATTATTCTAAGTTCTTCTGTTTCTGCGCAATACGACGGCTATCATGAGCACAAAGATGATGATTACCTCCCACCAGTGGAGGAGTTCGCTCCAAGACAAAAAGGATATTCTGTAGCCTCTGATTCTATATTCACTATCCAGGTCAATACGGATGAGTTTGGTAATAACATACCCAATGATGCTGCCAATGAGCCCAGTCTTGGTATAGATCCTACCAATCCTGATCGGATGGTCATCGGTTGGCGACAGTTTGATAATATATCCAGCAACTTCCGACAAGCTGGGTTAGCCACTAGTCTAGACAATGGGTTGAGTTGGGACAACCGCCCACCAATAGAAGCTGGCATATTCCGATCAGATCCTGTGTTGTGTACGGACTCAGAGGGCAAATTCTATTATAACTCCTTGACTTCACCCTTTGCTTGTGATGTGTTTGGGTCTGAAGATTTAGAAGATTGGCGTGAGAAAACTTTTGCCTTTGGGGGAGATAAGCAATGGATGGTAATAGATAATACCGATACGCCTTCCAATGGTAATATATATGCCTTTTGGAAGGCACAGTTATCTGCTTGTACAGGTCATTTTACACGATCCGTAGATAACGGAGAGAGTTATGAAGACTGCACTTTTGTAGATAATGACCCCATTAGAGGTACTCTTGCTGTAGGACCAGAAGGGGAGGTATATGCCTGTGGAGAATTTGGTGCTACTTATTATGTACTTCGTTCTGATTCTGCCAAAGATCCAGCAAGTGCCGTGCAGTGGGAAGCACAGACAACAGTAGATCTCAAAGGACGATTGGCCATGAGGGCTGGTCCTAATCCTTCAGGCATGCTCGGTCAGGTATGGGTAGCCGTGGATCATTCGGAAAATGATACACGAGGTAATGTATACCTACTTGCTCCTACCCTCAGATCAGATAATGGGGATGTGAGTGATATGATGTTCTCTTCTAGTACTGATAACGGGGTTACTTGGACTGAAGCCATATCTATCAATACAGATAATTCTATAGATAATTGGCAGTGGTTTGGTAGTCTTAGTGTTGCCCCTAATGGGCGAATTGATGTCACTTGGTTAGACACAAGAGACAATCCTGGCACTGTTCTGTCTTCACTTTATTATAGCTATTCCATGGATGGTGGGCAGACTTGGTCCGAAAACCGCCGTATGAGTGAGGCCTTCGATCCTCACGTTGGCTGGCCTCAGCAGAATAAGATAGGAGACTACTTCCATATGATATCAGAAGATGCTGGTGCTCATCTAGCATGGACAGCAACCTTCAATGGAGAGCAAGATGTCTATTATAGTTTTATCCCCTTTGAAGAAGATGTATCATCTGTGTCAAGCCCTCTATCACAAATCAATGGCTTGACTATATCACCTAATCCCGCATCAAGCAATTTTGAGATTTCGTTCTCATCCAAGTTTATGCAAAAAGCCCAAGTGACAATAATCAGCAGTAACTCACAAATAATGGTCGAGCAATCTTTAGATATTAAAGTTGGAGACCAACAAATGCTTGTCGATGTGACTGATTGGGAACAAGGGTTATATTACGTACAGTTGCAGACTCAGCATTGGTCTGAATTACGTAAAGTATTGATTGTAAAGTAGGTCTCCCTTAAGCTGATGTAGCTGCTGAACTTATCTTATCCAAGGCACCCGATACCTTCTGGATGATGTCATCTTGTCCCTCAATGCCATGTCTGTTGACTAAGTACTGTGGGTCATTGTAAGATACCGTGACTGTCCCATCATCTTTTTGTTGGACCAGCATTTTTTGAGGGAGATCAAGTCCTGTATTGTTTCCAGCAGTCATAAGTGGGGTCCCCAGATTAGGATTACCAAACATCAAAATCCTCGTCGGCCTCAATGCTTTATCTACTTTGGCAGCGTTGGCACTGTGATCTAGTTCGAAAAGTAACTTGAGATTGGGATTATTGATAATAATCATTTTGAGTTTGCTGTAGGTCTCTTCGAATGATAATTGACTTTCCTTAGTAATGATTCCTGTATTGTCCATCTTGTATGCGTGTGTTTGTATTAGTTTAATTAACTAACATAAATCCATGATTAGTGTTTTCTTTCTCAATCCTAAACCACTACTAAATGTGCAAACTCTATAGAATAAAATGAGGTAATTC
>CAZPUF010000312.1:0-2838 GCA_964589705.1 uncultured Saprospiraceae bacterium | reverse complement strand
TGTCTATATCAAAATGGGGTGTTTCCAAAATAATTAATATCCAAATTAAACAGTTTCAAAATATAATTTTTATTGACATCTAATTTACAACTTAGGAAAAAATATTATAAATATCATGTAATTTTGTACTGATTTTGAACAGAGGTATTTTCCTGCTGTTATACTTTTCCAGACACGGACATAATTCTATGCATCCATACTGGAAAACAAACGCTAAAGCATGCTGACAACGTCACTCAAAATGAACAAAGTCTCAGAGTCAAAAATCAAATCAGTTGACTTCGAGAATCTGTCATTTGGTAAGGTATTTACTGACCACGTATACATTGCAGATTATAAAGATGGACAGTGGCATGACATGCGAATAGAGCCTTTTGGCAACTTCAGCATTCACCCAGCTAACATAGCCTGGCATTATGGACAGGCTATATTTGAAGGTATGAAGGCCACCAAACACATCGATGGTACACCAATGCTATTCAGACCAGAAATGCATAGTGACAGAATAAACTTGTCTGCTGAGCGATTAGCTATGCCGCCTTTTCCAAAGGAGGCCTTTATGGAGGGCATATACGAACTGGTTAAACTAGAAAAAGACTGGATTCCTAACAAAGAGGGAAGTGCATTATACATTCGTCCCTATATGATTGCTATGGATGAATTCATAGGTGTACAAATTTCGAAGACTTATAGATTTGTCATATTCTGCTGTCCTGTAGGCCCTTATTACAGTAAGCCCCTATCATTAAAGGCTGATACAGAATATATAAGGGCTGCTATAGGGGGTACTGGAGAAGCTAAAGCTGCAGGCAATTATGCTGGATCTCTACTACCAACTAAGCTTGCAAAAGAAGAAGGATTTGACCAAATCATGTGGTTAGATGCTAAGGAATTTAAATATATCCAAGAAGTGGGTACCATGAATATCTTCTTTGTCTTTGGCAATAAGGTAGTCACACCAAGCACCGATGGCGCTATTCTTAAAGGGATTACAAGAAACACCTTAATAGAAATACTCAAGTCAAAAGGTTATAAAGTGGAGTCAAGAAAAATTTCCATAGACGAAGTATTGGCAGGTGCTCAGGATGGCAGCTTAACTGAAGTATTTGGTAGCGGTACCGCCGCCGTTGTTGCTAATGTAGAAACCATAGGGTACAAAGGATCAAAGCACAACTTTGATCTATCCAGTTACAAGGTATCTCCTATGCTTAAGGATACTATTAATGGTATCAGAAGTGGTAGACTAGAAGACAAGGAAAACTGGACAGTTAAGGTTGTCTAGCTCTATTGGTTCTCTAAGTAGGTATTTAATTTATACAAATCTAAGTTTCTAAGAGATGGGTTTGCTGACTTTAAGTTAGTGATAATGCCCTTTCTATTTCTCTTGAAGTAATGTATGTACATACTACTCAGTCCACACCGCTTTATCCAGTATGCTGATTTTTCCAGTTTGGAATTAAAATTATACCCTTGCTTATTGAGCTGAATAAGATTCTTGACAGCGGCTTCTGATTTACTTAGAAAGATCTCAGCCGCATGCAAGTCCATATGCCGAATGGGATTATCTATATGCTTAACAGATAGACCTATACCGTTAGCATTTTCAGCCAACACCAAATCTTCATACCCATATGACCTAATAGACTCATCAAATGAGAGGCGATCAAATGCGGACTTCGGTATCAAGAAGTTATTGGTATGGAAGTATCTGATGGGATTGTCCTGACGGTGTTGCAAGGCCCTTGTTTCTCTCTGAGAACCATATAGCCAATGGAGATGGTGTAGCTTGTCTTTTGGAGCCTGAGGTGTATAATTACGTCCACCACACACCAAATAATCCGCTGAAAGGTGATCTAGATAATTCTTAAGGAAATCATCTGATATAATACCTGAATCACAATCTAGATATAGCAGATATGGAAAAACAGCTGCCTTAGCTAATTGATTCCGTATAGCTGAGCGACCTAAATTCTTTGGGAGTACCCTATAGGTGACACCAGCAACATCTTTAAGCCATGCATTGGCGTGCTGATACGTAGACTTAGACTTATCGTCATAGCAAACTATTTCCGTAGGTGTATCTAAGGCGGTACATTGCGCCAACAAGTCTTTGACTAATTGGGTAACATCATAATTGTATATAGGTATGAGGATAGACAACATAAGTCAAATGCAAGATAAAGCATCTGATGTCTAATCCAAATTGTCTACAGCTTGAGCAAGTGCCCCATGCTCTCTTTCTTAGTCTTCAAATATTTGGCGTTACCTTCGTGAGATCGTATCTCAAGAGGTATCCGCTCCACAAGTTCTACTGGGCTATTATTGAAGGCGGCAATCTTTTCAGGATTATTAGTCAATAATCTGATCTGAGAGATACCGAAAGACAATAGAATTTGAATCACCTTCTCATAAGTCCTTGAGTCTACAGCCAATCCCAACACCTCATTTGCTTCTATAGTATCAAGCCCTTCATCTTGCTTGTTGTACGCTTTCAACTTATTAATAATACCAATCCCTCGCCCTTCTTGTCTTAAGTATATGACTAATCCTTTGTGCTCGGCTGCGTGCTTCATAGCAGCATGCAATTGAGGTCCACAATCACATCTTTGTGAGTGGAACAAATCTCCCGTTATACATTCTGAATGGATACGAACATCTACAGGTTTTGTATTATCTAGTTCAGGATGCACCATCGCTAATTCAGGATCATAATCAGAGACATCTGACTTGAAAGCTATCATTCTAAATTCTCCCCAATCCGTCGGTATAGTTGCCTCTGCTTCCTTGATCAATACTGAAGCCATCTCTTTATTTATAACATCAAATTTATTCATATAC
>CAZPUF010000311.1:0-2839 GCA_964589705.1 uncultured Saprospiraceae bacterium | reverse complement strand
AAAAAAAAACTCCCCAACACACAAGATGCTGAAGAGTCTTATCCAATTAATATTTTATTTTAATTTTAAGCCATTACTTCTTCTGTCTTTGTTCCTTTAATTAATGCCTTCTGGATATCGCCAGGAACAGCCATGTACTCTGCAAATGCTCTAGTGTATTTCGCCCTACCCTGACTCAAGGCTCTTAGACTAGAATTATACTTGTACATTTCAGCCAGTGGAATTCTGACTTTGATTTTCTGATAATGTCCATCACTATCCATGCCTTGTATGATAGCTCTTCTTGTCTGCAAATCACTCATGATATCTCCCATACAATCATCTGGACATAGTACTTCCACATCATAAATTGGTTCTAATAGCTGAGGTTTGGCATTTTGGAAGCCTGACTTGAAGGCTTGTGAGGTTGCGATCATAAAGGCCATATCATTACTATCCACAGAGTGCATCTTGCCGTCATATACAGATACCCGTACGTTCTGGCATCTGGAGCCTGTGAGAGGGCCTTCTTCCATCTTATTCATGATGCCTTTCTTGATGGCATTGATATATTTCGCATCGATGGATCCTCCAACGATACACCACAGGAAATCCAATTGACCTCCCCACGGTAAGTCATCTGTAGTACGACTTCTGACATTAAGGCCAGAGGGATTTGGCATGCCTTCATAATATGGCTCTATTCTAATATGCACTTCACCGAACTGGCCACTACCTCCAGACTGCTTCTTATGCCTGTACATTTCATCAGCGGCGGCGGTAATGGTCTCTCTGTAAGGAATTTTAGGTTTTTCAAATTCCATAGAGATACCATTTACTTTCTCTATTCGATACTTGATTAGATCCAGATGTAATTGTCCTTGTCCATGCAATAAGGTTTGTTTTAGGGCTGCAGATTGCTCTACATGCAGGGTTGGGTCTTCTTCTTCTATTTGAAGCAAGGCCTTCATGAGTTTTTCCATATCATTCTTGCCTGGTGGTGTTATTGCTACTCTGATTTTAGATGGCGGGAAAGACATCTTTTTTATTTTGACTTCACCTCCTTTCGCTCCTAAGGTATCATTGGTATGTGAACTTTTGAGTTTTACAGTGGCGCCTATGTCTCCTGCGATAAGAGAATTAGTAGCTACTCTGGCTTTCCCTAATGATAAAAATATTTGGTTAATTCTTTCTGTATTTCTATTGTCTTGATTGATCAGATCTACTCCAGCTTCCAATTTACCTGAGTAGACCTTAAAGTAAGACACCATGCCTACTTGAGGTTCTGACATAGATTTATAGATAAATGTAACTGCAGGTCCGGTTTCTGTTGTTTCCAAGGTGCCTCCTTCTTCCAGTCGAGGAGCAGGTCTGTCCGCAGGACTGGGTGCAATATCATTGATGAATCCCATGATTCGACCACTCCCCATATTCTTGATGGATGAACAGCAGAATACAGGAAATATTTGTTGATTGGCCAATGCGATAGTGAGTCCTTCTGCCAATTCCTCTTCATTGAGGCTACCTGCTTCAAAAAACTTTTCCATCAGTGTCTCATCATTTTCTGCGGCAGCTTCTACAAGCTGGTTATGCATGTTTTGAGCTCTTTCGATATGTACATCTGGAATGTCTTTTTTTTCTGGTTTGCCTCCATTTTCTGGAAAGACATACATTGTCATCCTCAGCGCATCTACAATACTATTGAATGCTTGTCCATCATCTACTGGAAATTGGACTGGTAGTACTTTTGAGCCAAATCTGGCAATAGCTTGTTCTAAGGCAACATCAAAATCTGCTTTGTCATGATCCAATTGATTGACAACAAACATGGTTGGGGTGTTGTAGTCTTGGATATAGGACCAGACGAGTTCGGTACCTACTTCCACTCCCTGGGAAGCATTAAGCATTACTAGGGCAGTATCACAGACTTTGAGCGAGGATATTACTTCAGCGTTGAAATCATCTAAGCCAGGGGTATCAAGAATATTTAATTTACAATTCCTCCAATGAGTGTGCATCAAAGTGCTGAAAACGGAATTGCCTCTTTCCTTTTCAATATTGGTATAGTCAGAAACTGTTGTGCCAGACTCCACTTCTCCTCTTCTGTTAATAGCGCCTGACTCAAACAACATCGTCTCTGCAAAGGTGGTTTTGCCGGAACCTGAATGCCCAAGGAGGCATATGTTCCTTATACTTTTTGTAGTAATTACCATAATAAATACTGTTTGGTTAGATAATGCGAAATAATAAACTGAAAATAAAAGGTATGAAAATATATTATTATACCATATATAATTTTTGCCTAATTTTATTGTCCATGAACTAATTAGAACACATGTAGGATATCGCTAATACTTAAAGAATTGATTCTGAGAGGAACAAAAACACCAACCAATCAGTATAATAATTAGGCAATTATGGCATTTGCAATATTATTAAATCACCAAATGGCTTAATTGTAAAATATAATTCGTATAATTGCTTTAATTTTAAAATTATCGGTATGAAAACGCATAATAGAGAATTATTAATTTTTTACGATTCCAAATCTAGTACCGATAGAAAAACCATTGCCTATGCAAAGAGCACAGGGCATAAGGTAAAGACCTATGATCATAGTAATAATTATGCTACTACAACCCTATGGAGAGGCATATTAAACTCACTTGATAAGCACCCAAAAGAAATACTGAATAAAGCACATCCCTATTACCAAGCCAACATAAAAGGAAAAGATTTCAACATGCACGGGTGGCTTAATATTCTTCAAAACAATCCAGACCTCATACGACACCCGATTGCAATGAAGGGATCTCAAGCAATCATCTGCGAAACCCCCACAGATATATATAAGATAGCT
>CAZPUF010000310.1:0-2860 GCA_964589705.1 uncultured Saprospiraceae bacterium | reverse complement strand
TCATATTGACGCTTACATTTGGTGTCACGGCTGCCTTTAGTTTGATCACTTTACCTGTAGAATTTGATGCCTCTAACAGAGCTCTAGCTTGGTTGGATGAGACAGGCATCACTCAAGGTGCAGAATATGATGGTGCTAAGACAGCACTATGGTGGGCCGCGATGACTTATGTCAGTCAAGCGCTTATGGCTCTGGCAATGTTCCTCTTTTTCTTAATGAGATTCATGGGTCAGGACTAGTAACAAAAGAAAAGAATATGATGGGCCCGAAAGGGTCCATTTTTTTTATGTCTCACCCAGAAATCAAAACGAACGAAAAATGATTGGCTACGTCGCAATAGTTGGATTATCTACACTGATAGGCATGTTTATCAGTGGACGACTTAAGAATGTATTCAGAAAGCATGGTAATGTCGCCATGAGTAATGGGATGACTGGCGCACAGGTCGCCGCTACCATGCTGAAATATTATAATATCCATGATGTCAAAATAGTCCCAAGAAGAGGGATGCTGACAGACCATTACAATCCACTCACAAAGACGATAGCACTCAGTGAACCTGTATATGGTAGTCGGAGTATATCTGCTGGCGCTGTTGCTGCTCACGAATGCGGGCACGCCATACAGCATGCTACGGGGTATAAAGCGATGCACGTCAGGTCATTGATGGTGCCTTTCATACAGTTATCAGCGCGGATACAGCAATTGCTTTTTATGGCGATCATATTTGGTGTAGGCGCTAATATTTTAAATACGGTTTGGGGCTTAGGGATCTTAACAGCAACCTTTGGATCTACCGCTTTATTTGCATTGGTTACCTTACCTGTAGAGTTCGATGCCTCTAAGCGTGCCTTGGCTTGGTTAGATGATACAGATGTCATGCAAGACGGTCCTGAATACGACGGCGCCTGTGAAGGACTCAAGTGGGCGGCCATGACCTATGTGGCAAATGCGATGAGTGCTCTGGTTATTTTCTTATATTTCGGATGGAATATGATGAATCGAAGGAACTCTGGACCCGTTGTTTAGGGTATATATCTTTGAATTAATTAAAAAACTTAAGCATGAGTGAATTGATAGACATGGCATTCGGTGATGGCAGAAATGCAATGCAATCATCAGTAGATCACCTAAAATCAGAACTGACTAAAGTTCGTACAGGCAAGGCCTCTGCGTCATTGGTCAAGGATATCATGGTAGATTATTATGGCACTCCAACGCCACTAGCCCAGGTAGCTAATCTATCTACACCAGACTCTAAGACCATCTCTATACAGCCGTGGGAGAAGTCTATGTTATCTGTTATAGAGCAAGGCATCTTTGCAGCTAATTTGGGAATCACGCCAATGAATGATGGCGAATTCATCAGAATATCTATGCCGCCGATGACTGAGGAGAGAAGAAAAGAAATGGTCAAACGAGCCAAAGCACTGGGCGAAGATGCCAAAGTGAGTCTGCGTAATGACAGACAAAAAATAATGCAAGTCATTAAATCAGAAGTCAAAGATGGTTTCCCTGAAGATGCAGGAAAAAAGAGAGAGTCAGAAGTAGAAGGAATTACCAAAGGCTTTGTAGCACAAATCGACAAACTGATAGAAGCTAAGGAGCAAGATATAATGAAGGTCTAGAAGAGAGATTTAGAGGAGAAAAAAAGCGAATACTTCGAATGGGGTATTCGCTTTTTTGTTGTTGTTTTATTTCTTACAACTAATGCTCATATTATGCATTGATTTTAGTCTGAAATAGTTAGTTAGATGTTTTCAATTTGCCGTATCATTACTATCAAAACAATTTGACATGATGCGAGCCATCTTCTTACTACTTTCAATCTCAATTATCTGGGCTTGCAGCCAAAAGGCTTATCCACCTGTTGTCAAAGATCAAACACAAGAGATAATTGCTCCAGATAGTATCACCGTCATGATAGCTGAAGCCAAGACCATGGTAGGACCTTGCGAGCCTTCTATTGCCATTGACCCTAATAACCCAAAACGCATTGTTGCGGGATCTGTGTTAGATAATATTTATTGTTCTGAAGATGGCGGAATGACCTGGACAGAAGATCGTCTGAGCTCATCATTTGGAGTCTATGGTGACCCAGTGTTAGAAGCGAATTACAAAGGAGATTTTTTCTATGCCCACCTTTCTAATCCAGATGGTAAAGCGTATGCCAGTGAATCATTCTTGGATAGGATAGTGGTTCAGCGTTCGCGTGATGGCGGTAAGACCTGGAATGATGGCTCCTACACGCAGCCCCGCTCACCTAAGGATCAAGACAAACAATGGATGGCGATAGATCCTAAGGATAACACCATCTATATGACTTGGACAGAATTTGACCTTTACGCCAGTAAGAAAGCAGAAGATAAGTCAAGAATCGTTTTCTCCAAGTCAGAAGATGACGGAGAGAGTTGGAGCACGCCACTTATGATTAACCAGTATGAAGGCGATTGCATAGATAGTGATAATACTACGGAAGGCGCCGTGCCTTGTGTGGGACCTGACGGAGAGATATATGTGTCATGGAGTTGGAATGAAAAAATATATTTTGACCGATCTGAGGATAGAGGGGAGACGTGGATGGATGAAGATGTGGTTATCGCCTCACAACCTGGTGGATGGGATCTACCTATTTCTGGTATTTCTAGGGCCAATGGTATGCCTATAACGTGTGTAGACAGATCCAATGGTCCTCATAGAGGTACCATCTATGTCAACTGGAGTGACCAGCGACATGGAGAGGAAGACACTGATATATGGGTCGCTTATTCTGAGGACAAAGGCATGACTTGGTCTGCACCAGTCAGAGTCAATGATGACCAAGCAGGGAATCAGCAGTTTCTCACCTGGATGGACATAG